>DRKP01000161.1 GCA_011051715.1 Sedimenticola thiotaurini | reverse complement strand
TCTCCCGACTAAGGTAAAAGCAGGCTTGTCGGGGTTCACCCATTCGCTGGCTTGTCAAAATCGTCGGTCCAAACTGGCCGATAGATTCCTTATTGGCGGTAAGGGTGAGGGCGGGACGATTTCTCCTACTGTCTGTACCAAGGCCAGATGCGGCGCTCGTCCCTCCGCCCCGACAGGTCTTTTCTGACCTATCGGGAACAAACATACAAGCGGCGCCCCAGCCGCGAACCGGGTGGGGGTGGCACCCTCCTTCGCGCCGGGGCGGCGCTCTTACAGCCCCGTGCGGTTGCCGAAGTGGCGGCACCCCCGCCGCGAACCCCGACACCGACAGGCGTGGCGTGATGCCCCGTTTACCGGTATTCTCGCAACTCCATGCCGCGGTCGCCGGCGTAAACCGGACAGGTAACCAGGTCGCCATGCCCTTTCGAATCGTCGCCGCCATCCTCTTTCTGGTCATTGCCATCCCCGTTTCCGCCGGCGGAAGCCGCACCGTCCAGGCCCAGGGTCCCTGGGTCGCGGAAGGCAGCGCCTACCGTACCGGTGAGGATGGCCTGCTGTTCGTCGGTGTCTTCTCCGGGGTGATGATCCTGGAGGCGCAGGGGGACGAGCCGATGGATGCCGCCGAGTTCAGCTGCCCCGGCATGCAGGAGGTGGACTACGCCGCTCAGCGTGCAACTGCCTCCGGGCGCTGCATCTTCGAGACCTCTGGCGGCAACCGGGTGTTCGCGCGCTGGTCCTGCAGCGGCGGGATCGGTGACTGCCGCGGGAAGATCGAACTGATCGCCGGCACCGGGGCGCTGGAGGGGATCCGGGGGGGCGGTCCCATGCGGCTGCGCTCATTCTTCGCCGACATCGCCGAGGATGAGGATGGCGGCGAGGTGAGGGTGGAGAAGGCGGTGGGGCTGGCGAGCTGGCCCAGGCTGGAGTACCGGCTGCCGGCCGGGCAGTAAGGGAAGAGGAGGGAGCGATGCGTGTTGCAACAGGCCTGATGATCCTGCTGGCGGCTGCCGCCGCCAGCGCGGCGGAACGGACCGAGGAGGCCGAGTTCCAGCAGCGGGCGGCCGCCCTGGGCCAGTCGATCAACGCCGACAACTCCTCCCGTGCCGGGCGCTGCATGGAGCTGCAGCAGCAGATCGGTGACCTGCGCGGCCGGCCCCAGCGGCGCTTCACCGCACTGGAGGCCTACGAGTACGAGTGCCAGGGTGGCGGCAGCCGCTCCCTCGACAGCGCGCCGTTCGACGGCGGCGTGCCCACCTTCCGGAACGGTTTCTACTCACAGTAGGGTCGCGCCCGGCGGGGCCGGTGGCCCCTTCACGCCTCGGCGGTCAGTGCCCGCTGTACCGCGCCCAGCGCCACACCGGTCTCGATCGGTGCCCCCATGTCCGCCAGTACCGCCTCCAGGGCGGCCACGCAGAGCAGGATGTTCTCCGCCCGGCTGGCGTGGCCCATCAGGCCGATGCGCCACACCTTGCCGGCCAGGGCGCCGAGACCGGCACCGATCTCCAGGTTGTACTCCTCCAGCAGGCGTGCCCGGACCGCGGCGTCGTCCACTCCCTCGGGGATGGAGACCGCGTTCAGCTGTGGCAGACGCTCCTCCTCCGGCACGATGAAACGCAGCCCCAGGGCCTCGAGACCGGCACGCAGCGCCAGGTGGTGGCGCTGGTGGCGGTTCCAGGCGTTCTCCAGCCCTTCCGCCTTCAGCATCAGCAGGGACTCGTGCAGGGCGTAGAGGGTGTTGACCGGGGCCGTGTGGTGGTAGGAGCGCTGGGCCCCGCCGCCCCAGTAGCCCATCACCAGGTTGAGATCCAGGAACCAGCTCTGTACCCGGCTGCCGCGGCTGCGGATCTTCTCCTGGGCACGCTCGTTGAAGCTCACCGGCGCTAGCCCGGGCACGCAGGAGAGGCATTTCTGGGTGCCCGAGTAGACCGCGTCGATGCCCCAGACGTCCACTTTCACCGGTGTACCGCCCAGGGATGTGACGGTGTCGACGATGGTGAGACAGTCGTGCCTGTGGGCCAGCTTGACCAGGGTGCGGGCGTCCGACTGGGCGCCGGTGGAGGTCTCTGCATGGACGAAGGCGACGATCTTCGCATCCGGGTTGGCCTTCAGGGCGTCCTCCAGTTTCTGCGGGTCCACCGCCCGTCCCCACTCGTCCTCCACCATCACCGCCACGCCGCCGCAGCGCTCCACGTTCTCCTGCATGCGACCGCCGAACACGCCGTTGCGGCACACGATCACCTTGTCGCCCGGTTCCACCAGGTTGGCGAAACAGGTCTCCATGCCGGCGGAGCCGGGGGCGGAGACCGGAAATGTCAGCTGGTTGTCGGTCTGGAAGGCGTACTGCAGCAGAGCCTTCACCTCCTCCATCATGGCGACGAAACGTGGATCCAGGTGACCGATGGTGGGGCGGGAGAGGGCCTCCAGCACGCGGGGATGGACGTCCGAGGGTCCGGGGCCCATCAGGGTGCGAACGGGGGGGTTGAAGCTGTGGAATTCCATGAATTTGGGTCCTATCCGGATCGGGCGATCCGTTGCAGTTCTGACTGCCGCCAATAGTACCCCAAACCCCCAGTCCGAACGACATCCCGGGAACAGTGGTTTTTCTCATCCCTCACCCCTCACTCCTCACTCCTCACTCCTCACTCCTCACCCATTTTCGGTTACCATGCCCGATTCCCCTGCGGCCGCCACACTCATGAAACCACGAGGCGTCTCCCCCTATCTGCTGCTGGTGCTGACCACCCTGTTCTGGTCCGGCAATTTCGTTCTCGCCCGCTCGGTGCGGCTGGATGTGCCGCCGCTGGGGCTGTCGTTCTGGCGCTGGGCACTGGCGGCGGCCCTGCTGCTGCCGTTCGTCTGGCGCACCATGGTGCGGGACTGGCCGCTGGTACGTGCCAACCTGGGACTGGTGATCCTGCTGGCGCTGCTCGGCGTGACCGGGTTCAACACCTTCGTCTACCTGGGCGTGCAGACCACCACGGCGTCCAACGCGGTGCTGCTGCAGTCGGTGATCCCGCTGCTGATCATCCTGCTCTCCTGGCTCCTGCTGGGGGTGTCGATCACCCTGGCCCAGGGGCTGGGCATCGCCCTCTCCCTCGCCGGTGTGCTGGTCATCGTCACCCGCGGCGAACCCGGACGGCTGCTGCAGCTGGCGCTGGTGGAGGGGGATCTGTGGGTGCTGGCGGCGGTGGTCTCCTGGGCCCTCTATTCCGTCTTTCTCAGGCGCCTTCCTGCCGGACTGGGCGGCCTGACACTGCTCGGTTACACGGTCTCCATCGGCGTGCTGGCGATCCTGCCCCTCTATCTGGGTGAGACCCTCGGCGGACGGACGATGACGCTGGAGCCGGTCACCATCGGCAGCGTCCTCTACGTGGCGGTGTTCCCCTCCCTGGTCGCCTACCTGTTCTGGAACCGGGCGGTGGGAGAGGTCGGGCCCAACCGGGCGGGCCAGTTCATCCACCTGATGCCGGTGTTCGGCAGCCTGCTGTCGGTCCTGCTGCTCGGTGAGCGTCTCTACGCCTACCATCTGGCCGGGATCCTGCTGGTGGCCCTGGGGATCTACAGTGCCACCTTCTGGCGGCACCCGTCAGCCGCCGTCGGCAGGGAGGAGACCTGACATGGAACCGACGGATGCCCCCGCCGGCATCGACCGGCTGCTTGAAATCATGGCGGCCCTGCGTGATCCTGAGCGCGGCTGCCCCTGGGACCGGGAGCAGGACTTCCGCAGCATCTCCCGCTATACCATCGAGGAGGCCTACGAGGTCGCCGACGCCATCGCCCGGGGTGACCTGGAGGAGCTGAGGGACGAACTGGGCGACCTGCTGTTCCAGGTGGTGTTCTATGCCCAGATGGCGCGGGAGCAGGGTGCCTTCGACTTTGCCGATGTGGTGTCCGCCATCAACCGCAAGATGGTGCGCCGCCATCCCCACGTGTTCGGCGACGAGCGGGTGGCCGATGCCGCCGCCCAGAGCGAGGCCTGGGAGCGGCTGAAGGCGGCGGAGCGGCAGGACCGGGCGGGCGCCGCCGGGGCGGCGGGACAGCTCGATGGCGTGGCCCGCGCCCTGCCGGCGCTGATGCGGGCGGAGAAACTGCAGAAACGGGCGGCCAAGGCCGGTTTCGACCGGGGTTCGCCGGCCGGGGTGGTGAACCGGATCCGCCAGGGGCTCGACTGCCTGGAACGGGCCCTGGAGGAGGGCGCGCCGCCCCGGCAGCTGCAGCAGACGATGGGCGACCTGCTGTTCGGTTGTGTCGACCTGGCGCGCCAGCTGGGGCTGGACGCGGAGCAGACCCTGCGCGACGGCAACGACCGGTTCGAACGCCGCTTCCGGGCCCTGGAGAGTCTGCTGGACGGGAACGGCGGATCGCTGGCCGGGGCCTCCCGGGAGGAGCTGGAGGCGCTGTGGCGGCAGGTGGGGAGAGACCTGAACGGAGGAGACGGGCGTGCGTGAAGTGATCCGGATCGCCACCGGGAGACGGGAACAGCTGGTGGACGTGACCGCGGAGGTGGCCGGGGTGGTCCGCCGCAGCGGCGTTCGCGACGGGCTGGTGTCGGTCTACGTCCAGGGCGCCACCGCGGCCATGATGATCCAGGAGAACTGGGACGAGAGCGTGCAGACCGACGTGGTCGATCTGCTGCGCCGGATGATCCCGCGCGGGGTCTGGCTGCACGATGCCCAGGACGGCAATGGTGACGCCCATCTCAAGGCGGGCCTGGTGGGACCCTCGGAGACCATCCCGCTGATCGACGGTGACCTCGGCCTGTCCCGCTGGCAGAATATATTTCTGTGTGAATTCGACGGGCCGCGTGCCGAGCGGCGCCTGGTCTGCACCGTGATCGGGGACCGATGACCATGAAGCGCTGGATCGCCCTGGCGTCTCTCCTGCTGTCGCTGCTCCTGCTCGGCGGCTGCGCCACCAATCCGGTGACCGGGGAGCGGGAACTCTCCCTGGTCGACCGCTCGTCCGAGGTCGCGCTGGGCGAGAAGGAGTATCTCCCGAGCCGCCAGCAGCAGGGCGGCGACTATGTGGTGGATCCGGCCCTGACCCGCTATGTACAGCGGGTCGGCGCGCGCCTGGCGGCGGTGGCCGATCGTGATCTGCCCTATGAATTCGTCGTCGTCAACGACTCCACCCCCAACGCCTGGGCCCTTCCAGGCGGCAAGATCGCGGTCAACCGGGGGCTGTTGACGGAGCTGCGCAACGAGGCGGAGCTGGCGGCGGTACTGGGCCACGAGATCGTGCACGCGGCGGCCCGTCACGGTGCCCAGAGCATGGAACGGAGCGTGCTGCTGCAGGCGGCGCTGCTGGCGGCGGGAGTGGCCGCCGGTGCCAGCGACAACGACAATGCCGCCCTGCTGCTGGGGGCGGCGTCGGTCGGTGCCGGCCTGATCAATCAGAAGTATTCACGCGATGCCGAGCTGGAGGCGGACCACTACGGCATGATCTACATGCAGCGGGCCGGCTACGACCCGCAGGCGGCGGTGGCGCTGCAGCAGACCTTCGTGCGCCTGGCCGAGGGCAGGGATCAGAACTGGCTGACCGGACTCTTCGCCAGCCATCCTCCGTCACAGGAACGGGTGGAGAAAAACCGGCAGATGGCGCGGCAACTGGGCGCCGGCAAGGGGCGCATCGGCGAGGCCGAGTACCGCCGGGCCACCGCCAGGCTGAGGCGCGACAAGCCCGCCTACGCCGCCTACGACGAGGGGCGCAAGCTGTTGCGGAAATCCCCGGAGAAGTCTCTCCGGCTGGCACAGAAGGCGATCGCCATCGAACCGGAGGAGGGGCTGTTCCACGAGCTGCTCGGTGACGCCCTGACCCTGCTCGACCGCCCCCGGGAGGCGCGCAGGGCCTATGACCGGGCGGTGCGCCTGAACGACGGTTTCTTCCGTCCCTACCTGAAACGCGGGGCGCTGGAGGCGGATCTGGGCGAGCGGGAGGCGGCGCGCCGCGACCTGCAGCGCAGCCAGCAGCTGCTGCCCACCCGCATCGCCCGGCAGCTGCTGGATCGCCTGAACCAGTAACGGGGAGGCCGCATCCGCGGCCTGTCCACGCGGTCAGCGTTGCCTGCCCGCCCCTCCCATCCCGTTCAGCCGGGATTCAGCATCCCTGCGATCAAATGGTGGCCAGGTTCCCAAGGCGGCCAGGAAATCCACACCGGGTCTTCCACCGCCGCGATTTCCAACCCGAATGCCAGGCTGGATCCTGCACTGCCCGGCGTGGTCTCGCCGCTCATGGACGGGGCAACCGGTGACGCCAGCGAGACACCGTGGCCGCATCCACCCCTGGCCCGAACGACGTCAGGGGGAAACGACCATGAAGCGCTGGCTGTACCCAATCATCCTGTTGTCCCTGGTGCTGCTCGGTGGTTGCGCCGACAACCCGGTCACCGGCGAGAGGCAGCTCTCCCTGATGAGCGAGCAGCGGGAGATCGAGATCGGCGAACAGGGTTACCTTCCCGGCCGGCAGAGGCACGGAGGGGACTACGTGGTCGACCGCGATCTGACCCGTTACGTCCAGCAGGTCGGGAGGCGGCTGGCCACGGTGGCCGACCGGCAACTGCCCTACGAGTTCGTCGTGGTCAACGATTCCACGCCCAATGCCTGGACCCTGCCGGGAGGCAAGATCGCCGTCAACCGGGGTCTGCTCACCGAACTGCACAACGAGGCGGAACTGGCGGCGGTGCTGAGTCACGAGATCGTCCATGCGGCGGCCCGTCATGGTGCCCGGAACATGGAACGTCGCCTGTTGCTGAAGGGGGCGCTGATGGCAGCGGCGATCGCGGCGCAGGCCAACGACATCGACAATGCCGACCTGCTGCTGTCGGCGGCGTCGGTCGGCGCAGGCCTGATCGGACAGAAATACTCCCGTGACGCCGAACTGGAGGCGGATCGCTACGGCATGATCTATATGCAGAGGGCAGGTTACGACCCACGGGCGGCGGTGGCGCTGCAGGAGACGTTCGTCCGTCTGGCCGAAGGCAGGGAGGAGAACTGGCTGACCGCGCTCTTCGCCAGTCACCCCCCGTCGCGGGAGCGGGTGCAGAGGAATCGGACGACCGCACGGGAGCTGGCGGCCGACGGTGGGCGGATCGGCGAGGAGGCCTATCTTCGCGCAACCGGGCGCCTGCGGCGCGACAGGCCCGCCTATGCCGCCTACGACGAGGGGCGCAGGCTGTTGTCCGACTCGCCGCGGCGGGCACTGGCCCTGGCCCGTGAGGCCATTGCCAGGGAACCGGAAGAGGCCCTGTTCCACGAACTCAAGGGGGATGCCCTGCTCGCCCTTGGAAAAGAGGAGAGGGCCCGCCTGGCCTACGACGACTCGATCGCACGCAATGACGATTTCTATCGTTCCCACCTTAAGAGGGGATTGCTGCTTTCGCGGCTGCAAATGGACGACTGGCTGTCGCGGATGGATCTGGAGCAGAGCCTGGAGCTGCTGCCGACCGCCAACGCCCACTTGCGGCTGGCGCAGGTCCTGGAACAGGATGGTGCCGTGGAGGAGGCGCTGAAGCACTACCTGGTGGCGGCACGCTCCGATACGGAGGCGGGCGAACAGGCGAGGCTGGAGCTTCCCCGTCTCGACATCGAGCAGCACCCGGGGCGCTACCTCGAAGTGACCCTCGACCGGGACGACGAGGACCGTCTCTGGTTCGCGATCACCAATCCCACCTCCATCCCGGTTCGGAACCTCGAGGTCCTGGTGGGGAAAAAGAACTTCCTGGGAATCATCTACAGGGGGGAAACGCTGTTGTTGACCGAGGTGATCGAACCGGGGGAGACGGCGGAGTACCGCAGCCCGGTCAAAGGGGTCTACGCGGACAGAAAGCTACGATACTATGGTGTGCAGATCCTGTCGGCGGAAAAGGTTGAATGAGACTCACCGACTACATCGATGCCTGCAACCGCTGGAACCCCGGTAACTTTCTTCCGCTCACCATCGACGGGCGGCGGGTGGGGCTGGTTCGCCCCAGCTTCGCCGGGGTGCTGGCAGGATGGGAGGAGCTGTTCCGGCTGCAGGAGGACGTACTGCAGCTGCGGCTGCCACCGGCGCCGACCCTGGAGCAGCGCAGCCGGCCGTTGCGGCCGGTGCTGCAGTCCCTGGTCGAACAGGGGGTGCTGAGCCACCTCCACGGGGAGCAGTATCCCGTCACCCCCGGCGGTCCCGGTGACGGTCTGGCGCTGATCGACCGCGCAGCGGCGGCGCCGTTCGGCATCCGCGCCTTCGGTCAGCACCTGAACGGCTATGTGCGTACGGACGACGGGTTGATGCTGTGGGTGGCGAAGCGCTCGGCAGACCGGATCCACTTCCCGGGCAAACTGGACAACATGGTGGCGGGAGGCCTGCCCTGGGGGCTCACCCTGGAGCAGAACCTGGCCAAGGAGTGCCGCGAGGAGGCGGGCATGGAAGCGGAACTGGCGGCCCGGGCGCAGCCGGTGGGTGCGCTGACCTATGTGGCGGAGACCGACCGGGGGCTGAAGCCGGACACCCTCTACTGCTACGACCTGGAGCTGCCGGCGGATTTCCGTCCGCGCTGCACCGATGGCGAGGTCGAGTGGTTCGAGCTGTGGCCGGTGGAGCGGGTGCTGCAGACCCTGCTGGCCGGAGAGGCGTTCAAGCTCAACTGCAATCTGGTGATCATCGACTTCCTGATCCGCCATGGCGTGATCCGGCCGGACCACGAAGAGTACCTGGACCTGATCCCGGGTCTCCATCCACCGCTGCCCTGAGATGTGCAATCGGTCACCGTTCCCGGCTGCTGCCACCGCTCGTGCTACACTTTTCCCCCGAACGTCCGATGGTTGGGTGACGGAGCCGGGCCCGGCGACCGTCTGCCAGGGTCGCCGGTTGATTACCGTTTGTTCATCGGGGCGGCCGAAACGAAAGGTGTTTTCCGGGGTCTACAGGGATCCCACTCAGGAACCATTCCAGAACTATGAAGCAAAGACTACTCATCCCGCTGCTGCTGATGCTGCTGGCCTGGGCGCTCCCCGTGGTGGCCAAGGTCACCGAAGTGCCCCTGGATCAGCTGCAGCCGACCCGCGAGCAGCGCCAGGCGACACTGATCATCCTGCGGGTGATCGACAAGTACCACTACAAGCGTCAGCACCTGGACGACGCGATGTCGGCCGACATCCTGAAGCGCTACCTGGAGGCGCTGGATCCGAACAAGAGCTATTTCACCCGCCAGGACGTGGAACGGTTCCAGGTCTATCGCACGCGGCTCGACGACGACCTGCGGCAGGCGCGGCTGGAGCCGGCGTTCAACATCTTCCGCATCTTCCGCCAGCGTCTCGACGAACGGGTGGACTATGCCCTCGATCTGCTGGACAAGGAGCTCGACTTCAGCCGTGACGAGGAGTACCGCTTCGACCGCGAGGAGGCCGAATGGCCGGAGGACCGGGCCGCCCTCAACGACCTCTGGCGCAAGCGGGTGAAGAACGACATTCTCGCCCTGCGCCTGAGCGGCAAGGACGAGGCCAGGATCAAGGAGACCCTGCGCAAGCGCTACCAGGGGTTGCGCCGGCGCACCCATCAGCTGGGACCGGACGACGTGTTCCAGACATTCATCAACGCCTACACCCTGAGCCTGGAGCCCCATACCTCCTACATGTCGCCGCGGGTGTCGGAGAATTTCGATATCAGCATGCGCCTCTCCCTGGAGGGCATCGGCGCGGTGCTGCGCAGTGACAACGAGTACACCGAGGTGCTGCGCACCGTACCCGGCGGGCCGGCCGCCCAGAGCGGCCAGGTGAAGGCGGGCGACCGTATCATCGGCGTGGGCCAGGGCGACGACGGTGAGATCGTCGACGTGGTGGGCTGGCGTCTGCAGGACGTGGTGGACCGCATCCGGGGCCAGAAGGGCACCGTGGTGCGCCTGCGCCTGCTGCCCAAGAGCGAGGGGCCGGACGGTCCCACCCGGGTGGTGAAGCTGGTGCGCAACGAGATCAAGCTGGAGGACCAGGCGGCGAAGAAGTCGATCATCGAGGGTCTCGACGGCATGGGTGGCATCCGCATCGGCGTCATCGACCTGCCCACCTTCTATCGTGACTTCCGCGGCCAGTCCAACGGCGACAAGAACTTCCGCAGCACCACCCGCGACGTGCGCAAGCTGCTCAAGGAGCTGGAGGCCGAGGGGGTGGACGGTATCGTCATCGATCTGCGCGGCAACGGTGGCGGTTCCCTGCTGGAGGCGACCGAGCTCACCGGCCTGTTCATTCCCAACGGCCCGGTGGTGCAGGTGAAGGACTCCAGCGGTGACGTGGAGGTGGAGCAGGACCCGGATCCGGCGGTGGTCTACGATGGCCCGCTGGCGGTGCTGGTGAACCGCAACAGCGCCTCGGCATCGGAGATCTTCGCCGGCGCGATCCAGGACTATGGACGTGGCATCATCATCGGTGAACCCACCTTCGGCAAGGGCACGGTCCAGACCCTGGTGGACCTGGGCCGTTTCGTGCGCAGTGGTGGTGACAAGATGGGACGCCTGCGTCTCACCATGGCCCAGTTCTTCCGCGTCAACGGTGGCAGCACCCAGTTCAAGGGGGTGGTGCCGGACATCGTCTATCCGTCGGCACTGGGCAGCGAGGAGCACGGCGAGCGGGGCCTGGACAACGCCCTGCCCTGGGCGAAGATCGATGCCGCCCGCTATCGGGCCTCGAAACTGGGCCCGCTGGAGCCCTACCGGGCGGCCCACGAGCGGCGCATCCGCAACGACCCCGGCTTCCAGTACCTGGCGGAAGAGGAGGCCCTGCTGGCGGAGCTGCGCAGTCAGAAGACGGTCTCGCTGCAGGAGGAGAAGCGGCGCAGGGAGTGGAACCGGCGGGAGGAGCGGCGCAAGCAGGACCGGGCCCGCTTCCGCCAGGCCATGGGATTGCCGCCGGAGCCGGAGAAGAAGGATGACGACGATACCGCCGCCGCTGCCGACGACGGGGAGGCGGACGATGTCCGTGCCATCGGCCTCAACGAGGCGGCACGGATCCTGGCCGACTATATCCGCGGCCAGGGCAAGCGTCCCACCATGGCCCAGAACCGTCCCGCCGCCTGAGGCAGACCGAAGCTGGCTTCGACCGGGTCAACCCCGGGGAGGGGTGGTCGATCCAGCGGTCACCCCTTCAGCCCTTTCTCGATCCACTTGCGGATGCGGTTGGAGTCGCCGAACGGGGTCAGCTTGCCGAACGAGTCGAGCAACACGATGGTCATCGGCTCGCCCGCGATGCGTGCCTGCATCACCAGGCAGCGGCCAGCCTCGTTGATATAGCCGGTCTTGCTCAGTTCGATCTGCCACGCCTTGTTCCGCAGCAGCCGGTTGGTGTTGCCGAAGCGCAGTGGCCCGCGTTTGCGATAGGGTCGTACCTCGGTGGTGCGGGTAGTGGTGGCCTCGCGGATCAGCGGGTAGTTCAGGGCCGCCCGCACCATGCGCGCCAGGTCCCGGGGAGAGGCCATGTTGCCGGCATCGAGGCCGGTGGGGTCGGCGAACCGGCTGTGGGTCATGCCCAGTTCCCGGGCCTTGCGGTTCATCGCCGCGACGAATGCGCCACGGCCGCCGGGGAAGGTTCGTGCCAGTGCCGCCGCGGCCCGGTTCTCGGACGCCATCAGGGCCAGCCGCAGCAGTTTCTCCCGGGTCAGGGTGGCGCCGTACTTGAGGCGGGAACCGGTCAGGCGCAGCAGGTCCCGGTCCTGTTTGGTGATCTTCAGCTTCTCCTGCATCGGCAGCCCGGCATCGAGAATCACCATGGCGGTCATCAGTTTGGTGATGGAGGCGATGGGGCGGGGCTCGTCCACCGCCTTGCCATAGATCACGTGACCGTCGTGGTCCAGGATCAGGGCGGCGCGGGAGCGCAGCTTCAGCCGTTTCGGGTTCAGCGTGTTCCAGCGGTCGGCGGAGTCGGCCGACGACTGCAGCAGCGCAACCTGCACCTCTTCGGCGGCGGGTGAAGTCCCGGCCGCCGCGGGCAGGACGAACAGGAACAACAGCAGCGAGCAGCCGACGAGAGATTTCATTGCGGGTCCGGTCACGGGAACGAAAGGATTTTCACCCAGGCCTGCAATGAATGCAACGGCACAGCGGTCCGGTGACTTGAGGAATCCTGCCGGGCGGGGGGCAGGGTATAATCCGGGTTCCTGCAGCCACCGTCACGGAATCACCAGCGTGTACCACTCGGTCGAACAACACATCGCCCGACTCGATGCCGACGGCGCGGCGATCCTGCTGCAGGGCAGCGCCATCGGGCTGGAGAAGGAGAGCCTGCGGGTCTCCCCCGACGGCCATATCGCAGGGACGCCCCATCCGCGGTCCCTGGGATCGGCCCTCACCCATCCCTATATCACCACTGACTACTCCGAGGCACTGCTGGAGCTGATTACCCCGCCGCTGGCAGATGGGCTGCGGGCGCTCGATTTCCTGCGCGACATCCACATCTTCGTGTACGAGAACCTGGGCGACGAGATCCTCTGGGCCACCAGCATGCCGTGCGTGCTCGATGGAGGGGATGAGATCCCCATCGCCCGTTACGGCAGCTCCAATGCCGGCCTGATGAAGACGGTCTACCGGCGTGGCCTGGGGCACCGGTACGGCCGGGTGATGCAGGTGATCGCCGGTGTCCACTTCAATTTCTCGGCCGCCACGGAACTGTGGCCGGCGCTGCAGGCGGCGGTGGGGCGCAGCGGCCCGCTGCGCGGCTTCGTCGACGACCGCTACCTGGGACAGACCCGCAACCTGCAGCGCTACGGCTGGCTCATACCCTACCTGTTCGGTGCCTCGCCGGCGGTGTGCAAGTCGTTCCTCGGTGGCCGCCCCACCACACTGCAGGAGTTCGACCGCTTCACCTACTACGAACCCTTCGCCACCTCCCTGCGGATGGGCGACATCGGTTATACCAACAGCAAGGAGAAGGGGGTGGGCATCAAGGCCAACTACGACAGCCTGGATGCCTACATCGCCAGTCTCACCCGTGCCATCGAGACCCCGTCGCCGCTGTGGGAGCGGATCGGGGTGGAGGTGGACGGCCGCTGGGAGCAGCTCAACAGCAACATCCTGCAGATCGAGAACGAGTACTACAGCACGGTGCGGCCGAAGCAGCTGCTGGAGGGGCTGGAGAAGCCGGTGCTGGCCCTGCGCCGTCGCGGTGTGCGGTACGTGGAACTGCGCTCGCTGGACGTGAACGCGTTCCATCCGCTCGGGGTCGGCGAGGAGCAGATCCGCTTCCTGGAGCTGTTCATGCTGTTCTGCCTGCTGCAGGACAGCCCGCCGATCAATATCCAGGAGCAGCGTGAGATCGACCAGAACCTGGGGGGCGTCGCCCACCGCGGCCGGGACCCGGCCCTGCAGCTGCTGCGCCAGGGCCGCGAGCTGCCGCTGCGGCAGTGGGCGCTGGAGCTGTGCAGCGCCATGGAGGGGGTGGTGGAGGTGCTGGACCGGAATCGCAGGGGGCAGCCCTACCGCCAGGCCCTGGAGGTACAGCGGCAGCGGGTGGAGGATCCGGACCGGACCCCGTCGGCGCGCATGCTGCAGGAGATGCGTGAGCGCGGTGAGGGTTTCTTCCATTTCGCCCGGCGCCTCTCGCTGGAACATGCCGGCCATTTCCGTGGCCTGGAGCTGGATCGGCAGAGGCGACGCATGTTCGAGCGGGAGGCGGAAGATTCACTGCACCGTCAGCAGCAGCTGGAGGCGGAGGAGCAGCCGCCATTCGATCGCTTCCTGGCGGACTATTTCGCCCAGCGCTAGGAGCCGGCCGGAGGCGGGCCTGGCCGCAACCGCCTTCGGCAGGGCATCAGACGCCAGCGGCCGCGGATTCGAGCAGGTCGAGCAGTTCACGCCCCTGCTGCAGCAGGGCGGGAAGCCGTTTCGGGTCGGTCAGTCGTCCGAAGTGATAGATCAGCAGGTTGCGGCCTCGCGACTCCAGCACCAGGCCGGGATGCTGCAGCAGATAGTGACGCAGCGCCGGATCGAACAGCCGGCGCAGGCGCCCGGCGTCGCGCCCCAGCAGGCGGTAGTCGCGGTCGAATGCCCGGTCATCGTCGAAGGTGACGGGAATGAAACCGAAGCGGTCGGCCACCCTGCGCTGGTGGACGCCGCGGGCCGGTGCCAGGTCGAAGTCGGGCAGCTCCCGTTCCAGCACCGCCCAGATCACGGTCTGGGCGCGCCGTTCCATGCCCACCTGGTCGTCCTGCAACGGCAGGTCCGCCTCGCCTTCGCCGGCGGGGGCGGCGCTGTAGGTGAACTCGAACAGGGCGAGCCGGCCACCGTCCCGCTGCCCGGTCATGTAGAACCGGATCAGGGGAGGTCCCTGGGCGAACAGATCGAACCCCGCCGCTGCCAGGGGGGCGGGAAGGGTCTTCTGGTCCGGCAGAAAATCGAGCCCCAGCCGGTTGGCGGTGGCCTCCATGGCGTCGCCGCGCCGCCACTCATAGTAGATGGCCGCGGCGATGACGGCGACGACGACGAGAACGAACAGGGTCTTGGTCATTGCGGGCAGGTATGGCTTCGGCAAAGAGGGAAGCTTATCATTCGTTCCGCTTTGCCGCTCCCGCCCTTGCCGCGCACTCCGTCCTCCGCCGTTGCGGTCGGGAAACCCGTCCTGGGATGGGGGATCGTCCTTGCAGGATCAGCGCTTCGTCTTGCCGGAGCGGATGCTGGCTGCCACGATGGCGAGGACGGCTGCGCCGACGACGATGATGGCAGCGAGGGAGAGGTTGTCGATGATCATGGTTTCAATGCCTCAGGCACTACATCAGTTAGAGGTTAAGTAGATTCTAATATATCGATCGTCCACGCGGAGGAAAGTTTCAATGAATATTTTTTATCGGTGGATAAAATGATTCGAGAAGGCCGCTGGCGATGGAGCCTGCCCGCTGCCGTCCTGAGTGCAATCCTGCTGCTCTCCCCGGCCGTGGCAGCCGGCCAGAAGCCCCAGGTGCTGGGATACGGCGTCAAGGGCTGCCAGGAGTATGTGGAGGTGTTCGATCGCTGGGAGGACGGGGATGGGGAGGCCGCCTTCGAGTATCTGCGTTACCGCAGCTGGCTGGCCGGATTCGTCACCGGCCTGTCGCTGGCGACCGCCTCGGATGTGCTCAAGGGGGTTGAGGTGAAGGGGGCCATGCGCCGTATCCAGGTCTATTGTGACGAACACCCGGAGAACGACTTCTTCATGGCCACGATGGAGCTGATCCGCACCCTCAGCGGGCTGGGGGGGTGAGACCAAACAGGTCGCAGGCGTTCTCCGTGGTGGCGCGGGCGATGGTTCCGGCCGGCTCCCCGCGCAGCGCCGCCACCGCCTCCAGGATCGCCGCCAGACGGGCCGGCTCGTTGCGCTGGCCACGAATCCCCGCGTCGGGCTGGTAGGGCGCATCCGTCTCCAGCAGCAGCGCAGTCGGCGGCAGAGCGGTCACCAGCCGGTGCAGCCGGGTGGCGCGGTCGTGGGTCACGGCACCGCCGAAACCGAACAGGAACCCCAGCCCGAGCGCCTGCCGGGCCTGTTCCGGTGAACCGGAGAAGCTGTGCAGCACTCCACGGCAGCCGGGGTGGCGCCGCAGGATCTGCAGTACCGCGTCCAGCGCCTTGCGGGCATGGACGATCAGGGGAAGGTCCAGCCGTACCGCCAGCGCGACCTGGGCCTCGAACAGGGCCCGCTGCTCGTCCGGACGGGGGTCCTGGATGTGGAAATCGAGCCCGCACTCGCCCACTGCGACGGCCGGCTCGCGCAGCAGCCACCGTTCCAGCTCCTCCAGGTCATCGCCCTGGTGCCGGTCCAGGAACATGGGATGCAGGCCGTAGGCCGGATGGAGGCCGGGATCGGCGTGGCAGGTCGCTCGCAGCCGCGGCCAGTCGTCACGGACGATTCCCGGTACCACCATCGCCACGACCCCCGCCTTCCGGGCGCGTGCCAGCACCCGGGCCCGGTCGGGATCGAAGCGGGGATCGTCCAGGTGGCAGTGACTGTCGATCAGGAGCATGTCCCGATTCTAGCCCGAATGTTTCGCCCGGGAACGCGATGATCGCGCCGGGATCGGCGTTCAGGTGCGGATTTGCGATTGAATCAATAGCCGAAGCTATTGATGATTGAGCAAATACCGCAGATGGACGGCGAGACCGGTGCGAGGGCGCGTTCAGCAATGCCCGGTAACATTGTGTACTCCGCTAATATTCCAGGATTTCGCATGAAATACAGCATGTTGAAACATAATTTCAGCGATCGGGTGAAATATTCGGGCTGGCCCGAATGTTTCGCCCGGGCGCGCGACCCATGCTAGGCTTTCCCGCTTTCAGCACCTCTCCGGGAGTTACCGTCCATGCGTCTGGTCTCGTTCAACGTCAACGGCATCCGTGCCCGTCCCCATCAGCTGGAGGCGCTGAAGCGGCAGTACGGGCCGGATGTCATCGGCATCCAGGAGAGCAAGGTGCAGGACCCGGAGTTCCCGCTGGAGATGGTCCATGCCCTCGGCTACCACGCCGAGTATTTCGGCCAGAAGGGCCACTACGGCGTCGCCCTGCTGTCGCGGCGGGCACCGCTGTCGGTGCGCATGGGCTGTCCCTTCGACGACGGCGACGCCCAGCGGCGGTTGATCACCGGGGTCTTCGAAAGCGACGCCGGCGAGCGCTTCACCGTCGTCAACGGCTATTTCCCCCAGGGGGAGAACCGCGACCACCCGGTCAAGTTTCCCGCCAAGCAACGCTTCTATGCCGACCTGCTGAACTATCTGCGCACCGAGTTCAGCCCCGACGACAACCTGGTGCTGATGGGGGACATGAATATCGCGCCCGGGGATCTGGACATCGGCATCGGTGCCGACAACGCCCGCCGCTGGCTGCGCAGCGGCAAGTGCAGCTTCCTGCCGGAGGAGCGGGAGTGGCTGGAGCAGCTGTTGGGGTGGGGACTGGGGGATACCTATCGCCACTGCCATCCCGATGCCGGCGACCGCTTCAGCTGGTTCGACTACCGCAGTCGCGGCTTCGACCGGGAGCCGAAACGGGGCCTGCGCATCGACCTGATCCTGGCCAGCCGGCCGATGCTGGAGCGCTGCACGGGGGCCGGCATCGCCTACGACATCCGCGCCATGGAGAAGCCCTCCGACCACTGCCCGGTGTGGGCCGATTTCGAGCTCTGAGCCGGAACCGGGAGCCACTTCAGCGAATCCGGGGTCCGGATCATTGGCCGTCGCCACCCTGCGTTTCTACGAGGAACTGAACGATTTCCTGCCGCCCCAGCGGCGCAAGCGGGAGATCCGGCTCGAGTTCGAGCCGCCGGCCCCGGCGCGGCACCTGATCGAGACCCTCGGTGTGCCCCACACCGAGGTCGAGGTGCTGCTGCGCAACGGCGAGTCGGTGGGGCTGGAGACACCGGTTCGGGATGGTGACCGGCTGGCGGTCTACCCCCTGTTCGAATCCCTCGACGTGACCCCGCTGCTGCGCATCCGTCCGCGGCCGCTGCGCCGTCCCCGCTTCCTGGCCGACGCCCACCTGGGGCGCCTGGCGGGTTATCTGCGCATGCTCGGCTTCGACACCCGGCTGGCGGAGGAGGGCGAGGACGACCGGGAGCTGGTTCAGCGGGCACTGGAGGAGGGGCGCATCCTGCTGACCCGGGACCGGGCCCTGCTGATGCGGCGCGAGGTGACCCACGGCTGCTTCATCCATCCCCAGGCGCCGCGGCAGCAGCTGGCCTATCTGATCCGGCGGCTGGACCTGTGCCGGCTGATCGCCCCCTTCACCCGCTGTATACGCTGCAACGGGGTGCTGGAGCCGGTG
>DRKP01000160.1 GCA_011051715.1 Sedimenticola thiotaurini | reverse complement strand
GCCAGCGAGGAGTTCTTGGTCAGGTTCAGGTACTGGCTGGTCAGCTGCGGGATGATCACGCGCATGGCCTGGGGGATCACCACCAGCCGCAGGGTCATGCCCGGCCGCAACCCCAGGGCGTAGGCTGCCTCGGTCTGGCCGTGACTGACCGCCAGGATGCCGGAACGCACCGCCTCGGCGATGAAGGTGCCGGTATAGATGCTGAGCGCCGTCAGCAGGGCCGCCAGCTCCGGGATCATCACCATGCCGCCCTTGAAGTTGAAGCCCTTCAGTACCGGCATGTCCCAGGAGAGGGGTGCGCCGGTCAGCAGGAATGCCAGCAGCGGCAGACCCAGCAGGACCGCCAGGGAGGACCAGACCGTATGGTAGATCTTTCCCGTCTCCTCCTGCCGCCGGTGCATCCAGCGCACCATGAGGATCACGATCACGATCGCCGCGGCCAGGGCGGCCAATACCCAGCCGAAGCCGGGTTCGAACACCGGCGCCGGCAGATACAGGCCCCGGTTGTTGAGAAACAGCATGTCGGAGATGTTGATACTCTGCCGCGGCCGCGGCAGCGGCTGCAGAACCGCGAAGTACCAGAACAGGATCTGCAGCAGCAGCGGGATGTTGCGGAAGGTCTCGATGTAGACCGCCGCCAGCTTGGCGATCAGCCAGTTGTGGGAGAGCCGCGCCACTCCCATGACGAATCCGATGATGGTGGCGAAGAAGATGCCCAGTCCGGAGACCAGCAGGGTGTTCAGCAGACCGACGACGAAGGTGTCCCAGTAGGTGCTGGTCTCGCTGAACGGGATCAGGGACATGACGATGCCGAACCCTGCCTCCTGGGAGAGGAAGCCGAAACCGGTGCTGATGCCCCGCTGCTCCAGGTTATGGAGCGTGTTGTTGAACAGATAGTAACCGAACGCGGCGATGCCCAGGATCAGCAGTACCTGGAACAGGACCGATCGGAAGATCGGCCGTCGCCAGAGCGCCGCCTTGGAGGGAGCCGACTCCATCTGTTGCTTGGCCGCCATAGTTCAATCCGCCTCCGGGTCGCACCCCGCACCCGCGGCCCTGCTGCCAGGGTCGCCTGCGCATCGGTGCAGCGTATTGTCTCGATGAGTGGTCGGTCCGGGATCCGCGCTCCCGGATACCGGGTGACATGGGAGCGCGGGTCCGGGAAGGACGGGGGCGGGGCCCTGCGGCACCGTCCCCGCCCGGCATGGCATCAGCGGATCGGCGGGGCGTACTGGATGCCGCCCTTGCTCCACAGTGCGTTCAGGCCGCGGGCGATCTTCAGATCGCTGCCCATTCCGACGTTGCGCTCGAATGCCTCGGAATAGTTGCCCACCTGCTTGATGATGCGGGCAGCCCAGTTGTCCGGCAGACCCAGGCCCTTGCCCTTGATGCCTTCCAGGCCAAGCAGACGGCGGATACCCGGATCCTTGCTGCTGGCGGCCAGCTTGTCCACGTTCTTCGAGTTGACGCCCAGCTCCTCGGCGTTGAGCATGGCGAACAGGGACCAGCGCACGATATTGAACCAGTCGTCGTCACCCTGGCGCACGACGGGGCCCAGGGGCTCCTTGGAGATCACCTCCGGCAGTACCATGGCGGCATCCGGATTCTTCAGCTGGATGCGCAGGGCGTAGAGCTGGGACTGGTCCGAGGTGAGGGCGTCGCAGCGGCCGGCCTCGAATGCCTTCACCGTCTCGTCCGACTTGTCGAAGGTGATCGGGGTGTAGGACATCTTGTTGGCGCGGAAGTAGTCAGCCAGGTTCAGCTCGGTGGTGGTGCCGGCCTGGATGCAGAAGGAGGCGCCATCCAGCTCCAGGGCACTCTTCACGCCCAGGCTCTTCTGTACCAGGAAGCCCTGGCCGTCGTAGTAGTTGACACCGGCGAAGTTGAGGCCCAGGGAGGTGTCGCGGGTCAGGGTCCAGGTGGTGTTGCGCGACAGCATGTCGATCTCGCCCGACTGCAGGGCGGTGAAGCGCTCCTTGGCGGTCAGCGGGCTGTACTTCACCTTGTCAGCATCGCCGAACACGGCGGCGGCGACGGCGCGACAGACATCCACGTCCAGGCCCTTCCAGTTGCCCTGGTCGTCGGCGCTGGAGAAACCGGGCAGGCCGGTGCTGACGCCGCACTGGACGAAACCCTTCTTCTTCACGGCATCCAGGGTGCTGCCGGCCTGTACCGTGCCCACGGCGGCGCAGAGTGCTACGACGGACGCGATGGCATGAATTTTCTTCATGTGATTTTCCTCTGAAAAATATCTCGAACTTGATGGTTGTCTGGTTATTGTCGAAACGATGGAAGGCAGGATCGGTGACATCCCGTCGGGACGTGGACTGTATACCGGCGCTGTCTGGCATCGCTTCTTATTTTGCCGTTGACCGACTTCGTGTAACGGGTGAAACGCCTGCGCCGAAGGGCTCCACCGGGGCGGTCGCTTCGGCGCAAACGCTATAGACTCTAGTCGCGTGGGGGACGCTGTGCAACAAAAAAACCGGCGGCCGGCGGCAGCGGCAACCATTTTGCACCTCGAGGGTGCACGCTGGCGGAAACCCGCCCATTTCCACCCCCCTGCCGGGAGGATTACCCCTCTACTTCGGCTGGTATCCGGGCGCCATGCGTGCGATCCAGGAGCGCACCCGCGCCACCAGCGTCTCGTCCAGACCGCGGAAGAAGTGATCGGCCCCCGCCACCTCCACCTGCCGGTAGTCACCATTGCCCGCCCTGCGGGCGGCAGCCGCCCGCAGGGGAGCCGTCCCCCTGACCGCATCCAGATCACGACTGCCATAGATGTCGAGAACCGGCAGTCGCAGGTTCGCCAGCGCCGCCAGGGTGCCACGCTGCCGGTCCCGTCCCGCCGGCAATCCCACCGCCACCAGGGCACGGATCTCCCGCGGCTTCCGGGCCGCCAGGTATTCCAGGGCCATGCGCGCCCCCAGACTGTGGCCGACCAGCACCAGGTTGACGATGCCGCGGTCACGGAAGAAGGTCACCGCCGCATCGATGCGTGGAAACGACTCGGGGATCAGTCTGGCGGCCGCCCCGCGCGGCGCATCCGCCGCGGTCACCGGCAGCTGCAGGGCCAGGGTCTCCCAGCCCGCCGCCGGCAGTTCGCTGCGCAGGGGCTGCACCACGTCGGCCCAGGTGGGGTTGGCATTGTAACCGTGCAGGATGATCACACCGCCTCGCACATCGGGGCGCTCCGCCTCGGCGTGGATGGCGAAGAATTCCAGGCCGCCCGCCTGCAGGCGAAGTGGCTCGCCCACCACCACGGCCTCCTCGATCTCAGCGACGATGCGCTGCTCCCGGGCCAGGTCAGAGGCCTGGACCACGCTGGCGCCCAACAGCAGAAACAGGATCTGGAACCACTTCATCGGCAATCTCCCGTCGCATCCCGAGTATGGATGAACATACACTCCCGCGCAGATGAAACTGAAACGGGATTCAGTTAAAGTAGAATATTCTTATATGAACTGATCGAACGCCCGCCCCAAGGAGAACCATCATGGCAGACTACCAGATCGCCCCCTCCATCCTCTCCGCCGACTTCGCCAGACTTGGAGAAGAGGTGGACAGGGTGCTCGCCGCTGGTGCCGACATCGTTCACTTCGACGTCATGGACAACCACTATGTCCCCAACCTGACCATCGGCCCCCTGGTCTGCGAGGCATTGCGCAAGCATGGTGTCACCGCCCCGGTCGACGTGCACATGATGGTCAAGCCGGTGGACCGTATCATCCCCGATTTCGCCAAGGCGGGCGCCACCTACATCACCTTCCACCCGGAGGCCAGCGAACACGTGGACCGCTCCCTGCAGCTGATCCGCGACCAGGGCTGCAAGTCCGGCCTGGTGTTCAACCCGGCTACACCGCTGGACTACCTGGAGTACGTGATGGACAAGATCGACATGATCCTGATCATGTCGGTGAATCCCGGCTTCGGCGGTCAGAGCTTCATCCCCGCCGCCCTGGAGAAGCTGCGCCAGTGCCGCCGGATGATCGACGAGTCGGGCCGTGACATCCGCCTGGAGATCGACGGTGGCGTCAAGGTGGACAACATCGCCGAGATCGCCGCCGCGGGCGCCGACACCTTCGTCGCCGGCTCCGGCATCTTCGGCAAGGGACAGGAGAGCGACCCCAATCGCTACGACACCATCATCGGGCAGATGCGGGACGAGCTGGCGAAGGTCTGAGGACGCAGGAGAACACCGGGGCAGCGGATTCTCCCTGCATCCGGAACGGGGATATCCGCATGAACAAGCCCAGTCTGATACTGATCGACCTCGACGGCACCCTGGTGGACAGCGTGCCCGACCTGGCCTTCTGCGTCGACCGCATGATGGAGGCGGTCGGCCGTGAACCCTGGGGCGAGGAGAGGGTGCGCGACTGGGTCGGCAACGGGGTCGAACGGCTGGTGCGCCGGGCCCTGGTCGGGGCGCTCGAGGGGGAGCCCGGCGACGACGAGTTCGAGCGCGCCTATCCGGTGTTCCTGGAACTCTACGCCGAACACAACGGCGAACGCTCGCGCCCCTATCCCGGGGTGCGCGAGGGACTGGAATGGATGGCATCGGAAGGCTTCCGCCTGGGCTGCATCACCAACAAGGCGGCCCGCTTCACCGAGCCGCTGCTGGAGGCCCTGGAGCTGGCCCCCTTCTTCGAGATCACCATCAGCGGCGACACCCTGCCGAAGAAGAAGCCGGATCCACTGCCCCTGCTCTACGCCTGTGAGCACTTCGGCATCGCTCCCGGGAAATCGCTGATGCTGGGCGACTCGGTCAGCGACGTGAAGGCGGCCCGCGCCGCCGGCTTCGCCATCGTCTGCGTCAGCTACGGCTACAACCACGGCAACGACATCCGTGATGCCGGGCCGGATGCGGTCATCGATTCGTTCACCGAACTGCGGGGACTGTTCTGAACGGACCGGGCGGGCCGGCACCGCTTCCCCGCCTCCGGCCCGCGAAGACGCACGCCTGACCGCGGGCATGCATGCTCGCAACCCATCCCGTTTTCGATTATCTTAATTAACTTGGCGACCAAATATGTCGCCCTCAGTGCTTCAAACAGGGCGCGTATCAAGGCGCGGCTTGCAGGCAATGGCAAGCCCTTGTCAAAAGCCGCAACGCCGAGACGCGCCCTGTTTGAAGCACCTAACAAATTGATATTAAAAGGTAAGGCCGCCCTGTCTGCGCGGGTGGACTGCGTTATCAACACTTGCTGTAGAGTGGCTACAGTGGCGTGTTGATGCCTTGCCACCCGCGCAGACAGGGCGGCTGAGGACGATATATTTGGTTGCCAAGTTAATAGGCGCATCATGAGCCTCACTCTCCTCTGCAGAACGATCCGTACGGGCACCCGATGGCGCTGGTGAGAACGCACCCTGCCCCCTGAACCCGTAGCGATCACCGTTGCAGTGGAGAGACCCATGACTCCGGAACAATTCGACCAGCTGGCCGACCAGGGCCACAACCGTATCCCCCTGATGTGCGAGGTCCTGGCGGACCTGGACACCCCCCTCAGCGTCTACCTGAAACTGGCCGACGGCCCCAACTCCTACCTGTTCGAGTCGGTGCAGGGAGGCGAGAAGTGGGGCCGCTACTCCATCATCGGACTGCCCTGCCGCAGCCAGCTCAAGGTGCGCGGCCGGGAGATCACCGTGGAGCGCGACGGCGCCGTGGTGGAACAGCTGACCAGCGACGATCCGCTGGCCTTCATCGACAGCTTCCAGCAGCGCTACCGGGTGGCGACCCACCGCGGCCTGCCGCGCTTCACCGGCGGCCTGGTGGGCTACTTCGGTTACGACACTATCCGTTACATAGAGCCGCGCCTGGCCAGCTGCCCCAACCCGGACCCGATCGGCAGCCCGGACATCCAGCTGCTGGTGTCGGACGAGGTGGTGGTGTTCGACAACCTGCGCGGCCGGCTCTACGTCATCGTCCACGTCGACCCCACCGACGGAGGCACCTGGGAGTCGGGCCGGCGCCGGCTGCGGGAGCTGGTGCGGCGCATGCGCGATCCGCTGCCGCCGCCGCAACGGCGTCCGGCCAACCGCATCGACGAATCCCATTTCGTCTCCGGCTTCACCGAGGAGGGGTTCAGGCGGGCGGTGGAGCGCACCCGCCAGTACATCCTGGACGGCGACTGCATGCAGGTGGTGCTGTCCCAGCGCCTGTCGATCCCGTTCCAGGCACCGCCGCTGGATCTCTACCGCGCCCTGCGCGGCCTCAACCCCTCCCCCTACATGTATTTCCTCAACCTGGGCGACTTCCACATCGTCGGCTCCTCCCCGGAGATCCTGACCCGGCTGGAGGACGGCGAGATCACGGTGCGGCCGATCGCCGGCACCCGCCGCCGCGGCCACACGGAGGAGGAGGACCTGGCCCTGGAGCAGGAGCTGCTGGCCGATCCCAAGGAGCTGGCCGAGCACCTGATGCTGATCGACCTGGGACGCAACGATGCCGGCCGGGTGGCGAAGACCGGCAGTGTGCGGCTGACCGACCGGATGATCGTGGAGCGCTACTCCCACGTCATGCACATCGTCTCCAACGTCACCGGCGAGCTGCTGGACGGCCTCTCCGCCATCGACGTGCTTCGCGCCACCTTTCCAGCCGGCACCGTCAGTGGCGCACCCAAGATCCGCGCCATGGAGATCATCGACGAGCTGGAGCCGGTGAAGCGGGGCGTCTACGCCGGTGCCGTCGGCTACCTCTCCTGGAACGGCAACATGGACACCGCCATCGCCATCCGCACGGCCGTGATCAAGGACGGCACCCTGCACATCCAGGCCGGTGCCGGCATCGTCGCCGACTCCCAGCCGCGGCTGGAGTGGAAGGAGACCATGAACAAGGGTCGCGCCATCTTCCGCGCCGTGGCCCTGGCCGAGGCCGGGCTGGAGAGCAACGGCTGTGACGGGGAGGCGTAGCCATGCTGCTGATGATCGACAACTACGACTCCTTCACCTACAACCTGGTACAGTATTTCGGTGAGCTGGGGGTGGAGGTGCGGGTGTTCCGCAACGACCGCATCGACCTGGCCGGGATCGAGGCGATGCAACCGGACCAGCTGGTGATCTCCCCCGGCCCCTGCACGCCGAAGGAGGCGGGCATCTCGGTGGCGGCCATCGGGCATTTCGCCGGCCGTATCCCGATCCTCGGCGTCTGCCTCGGCCACCAGTCCATCGGCGTCGCCTTCGGCGGCCGCATCGTCCATGCCCGCGAGGTGATGCACGGCAAGACCTCGCCCATTCACCACGCCGACACCGGTATCTTCCGCGGACTGAAGAACCCCTACATGGCCACCCGCTACCACTCCCTGGTGATCGACCGCGAGAGCCTGCCCGACTGCCTCGAGATCACCGCCTGGACCCGTACCGCGGACGGGGCCATGGACGAGATCATGGGCATCCGTCACCGGGAGCTGGACGTGCAGGGGGTGCAGTATCATCCGGAATCGATCCTCACCGAGCACGGCCACGACCTGTTGCGCAACTTCATCGAGGGCAGATAGCCCGCCCTGGACGAAGAAACGGTCACCGGCCCGGCACGACGGGTGCCGCAAATGAACACGAACACCAGCAGGAGAACCACCATGGACATGCCACAAGCCATCGAACGGGTCGTCGGCCGCCGCGACCTCAGCAGCGACGAGATGACGGAGGTGATGCGCTGCATCATGACCGGCGGCGCCACGCCGGCCCAGATCGGCGGCTTCCTGATCGGCCTGCGCATGAAGGGCGAGAGCATCCCGGAGATCGCCGCGGCGGCATCGGTGATGCGGGAGCTGGCCGCCGGCGTCGACATCGGCGGGCTCGACCACGCCGTCGACATCGTCGGCACCGGCGGCGATGCCTCGGGCACCTTCAACGTCTCCACCGCCTCCATGTTCGTGGCCGCCGCCGCCGGCTGCCACGTGGCCAAGCACGGCAACCGCTCGGTCTCCAGCAAGTCGGGCAGCGCCGACGTCCTGGAGGCGGCCGGCATCCGCCTGGACCTGACACCGGAGCAGGTGGAGCGGTGCGTGCGCGAAGTGGGCGTCGGCTTCATGTTCGCGCCCGGCCACCACAGCGCCATGCGCCACGCCATCGGCCCGCGCAAGGAGATGAAGGTGCGCACCATCTTCAACATCCTCGGCCCCCTGACCAACCCCGCCGGCGTCCCCAACCAGCTGCTGGGCGTGTTCAGCGAGGAACTGATCGAACCCCTGGCCCAGGTGCTGCAGCGGCTGGGCAGCCGTCACGTGATGGTGGTCCACTCCCGCGACGGCCTGGACGAGATCAGTATCGGCGACAAGACCGAGGTGGCGGAGCTGAAGGAGGGAATGGTGCGGCGCTACAGCATCCACCCGGAGGAGTTCGGCATCCGCCGCAACGCCATCGACACCATCCGCGCAGAGGACGCCGCCGACAGCCTGAAGCTGATCCGCTCGGTGCTGGACGACGAGCCCGGCCCGGCCCGCGACATCGTGCAGCTCAACGCCGGCGCCGCCATCTACACCACCGGCCTGGCCACCACCCTGGCCGAGGGTATCGAACGGGCGGACCAGGCGATCGCCAGCGGCGAGGCGCGCAACCGGCTCGACCGGCTGGTGGTGCTGACCCAGAGCTTCGACTGAATGAAATACGACAACATCCTGCAGACCATCGGCCACACGCCGGTGATCCGCCTGAACAAGGTGGAGGAGATCCTGGCGCGGGAGCTGTGGGTCAAGGTGGAGAGTTTCAATCCCGCCGGTTCGGTGAAGGACCGCCCGGCCCTCAACATGATCGAGACCGCCGAGCGCGAGGGGCTGCTCCGGCCCGGCGACACCATCCTCGAGCCCACCTCCGGCAACACCGGCATCGGCCTGGCCATGGTGGCGGCCCAGAAGGGCTACCCGGCGGTGCTGGTGATGGCGGCGGACATGAGCGAGGAGCGCATGGCGATCATGCGCGCCTATGGCGCCGAGCTGATCCTGACGCCGGCGGAACTGGGCACCAAGGGGGCGATCGAGGAGGCACGGCGGCTGGCCCGGGAGAAGGGCTGGTTCTTCGTCGGCCAGCACTTCAATCCGGCCAATCCCGAGGCCCATCGCGCCACCGCCGACGAGATCTGGGAGGATTTCGGCGACAGCCTCGACGCCATCGTCTGCACCACCGGCACCGGCGGCACCATCACCGGCCTGAGCCACCACCTGCGCCGGCGCCACCCCTCCCTCGCCGTGATCGCCACCGAGCCGGCGGACTCGCCGATCCTGAGCCAGGGGGTCGCGCGCAAGCACAAGATCATGGGCACCGCCCCCGGCTTCATCCCCGAGATCCTGGACACCGGCGCCTACGATCAGGTGATCCAGATCACCACCGACGAGGCCTACCACTGGACCCGCTTCCTGGCCCGCCGCGAGGGGATCTTCGCCGGCATCTCCTCCGGCGCCGCGGTGGCCGGCATGGTCAGGGCGGCACGCCAGGAGGCGTTCCGCGACAAGGTGCTGCTGGCGATGCTGCCCGATACCGGCGAGCGCTACCTCAGTACCGAGGTGTGGCGCTGAGCCGTTTCGGGCCGCCGTGCAAGCGCTAGCGCTTGCGCTTCAGCAGGCCCGACTGCTCCACACAGCCGGTCATCTCCTGGTCGCTGCTGCTCGACTCCAGGCAGCTCACCATGGTGCGGGTCCCCCTGATCGACTGGTCGATGTCCTTCAGCATCGCCTGCTTCATCTCCGGACTCCACTCCAGGTCGAGATCCTCCGGGCGCACCGGCCTGGCATGG
The DNA here is from genome assembly GCA_011051715.1 of Sedimenticola thiotaurini. Taxonomy (GTDB): domain Bacteria; phylum Pseudomonadota; class Gammaproteobacteria; order Chromatiales; family Chromatiaceae; genus HyVt-443. The sequence continues at coordinate 7,336 of DRKP01000160.1, read as the reverse complement.
GGACCTCCCTCGGGAATCCCCATGGAGGCGCGGGCGGCCTGGCGGAAGTCGAGCATGATCGCGGCGCAGCGCTTGAGATCCTCGGAGTTTCCACTCTGTTCCAGGCAGTCCCGGGTCTGTTCCAGGGCCGGCAGCGTCTTCTTCAGCATCGGCAGCATCATCTGCTTGACCTGGCCGAAATCGGGGGCGGCCGCGCGCCCCTTGGGGGCGCTCTGGGCGAATGCGGCGGTGGCGGCCGCGAACAGCAACATCGAAACCACGAGTCTCATCGATCGTCTCCTTAGGTGGGCTGGCCGGCCTCCGGCATCTCCGGGAGACCGCTTTTCAGGGGGCACCATTTGGACAGGTCGGCGGCCATTATGCAACCCGCCCTGCCCTTGACTCACCCCGGTTTTGGCCGACAATGGGACCGATGAGCGACCAGGCCCCCTCCTGCCCGAATCCACGCCGCCCACCGGATCTGTCCGCTGTCGAGGTGGCCGAACTCGACCCGCAGCCGCCTCCCCGCGACTACCTGGAGGCGATGGAACTGGCCAACCGCGTCGCCGACGAGCGCCTGGGGGAACACATGCTGCTCTCCTGGTACGACCGGGACCGGGACTTCGAATCCCCGCAGCACGCCAGCGAATGTCATCAGGACAGCGCCATCCCCGGCTACGTCGACTACGGCATCCACCATGGCGCCACCCTCCGGGTGGACATCGGTCAGGGCCGTTTCGTGTTCTTCTATATGCCGCTGGATCTGTAGGATCGGCCAACACCGACCCGCAGGGTCTCCATGCCGGCAGCCGCCCCCGACCGGGGGGGGGATTGGCCGAAGCGAATGCCGGACTGCGTCGGGACCTGCGGTCGTCCAGGGATCTTCCGGCGCCCCGGCTACTTCAGCAGAAACCCGCGCTCACGCAGGAACGGCAGCATGTGCGGCCGCGCCTCCTTCTCCAGCATGCCGGCCATCTGCCGGCTCCAGGTCGTGCGCTTGTCGCTGCCCAGGCGGTTGGCGTAGTACTGCTCCACCACCCGGTCGTAGCCGGCGATGCGCCCGCGGTCGCCGCTGTCGTCGTAGCGGTCCTGCTTCAGCACCACCTCCAGCGGCAGGCGCGGCTTGATCTCCGGGTCCTGGTCCGGCCAGCCGAGGCACATCCCGAACACGGGATAGACCAGTTCCGGCAGCGCCAGCAGTTCCGCCACCGCGGCGATCCGGTTGCGGATGCCGCCGATATAGACCCCGCCCAGCCCCACCGCCTCTGCCGCCACCATCAGGTTCTGCGCCAACAGGGCGCAGTCGACGGTGGCGGTGATGAACTGCTCGGTATAGCCGGAAAGCATCTCCACCCCGTTCATGTCACAGGCCAGCCGGTGGCGCTGCATGTCGGCGCAGAAAACCAGGAACAGGGGCGCGGTGGCGACGCAGGACTGGCCGCCGGCGTATTCCGCCAGCCGCTCCCGGTCGGCCGGATCGTTCACCTGGATCAGGGTGCAGGCCTGGATGAAACTGGAGGTGGAGGCGGCCTGACCGGCCCTGACCAGCTCCTCCACCAGTTCGGGGGGAACCGGCCTCTGCTGAAACCGGCGAATCGAGCGGTGGGCCCGCAGCAACCGGATGACGTCGTGCATGGCTTCTCCCGTTGGTCTGAAGGGGACTGTGCGGGAATATGCCACAGCAGCGGGGAAAAAGCTGTTTGACTATCCACCCCCGTTTGCTATTAACCCGGCAACCTAATATGTCGTATTCAGAGCCTCAGGCATCTTCCCTATCAAGGCGCGTGCCGCAGGCAAGGGTTGGTTCCCTTGGCAAGGCACGCAACGCCGAGAGGGGAGATGCCTGAGGCTCCTAACCTATTGAAATCAAATGATAGGCCGTGCTGTGCGCACCCGCGGACTGCGTTGTCGAAACTGGCTGTAGAAGTGCTACAGCGGCGTTTCGACGCCTTGCCGCGAACGCGCACAGCACGGCTGAATACGATATATTAGGCTACCGGGTTAATATGTTTGCCCCAAGCAGAACCGGCGCCGTCGGTCGCAACCGTTCGCTTCCACCCCGGCCCGCAGTCGGCGTGCCACTCCACTCCCTTGCCTGATGACGACAACTTGAAGAACAACCCACAGGAGACTCCAGACATGCCCCAGATCACCCGCAGACGCTTCACCGCCCTGGCCCTGGCCGCCGGCCTCGCCCTGGGCGTCGGTGCCACCGCCCAGGCGGCCGGTGACAAGTCCTACCTCATGGCCACCGCCAGCACCGGCGGCACCTACTACCCGGTGGGCGTCGCCATCGCCACCCTGACCAAGGTGAAGATCCAGCCCAAGCACAAGGTGAGTCTGTCCGCCATCAACTCGGCCGGATCGGGCGAGAACGTCAAGCTGCTGCGCGACAACGAGGTGCAGTTCGCCATTCTCCAGGGCCTCTACGGCAGCTACGCCTGGAACGGCACCGGCCCCATCGCCAAGGACGGTCCCCAGAAACACCTGCGTTCGGTCACCATGCTGTGGCAGAACGTGGAACAGTTCGTGATCAACGCCAAATACGCCAGGACGGGCACCATGGACGACATGTTCGGTCTGAAGGGGCACAAGATGGCCCTGGGCAAGAAGAACTCCGGCACCATCGGCTCCAACCGCAAACTGCTGGGCAACCTGGGCATCGACATCGACAGGGACTACGAGCTGGTCTACGGTGGCTACGGCCCCAGCGCCAGCGCACTGCAGAATGGCCAGGTCGACGGTATCAGCACTCCGGCCGGGACCCCCACCGGCGCCCTCACCAAGCTGTTCGCCGCCATGGGTGACAAGGTGAGGATGCTGGAGTTCACCGATGAGCAGGCGAAGAAGGCGGATGGCGGTCTCGATCTCTGGACCCGCTTCATCATCCCCGCCGGCACCTATCCCGGCCAGGAGCAGGACATCCGCACCATCGCCCAGCCCAACTTCCTGGCGGTGCGCGACGACGTGGACGAGAACTTCGTCTACCTGCTGACCAAGGCGATCTACGAGAACCTGCCGTTCCTGCAGGGTATCCACAAGGCGACCAAGGCGATGGCCCTGGAGAAGGCCCTCGCCGGCCTGCCGGTGCCGCTGCACCCCGGCGCCGCCCGCTACTACCGCGAGGTGGGCGTGCAGATCCCCGCGTCGCTGATCGCGAAATAGCACCTGGGCCGGACCAACCCGCAGCAGCGGCGTCCCCGCCGCTGCCGGGTTGACTGCGGCCATAGCTTCATGAACTCCTTCGACACCGTCCCCGACAGCATCCGCCCGGACATCGAAGCGATCCGGGAGAAGAGGGTCGCCTTCTGGCTCGGCGTCGGCATCTCCCTGATGCACCTCTGGTTCAACACCTTCGGCTATTTCAACACCCTGGACCAGAACATGCTGCACTTCGCCGGCTTCGCCCTGATGTGCGCGCTGCTCTATCCGGCCGCCCGCCGTGCCCCCTGGCGGGCAGTGGATATCCTGTTCGGACTGCTGGTGCTCGCCAGTACCCTCTACCTGCTGTTCGCCGAGGACGCCATCTACGACCGCGGGGTGCGCATGATCGCCAGCGACTGGGCGGCCGCCTTCATCGTCATCGTCGGCGCCATCGAGTACACCCGCCGCACCACCGGCTGGATCATCCCGCTGCTGATCCTGCTGGCCCTCTCCTACGTCTCCTGGTGGGGGGCCTGGGTGCCGGGGGTGTTCCGCTTCGCCGGTCTGAGCCTGGAGACGGTGGTGTTCCGCAGCATCTACGGTGACGATGCCCTGTTCGGCAACATCGCCCGCATCTCCTCCACCTTCGTCTTCATGTTCATCCTGTTCGGTGCCTTCCTGCTGCGCAGCGGCGCCGGCGACTTCGTCATCCACCTCTCCCGGGCGGTGGCCGGCCGGGTGGTGGGCGGCCCGGGCATGGTGGCGGTGATCGCCTCCGGACTGACCGGCACCATCTCCGGCTCGGCGGTGGCCAACACCGCCTCCACCGGTGTCGTCACCATCCCGCTGATGCAGAAGGCCGGTTTCTCCGCCCGCTTCGCCGCCGCGGTGGAGGCCTCCGCCTCCACCGGCGGCCAGCTGATGCCGCCGATCATGGGAGCCGGCGCCTTCGTCATGGCCAGTTATACCCAGATCCCCTACGGCACCATCGTCGCGGTCAGCTTCGTCCCGGCCCTGCTCTACTTCGTCTCCATCATGTTCTACGTGCGCATGGAGGCGAAACGCCAGGGACTGGTGCGGCTGGAACTGGAGAGCGAGCCCATGTGGACCCTGGTGCGCAACGAGGGACTCTCGTTCCTGGTGCCCATCACGCTGCTGATCGGCATGCTGGTGGCGGGATTCACGCCCACCTACGCCGCCGCGGGCTCCATCGTCGCGGTGGTGGTGGCCTCCTGGTTCACCCGTGTCAGGATGGGCCCGCGGGCGATCCTGGACGCCCTCGCCCTGGGCGCGCGCAACATGGTGATGACCGCCATCCTGCTGTGCGCGGTGGGCCTGGTGGTGAACGTCATTGCCACCGTCGGCATCGGCAACACCTTCTCGCTGATGATCACCAGCTGGGCCGGTGGAAGCATGATCCTGGCCATCCTGCTGGTGGCCATCGCCTCCCTGATCCTGGGAATGGGGCTGCCGGTGACCGCCTCCTATATCGTGCTGGCGACCCTCTCCGCCCCGGCCCTCTACAACCTGCTGCTGGACGCCCAGCTGGTGGACCTGATCGCCGCCGGCAGTGTCGGCCAGGAGGCCCGGGCCCTGTTCACGCTGGTGGCCCCGGACGCGGCCGGCACCCTGGGCCAGCCCATGGCCCGGGAACAGGCCCAGGGACTGCTCGCCCTGGTGCCCCCGGACATGATGGGGATGCTGCGCGAGATGCTGGTCTCCCCTGCCAGTCTCTCCATGGCCCTGCTCACCGCCCACATGATCATCTTCTGGCTGTCCCAGGACAGCAACGTGACACCGCCGGTGGCGCTGTGCGCCTTCACTGCCGCCGCCATCGCCCGCACCAGCCCGATGGCCACCGGCTTCACCTCCTGGAAGGTGGCCAAGGGGCTCTATATCATGCCCCTGCTGTTCGCCTACAGTCCCCTGCTCAGCGGCGACTGGCCACGGGTACTGGAGACCGCCCTGTTCGCCATGCTCGGAATCTACGCCTTCACCGCCAGCCTGCAGGGCTGGCTCGGCGGCCGTATCGGTCTCCTGCAGCGGGGGCTGGCGATGCTGCTGGCCCTTGGACTGCTGTGGCCGGCACCGGTATGGCTGCACCTGGGCAGCGCGCTGCTGCTGGTCGCGCTCTGGTATCATCGGGGCTTCATGAGCCGGCCCGGGACCCTGAAGGACAGCACCCCATGAGCGACACCCCCGACATCCTGAAACGCATCGTGCGGCGCAAGCGCGAAGAGATCGCCGGACGCAGCGCCCGGCGCCCGCAGGCGGACCTGATACGGGCCCTGGCCGATGCCGGGCCGGTGCGCGGCTTCGCCGATGCCATCGCCGCCCGCATCGACCAGGGCCAGGCCGGTGTGATCGCCGAGATCAAGAAGGCCTCGCCGAGCAAAGGGGTGATCCGCGAGGACTTCCGCCCGGCCGAGATCGCCAGCAGCTACCAGCGGGGCGGGGCCGCCTGCCTCTCGGTGCTGACCGACGTGGACTTCTTCCAGGGCAGCGACGCCTACCTGCAGCAGGCCCGGGCCGCCTGCACGTTGCCGGTGATCCGCAAGGATTTCATCATCGACCCCTACCAGGTCTACGAGGCCCGGGCCCTGGGTGCCGACTGCATCCTGCTGATCGTCGCCTGCCTGGACGACGAGAACCTGCGCAATCTCAACGATCTGGCCCATGAACTGGGCATGGATGTACTGGTGGAGGTGCACGACGGGCAGGAGCTGGCCCGGGCCCTGCCGCTGGGCAACCGCCTGATCGGCATCAACAACCGCGATCTGCACAGCTTCGGGGTCACCCTGCAGACCACCCTGTCACTGCTGCCGCAGATCCCGGCGGGGCCGATCGTGGTCACCGAGAGCGGCATCCATGGTCGGGAGGACGTGGCGCTGATGCGGCAGCATGGCGTGCACGCCTTCCTGGTCGGCGAGGCCTTCATGCGGGCAGAGGATCCCGGCGCGCGCCTGGCAGGACTGTTCGCTGCCAACGGGACGGGGGCCTGCTGATCCGGCCGGCGGCATCAGCATCCTGGCAACTCCGGCCGGAACGACCGTTCGGGAACCCCGAACCAGCCATCGTCCCGCTGCGCCGATCGATCCTCCTGGATTCCCGTCCGCACCGGAATGACGAAAAGGGGCCCGTCCGGGGATCTCTCAGCGCTTGCGCGCGGCCACAGCCCTCTTCTTTCTTGGAGCCGCCTGTTTCCGGGGTGTCTTCTTTGGCGCGGCCTTCTTCTTTTGGGCGGCCTTCTTCGGCGTGGCCTTCTTCGGCGTGGCCTTCTTCGGAGCGGCCTTCTTCGGAGCGGCCTTCTTCGGGGCGGCCTTCTTCGGCACGGCCTTCTTCGGGGCAGCCTTCTTCGGGGCGGCCTTCTTCGGAGCGGCCTTCTTCGGAGCGGCCTTCTTCGGAGCGGCCTTCTTCGGAGCGGCCTTCTTCGGAGCGGCCTTCTTCGGGGCGGCCTTCTTCGGAGCGGCCTTCTTCGGGGCAGCCTTCTTCGGGGCGGCCTTCTTCGGGGCGGCCTTCTTCGGGGCGGCCTTCTTCGGGGCGGCCTTCTTCGGCGTGGTCTTCTTCGGCGCGGCCTTCTTCGGGGCAGCCTTCTTCGGAGTGGCCTTCTTCGGGGCAGTCTTCTTCGGGGCGGCCCTCTTCGGAGTGGCCTTCTTCGGGGCGGTCTTCTTCGCCTTCACGGCAGCCGCCCCGGTACGGCTGGATTTCAGCGCTGCGGTCCCTTCGGCCCGCCCCTGGTCCGGTGTCCGGGAGTATTCTTCGAGCACGTTGCAAAGGCGCCCAAATACCTGTTTTTCACTGGCATCTGCATCGATCAGGTGCAGTTTTCCATGCAACTTGTAATATTGGATCAGGGATGCGGTCTGCTGTTCGTACACCCGCATACGGTTGGCGATGGTGTCTTCGTTGTCGTCACCACGCTGCCGGATCCGGCTGCCGCAGATGTCGCAGACCCCTTCCACCCGGGGTGGATTGGAGAAGATGTTGTAGGCCGCACCGCAGGAGCGACAGATGCGCCGCCCCTCCAGGCGCTCCATGAAATGGTCCGCATCCCCCTCCAGCAACAAAACCAGGTCCAGCGGCTGCCCCAGCCGGTCCAGCAGTTCGTCCAACAGCAGCGCCTGGGCAGTGGTCCGGGGAAAACCAACCAGCAGAAAACCGTCACGGGTATCCGGCTGCCGCAGCCGTTGCTTCAGCACCTGCAGGATGAGTT
>DRKP01000159.1 GCA_011051715.1 Sedimenticola thiotaurini | reverse complement strand
CGTATGGAAGAAATTGCTGTCCTTCAGCCCGGGCATGGCGATCAGGAAGTGACTGGTCAGGTTGGAGCCGGCGGTCATGCCGGGAATTGTATCAGGGGTGGCGGGGAGGGGGTAAGGGGTTGGGAAGACAGGGCCGAGGAACTACAGGGCCGAGGGCCGAGGATCTAGGGTCGAGGAAAAACGGTCGATCGTTGGAGGGAGTGGTGTCCCGGTGCAAGCCTGATCACCCCGTCTCGAAAACCCCTCCTCCTCGGCCCTCGATCCTGTTTTTCCTCGATCCTGTTTTTCTACGGCCCCCGGCCCTGTAGTTCCTCGGCCCTGTCTCTACCTGGACGACAACTGGTTGTTGTTGCGGAACTGCCAGGTGCGGATGATGTCGATGATGTCGGTCTCCTCCCGGATCTCGGCCGGGAACGGGGCGAAGGGGGCGGCCAGGTGGACGATACGGATGGCGGCGTCGTCCAGCAGCTTGTAGCCGGACGATTTCTTCACGTTGATCTCCTTCACCGTGCCGTCGGGACGGATCGCCACGTGCAGGATCAGGTCGCCGTACAGCTTGCGCCGCTTGGCCTCGTCCGGATAGTTGAGGTTGCCGATCCGCTCCACCTTCTTGCGCCAGGCGTCCAGGTAGCTGGCGTACTTGTACTCCTGGGTGGCGGCGCTCACCACCTTGCGCCGGGGACGCTTGGCATAGTTGTCCCGCTTGCGGTCCAGTTCGGCGGTGAGACGCTCGATCTCCCGGTTGCTGCTGGCCAGCAGTTCGGCGATGTTCACCCTGCGTTTCCTCTTCTCCTGTTTCGGTTTCCTGCGGGGTACCACCTGGACCTTGCGGCTGGGCTTGCGCTTCTGGGCGATCACCTTCTTCGGCGGTGCCTGTTGTGCCTCCTGCGGCGGCGGGGTCGGCTGCAGTCTCGGCGCCGGCTGCGGCGCCTGTACCGGCGCCGGCGGCGTGACCACCGTCTTCGGCCGCACCTTCTTCTCCGCCTCGCCACCACCCTGCTGGCTGGCCTGGGCGAGAAAATCGGCCTTTTCCGGCTTCTTCTCCGGCTGCGGATTGCGCACCACCATGATCTCCAGGGTGCGGTCCGGCGGTGGCTGCCTCTTCGGTGGTTCGAACTTGAAACTGATTCCCAGGATCACCATGGCGTGCAGCACCAGGGCCAGGAACAGGGTCAGCCCGAGGCGGTCTCCGGGGTTGATACGGCTGCCGTTCATGGATCGGTTAACGGCGGGCTGAGCACGATCTTGCGGTCGTCGTCCACCAGTTGCAGCCGCCGCTGCATGGCCGGGTTCATGTGCAGGGTGCCGCTGTCGTCCACCAGCAGCACGTAGCGCAGTCCCATGCGGCGGGCGAGTCGATACCAGTGATCCGGCCCGGCGACGAACAGGGCGGTGGCGGCGGCGTCGGCGGTGGTGGAGTCGTCGTGGATCACGGTGACCGAGGTGGTCCCCCGGGCCGGCCAGCCGCTGCGCGGGTCGATGATATGGCTGTAGCGCCGGCCCTCCCATTCGAACTTGCGCTCGTAGTCACCGGAGGTGAACACGCTCTCGTCACCCTCGACCTCGACCACCCCGAGCACGCCGCTGCCGCTGGGACGGCGGATGGCGATGCGCCAGGGGACGCCGAGGCGGGAGCCGATGGCGCGCAGGTCGCCGCCGGCGTTGAGGATGGCGTTGTCGATGCCCAGTTCACGCAGGTGGGCCACTGCCAGATCGATGCCGTAACCCTTGGCGAAGGCGCCAAAATCGAGTTTCACTGCCGGATTGCGGCTGCGCATGCGGATGCCGTCGATGTCGATGTCCTCCATGCGCGGATTCTGCTGCAGCAGCTCCCGGATCCGTTCCGGCGGTGGCGGCCGCCCGTTCTCCGGGTCGTCGCGCAGGAACCCCCAGGCCTCGATCAGGCGTCCGATGGCGGGATTGAACAGGTCGTCACTGGCGGCGGAGAGGGCCTTGCCGCGCTGCACCAGTGGCAGGATGGAGGGCGGCGCCGGGAACCAGCCCCCGGTCTCCAGCAGTTTGTTGACGCGGCCGAGGGGCCCCGGGTTCCAGGCGTGCCAGGCGCGGTTCATGCGCTGGAAGTCCTGCTCGATGGCGGAGACTGCCGCCTCGGCCTGCTCCCGGGAGACATCGGCGATGGTCAGGTCGACCAGGGTGCCGAAGGCGAGAAAGCGGGCGTTGTGCACGCCGCGGTCCGGATGGCAGCCGCCCAGCAGCAGCAGCGGCAGCAGGAACGACAGACGAAGCAGAAGGCCGGGACGGGAGCGCTCTCCCGGGGTCATGGGGCCAGCTTCTCCTCGATCACGTCCAGCAGACCGGCACTGATGCGGAGGCCGAACTGGGCCTCCAGCTCGCGGATGCAGGTGGGGCTGGTGACGTTGATCTCGGTGAGATAGTCGCCGATCACGTCGAGACCGGCGAACAGGATGCCGCGTTCCTTCAGTGCCGGCGCCACCTGCATGGCGATCCAGCGGTCCTGATCGGACAGCGGGATCCCCACCCCTTTGCCGCCGGCCGCGAGGTTGCCCCGGGTCTCGCCACCCTGGGGAATGCGGGCCAGGGCGTAGGGCACCGGTTCGCCATCCACCATCAGGATGCGTTTGTCGCCGTGGACGATCTCGGGAACGAAGCGCTGGGCCATGGCGAACCGCCGCTGATGGTCGGTCAGGGTCTCCAGGATCACATTGACGTTGGGATCCTCCCGCCGAACCCGGAAGATGGAGGCACCGCCCATGCCACCGAGGGGTTTCAGGATCACGTCCCTCTGGGTCTCGATGAAGTCGATGATGCGCGCATGGCTGCGCGTCACCAGGGTGGGGGGGCAACACTCCGGAAACTCGGTCGCGTACAGCTTCTCGTTGCAGTCGCGCAGGCTGCCCGGACGGTTCACCACCAGAACCCCCAGGGCCTCGGCCCGCTCCAGCAGGTAGGTGGTGTAGATGTACTCCATGTCGAAGGGGGGATCCTTGCGCATCAGGATCACGTCCAGCTCGGTCAGTGGCGCGGTGCGTTCCTGGCCGAATTCGTACCAGCCCGAGGGGTTGTCCTCGACCTGCAGCAACCGCATCCGCGCCGATGCGCCGGCCAGGTCGAGAAACAGGTCGCCCTGCTCCATGTACCAGATCTGCCAGCCCCGGGACTGGGCCTCCAGCAGCATCGCGAACGTGCTGTCCTTGCGGATGGTGATCGACCCGATGGGGTCCATGACGACGCCGAGGGATGTGCTCATGAGTGGCAATGATACCCGACCGGGGACGGTTTGTCGGCGCTCCGGCCGGGGCCGGGTGCCCGTTCCCGGGCCCTGGTCGGCCACCGCCGGGCGAGGTTGACCGGAGGAATTATCTTCCCTATCGTGGCTTGTTGCCGCCACCTGCAGTCTCTGGGACCCCCTGAACGAGTCACGGGCCCGCGTCTGGCACCTGGAGCGTCCGGCAACCGGTTTGGACTTGTCGCCAGCAGCCTGCGAGCTTCGCCCCGCTCCCGAACCCTTCGGGCACGATCCGCTTCGTCCAGGCCGGTTCAGGGGTGCCTTAAAGAATGGCAGCAGCGGGCCGATAGCGTGGCAGAGGTGGGGCGGCCGCGGGCGAGGCCGGTCCCGGACCGTCGCGCAGCCGGACCGGCGCAGTGAATACACCAGAGGAAACCGATAGTGAACGATAAACAGGAAACCGACATATCGGGCCTGAAGGTCATGGTAATCGACGACAGCAAGACCATCCGCCGGACCGCCGAGATCCTGCTGAAGAAGGCGGGATGCGAGGTGATGACCGCCACCGACGGTTTCGAGGCCCTGGCCCTGATCGCCGACAATCATCCGGACGTCATCTTCGTCGACATCATGATGCCGCGGCTGGACGGCTATCAGACCTGTGCATTGATCAAGCACAACCAGGAGTTCAGGGAGACGCCGGTGATCATGCTCTCCTCCAAGGACGGCCTGTTCGATCGCGCCCGCGGCCGCATCGTCGGCTCGGAGCAGTACCTGACCAAGCCCTTCACCAAGGATGAACTGCTGGGGGCCATCCGGCGCCACGCCGCCAAGGCGGCATGAAACGCCGGCCGACCGCATTCCACCACCGATCCGTACAACCATCGACAGGGGTGAAGCAGCGCCGATGAGAAGCTTCTTCAAAAAGAGACAAAGCGAGCCCGACGCCGCGGTCAGCGGCCATGCCGGCGCCAGGGTACTGATCGTGGACGACTCGCCCACGGAGCTGCACCTGATGCGCCAGATCCTGGAAAAGGGGGGGTATCAGGTGCTCACGGCAGAGAACGGGGAGGCCGGCGTGGCAGAGGCGGTCCGCTCCCGCCCCGACGTCATCCTGATGGACGTGGTGATGCCCGGGCTGAACGGGTTCCAGGCCACCCGCCAGTTGAGCCGGGAGCCGGAGACCGCCGGCATCCCCATCATCATGGTGACCACCAAGGGCCAGGAGACCGACCGGGCCTGGGGGCTGCGACAGGGCGCCCGGGAATACGTGGTGAAACCGGTGGCTGCGGACGAGCTGCTGGGCAAGATCCGCCTGGTGATGGATGCCTGAGCAGATGCCGACCATGGACGACCACGTCAAGTCCTCCCGGGAACTGATCGAACTGCTGCAGGACATCGAACGCCGCAGCCGGCGACGGCCGGACGAGCTGTTGCAGCAGGAGGGACCCCATCGGGCCTGGGAAGGGATCCTGTTCTCGGTGCTGGAGATGCCGGTGGTCGCCTCCCTGGAACAGGTCAAGGAGATTCTCAACATCCCGCCCGCCATGACCCTGGTGCCGGGGACCCGCCACTGGATGCTCGGCATCGCCAATGTACGCGGCAATCTGCTGCCGGTGACCGACCTGCAGGCCTTTCTCGGCGGCCCCCGTATCCCCATCGAGAAGCGCAGTCGCGTGCTGGTGATCGAGCAGCGTGGATCCCAGAGCGGCCTGCTGGTGGGGAGCGTCCGTGGCCTGCGCCATTTCAGTACCGAGCAGGAGGTGGAGGTGCCGTCCCTGCCGGATCCCATCAGGCCCTATGTGAGCCAGGCGTTCCGACTGGACGACCAGGTCTGGCCGGTATTCGACATGCGGCGCCTCGCCGACGCACCGGCGTTTCAGGTGGCGGCCCTGTGAGCGCTGGCGACCGGCCAGGGAACCGCTTTCGTTCCGGCCCCCGCGGGGAGTGGGGGACCGGGCCTTTTCTCCCGGGAGAAAGTAATACATGAACAGACAATCCGCATCAGCCATGGGTGGTCGATCGGCATCCACCAAGCTCGTTGTCCTGTTGTCGGTGGCGCTGCTGATCACCCTGATCGCAACCATCTTCACCTACCTCCACGTCGCCCGCTGGGAGGGGTTCGAGGAGCAGTACCGGCTGCGGGCTGCAGAGGAGCGGGTGGTCTCCCAGCGGATCGCCAAGAGTGCGGTGGCGGCGGCCTCCGGCGACCGCCTGGCGTTCGACCGGCTGGCCAGTGACCGGCAGGTGCTGGATCGCCTGGTCGGTGAACTGCGTGATGGCGTGCCGGCGACGGGTCTTCCGCCGACTCCCGAGGCGGCCCGTACCGAGCTCCAGGCGATGGAGCAGGCGTGGAACGAACTGCGCGACTACGCCGACGATATCCTGGCCAACCGGGACGCCCTGATCGCGGTGCGGGGCTACGTCAGGAACATTACCCGCCAGATACCGAAGCTGGCCGAGCTGGCGACCAAGGTGGTCGATCTGCTGGTGGAGGAGGGGGCCGATCCGGAGCAGATCGCGGTGGCCTCCCAGCTGCTGGTGCTGGCCGAGCGCATCGACAAGAACGTGACCCAGGTGCTCGACGGCGGCCTGCAGACCGCCACCGCCATCGACCAGTTCAGCCGCGATGCCGACCGTTTCGGCCGCATCGTCGACGGTATGCTCAAGGGCAGCCGGTCGTTGCAGATCGAGCGGGTGACCATGGCGGCGGCGGCCACCCGCCTGCGCGAGATCCAGGCGCTGTTCAACGAGCTGAACGGCGAAGTGGAAAAGATCATCGACACGGTGCCGGCGGTGCTGCCGGCACTGGAGGCGGCGGCGCAGATGAACGCCGCTTCCGACCGCCTGAACGACGCCGCGGCCAGCCTGATCCAGGCCTACAACGGCATGCCGGGCCGGTTCCGGGTGGCCGGACTGGTCGCCGGTCCGCTGATGCTGGCCATCCTCGGCACCCTGGCCGGCCTGCTGGTGCTGCTGCTGGTCTATGTGCTGATCCACGATGCCAGGCGGCGGGAGCAGGAGAGCAAGGAGCAGAACGAGCGCAACCAGCAGGCGATCCTGCGGCTGCTGGACGAGATGGGTGATCTCGCCGACGGCGACCTCACCGTCAATGCCACGGTGACGGAGGACGTGACCGGGGCCATCGCGGACTCCATCAACTACGCCATCGAGGCCCTGCGCAGCCTGGTCACCACCATCAACGAGACCTCGGTGCAGGTCTCCACCTCGGCCCAGGAGAGCCGCGCCACCGCCATGCACCTGGCCGAGGCCAGTGAACATCAGGCCGACCAGATCGCCTCCGCCTCCCGGGCCGTCGGTGACATGGCCCAGGCCATCGACAAGATGGCGGAGGATGCCACCGATTCCGCCGACATCGCCCAGCGCGCGGTGGACATCGCCGCCAAGGGGGCCGAGACGGTGGACAAGACCATTCATGGCATGGACACCATCCGCGAACAGATCCAGGAGACCTCCAAGCGCATCAAGCGCCTGGGTGAGAGTTCCCAGGAGATCGGCGATATCGTCGAGCTGATCGACGACATCGCCGACCAGACCAATATCCTGGCCCTGAACGCCGCCATGCAGGCGGCGATGGCGGGCGAGGCGGGCCGCGGTTTCGCGGTGGTGGCCGACGAGGTGCAGCGCCTGGCGGAGCGCTCCAGTAACGCCACCAAACAGATCGAGGCGCTGGTGAAGACGATTCAGGCGGACACCAACGAAGCGGTCAGCTCGATGGAGAGCACCACCAGCGAAGTGGTCTCGGGTGCCCGCTTCTCCGAGGATGCCGGCGAGGCGCTGAAGGAGATCGAGGCGGTATCCAAGTTCATCGCCGAGCGCATCACCGGAGTGGCCGAGTCGGCCCAGGCCCAGTCGCAGGCGGCGGAGCGGATCACCGGAACCATGCAGGTGATCCAGGAGATCACCACCCAGACCACGGAAGGCACCAGCCACACTGCGGCCTCCATCGGCACCCTGGCCGATCTGGCGGAAGACCTGCAGCGCTCGGTGTCGGGCTTCCGGCTGCCGGACTGAGGGGACGGGATGCAACCGATCCCTCTCCGCCTGCCGCCGCCCCGGGGCGGTGCCCACCCGCTGAACAGGAGCGAATGACCGGCTATGGCTATGACGGACGTTCAGGATCACAGCACGCTGAAATGGGTACGGCCGGAGCTGGAACAGCTCATCGACCAGGCCCGCCACCAGCTGGAGAGCTATGTCGGAAATCCGGACGACAGCGGCTCCATCGGCCAGTGTATCGCCAATCTGCACCAGATCCGCGGCACCCTGCAGCTGATGCAGCTCTACGGTGCCGCCATGCTGGCGGAGGAGATGGCCCTGGTGGCCGTGGCGATCCGCGACGGCGAGGTGCGCCGCCGCGAAGAGGCGGCCGAGACCCTGATGCTGGGCATGGTCCACCTGCCGGACTATCTGGAGAAACTGGAGGGCGGATCGCGCGATATCCCGCTGCTGATCCTGCCGATGCTGAACGAGATGCGGGCGGCCCGGGATGCGGCGCTGCTGTCCGAGGTCGCCCTGTTCGCCCCCGAGCTGGAGCAGCGGCTGCAGCAGGAGACACCCAGCGGGGAACCCAATCCGGAGCTGGCGGCGCTGGCCCGGAGGCTGCGCCTGCAATATCACAAGGGGCTGCTGGAGTGGTACCGGGAGACCGACGTCGAGGGGGGACTGGGACACATCGCCGGAGTGCTGGAGGAGCTGGAACGGGCCGCCGGTACCGACGTGGTGCGCCATCAGTTCCAGGCCGGTCGCGCCGTTGCCGAGGGGCTGCGGGAAGGCAGCATCGATTCCGGCATCGCCATCAAGGAGCTGTTCGGCCGCATCGACCGGGTGGTGAAACGGATCATCGACGAGGGTGAGGGGGCCGCTGCCGCGGAGCCGGCCGGCGACCTGATGAAGAACCTGCTCTACTACGTGGCCGAGGCGGATTCGACCAACCCGGCGCTGCAGGCAGTCAAGCAGGAGTTCGCCCTGGACCGGGGATTCTTCAGCCGCAAGGAGCTCGAGCGCGAACGGGAGGGACTGCAGGCCCCCGGCCGGGAGCTGATGGATTCGGTACGTAGCGCCATCGATGCCGATCTGGTGCAGATCAAGGACGCCCTCGACCTCTACATCCGTGGCCAGGGGCAGGACGCGGAGCGTCTGCTCGCGCTCAAGGGGCCGATGCAGACGGTGGCCGACACCCTCGGCATGATCGGTCAGGGCGGGCTGCGCCAGCGGCTGATGCGCCAGCTGGAGCGGATCGACGAGGCCGCCGGCGATGGCAGCATCCCCGACGAGCAGACCCTGCTCGCCATTGCCGGCGACATCCTCTACGTGGAGACCTCACTGGAGAACCTGGCCACCCTGGGCCCGGCGCAGCAGACGGCGACACCGGAAGAGGCGGAGCAGGAGCAGTCGACCCTGCCGGCCGGGGAATTCGGCAAGCTGGTCGATTCGGTGATGCACGAGGCGCAGGTGGATATCGCCCGCAACAAGGAGGCGATCATCGATTTCATCGAGAGCCCGGGCCGGACCGGGCTGCTCGACGGGGTTCCCCAGCGGTTCCTGACCGTTGCCGGGGCCTTCCGCATCATGAACCTGACCCGGGCGGCGCAGCTGCTGGAGGGCCTGGCGCGCTACGTCTCCGGGACCCTGGCCAGCGGCGGCGAGCTGCCGGCCAGCGAGGACCTGAACCGTTTCGCCGATGCCACCACTGCCATCGAGTACTTCATGGAGGCGGTCACCGACGGCCGCGGCATCCGTGAGGAGATCCTCGACGTGGCGGTGGAGTCGCTGCGGGAACTTGGACTGGAGGCAGCGCCGCTGACCCTGGTGGAGGAGGCGCCGGAGGTTGCGGCGACGGAGGCCGGGGCGGTTCCGGAGGAAGAGGTCCGGCCGACGGTGGATACCGGTGAAGAAGCGGCGGAGGCAGAGGCCGCCGCTGCCCCGGAGGAGATCGATCCCGAGATCCTGGAGATCTTCGTCGAGGAGGCCAAGGAAGAACTGGCCGTGATCGGCGACTACCTGCCCCGCTGGTGCGACCATCCCGACGACCGGGAGGCGCTGGCCACCTTCCGCCGTTCGTTCCATACCCTGAAGGGGAGTGGCCGTCTGGTCGGGGCCGAGACCATCGGCGAGTTCGCCTGGTCGATCGAGAATCTGCTCAACCGGGTGATCGATGAGACGGTTCCGGTATCACCGGAGATCGTGGCGCTGCTGCGCCAGACCCTGGAGGTGCTGCCGGAACTGATCGAGGCCCGGGAGCAGGGACGTGCCCCGACGCAGGATGTGGCGCCGCTGATGGAGCAGGCCTTTGCGCTGGCCTCTCCCGGTGCGGCTGTCACGCCCCCGGCGGCCGAACCGGTATCGGTGTCCGGAGCCGAGGCCGAGGTGGTGCCGTTTCCCGGCCGCGAGCCGGAGGCGGCGGCACCGCTGGAGATGGATGCCGGCCTGCTGGAGATCTTCGGTCCCGAGACCCGTGGGCACGTGGAGGAGATCCGCTCCTTCTGCGCCGGCTGCCGGCAGGACCGGTCCGCCTGCGACCTGAGTCGTGGCGACGTGGCCCGCGCCCTGCATACCCTGCACGGCAGTGCCGACATGGCCGATGTGCGGCCCATTGCCGTCCTCGGCAGCGCCCTGGAGACGCTGGTCAACGATCTGGCCGAGCGCCGCATCCCGGCGGACCGGGCGTTGCTTGAACTGCTGGAGCGCGGTGCCGAGATGGTGGAACGGATCCTCGCCGCCATCAACCGGCCGGGCGCCGAACTGCCGGACTGGCAGGAGCTGGTGAGCGAGGCCGGAGAGTGGCAGCAGCGGCTGCGGGAACAGGAACCGGCCTCCGCCATCGGTACCGTCGCGGAGGAAGCGGAAGCCGGAGTCCAGATCGAGGCCGAAACCGAAGCGGAAGCCGAAGCCGAAACCGAAGCCGAAACCAAAGCCGAAATCGCAGCCGAAGCGGAAGCGGAAGCCGAAACCGAAGCCGAAACCGAAGCCGAAGCCAAAGCCGAAATCGCAGCCGAAGCGGAAGCGGAAGCGGAAGCCGAAGCCGAAACCGAAGCCGAAGCCGAAGCCGAAGCCGAAGCCGAAGCCGAAACCGAAGCCGAAACTGAAGCCAAAGCCGAAATCGCAGCCGAAACCGAAGCCGCCTCCGAAGCCCAGGCCGAAACGGAAGCTGAAGCGGAAATCGAAGCAGAAGCGGAAATCGAAGTCGAAACCGAAGCAGAAGCCGAAACCGGGGGCGAAGTCGAGGCCGAAGCCGGACCCGAAGCGGAAAGCGAACCCGAACCTGCCCCTCCATCACCGGAGGTGACCGGGGGTGCCTTCGATCAGGTGGAGGGTGACGAAGAGCTGATCGAGATCTTTCTGGAGGAGGCGCGGGAACTGCTCGAGGCGGCGGAACGGGACCTGCAGAGCTGGCGCGGGACACCGGACGATCACAGCCACGTGGCCGGACTGGAGCGCACCCTGCATACCCTGAAGGGGGGTGCGCGCCTGGCCGGTGTGATGACCATGGGCGATCTGTGCCACACATTCGAGTCCCTGCTGTCGGGAGTCGCCACCGGTTCCACCCAGGTGACGCCGGAACTGCTGGAGCTCTCGCTCCAGGTGATCGACCGCCTGGCGGAACAGATCGAGGATCTGTCCCACGGACCCCGGGTCCGCAGGGTGGCGGATCTGGTTCAACGGCTGGAGCAGTGGGGAACCGCCCCGGCCTCCGTCCCCGCGGAGGAGGAAGAGAGCGCCTCCCGGGAGGCGGGGGAGACAGTGGCGGAGAGCGTGCCCCCCGCCGGGGTCGTGCCGGAAGAGGCCGGCGCGGAAGCCGAGCGGGAAGCGGCGCCACAGGGGGCGGAACCGGCCGCCGCCGAGGCCCCGGTGCCGGCTCCGGTGACGGAGGCCGCTCCACGCCCGGCGCGGCGGGAGCAGATCCGGGTACAGTCCGACCTGCTCGACCGGCTGGTGAACAACGCCGGCGAGGTAAGCATCTACCGTTCCCGCCTGGAACAGCAGAACGGCGCCCTCGGCTTCAACCTGCAGGAGATGGAGCAGACAGTGGAGCGGCTGCGCAACCAGCTGCGCAAGCTGGAGATCGAGACCGAGGCCCAGATCCTGTTCCGCTACGACCGCAAGAAGCAGGAGGGGGGCTCCATGGAGGAGGCCTTCGATCCCCTGGAGCTGGACCGCTTCTCCACCATGCAGCAGCTGTCGCGCAGCCTGATGGAGACGGTCAACGACCTCTCCAACATCAACACCTACCTGGAAGAGCTGCACAAGGAGAACGATACCCTGCTGCAGCAGCAGGCGCGGGTGGCGACGGACCTGCAGGACGGCCTGCTGCGCACCCGCATGGTGCCCTTCTCGCAGCTGGTTCCACGCCTGCAGCGGGTGGTGCGGCAGACCGCCAACGCCCTGGGAAAGAAGGCCGAGCTGGAGGTGCATGGTGCCGAGGGAGAGCTGGACCGGGGCATCCTGGACCGCATGATCGGTCCGCTGGAGCATCTGCTGCGCAATGCGGTCTCCCACGGCATCGAGAAACCCGATCTGCGCCTGGCCGCCGGCAAGCCGGAGGTCGGTCGCATCACCCTCTACCTGAAGCGGGAGGGCAACGACGTCCTGCTCACCGTCGGCGATGACGGCCGCGGCCTGGACATCCAGGTGATCCGCCAGCACGCCATCGAGATGGGGCTGCTCGATGCCCAGGCCGAGGTGCCGGACAGCGACATCCTGCAGTTCGTACTCGAGCACGGCTTCAGTACCCAGTCCGATGTGGACCAGATCTCCGGCCGCGGGGTCGGCCTCGACGTGGTGGTGCGCGAGGTGAAACAGCTGGGCGGTTCCCTGGACATCAACTCCAAGGGCGGCCAGGGCACCAGCTTCATCATCCGCCTGCCGCTCACCCTCGCCATCAGCGACGCCCTGCTGGTGGAACTGGGAGAGGAGATCTACGCCATCTCCCATGCCAGTATCGAGGGTGTGGTACGGGTCGGCCGGCAGGAGCTGCTGGACTGCTACGAGGGGCGGCAGCCGGCCTATCACTACGCCGGCCACGACTACCGGGTACGCTACCTCGGCGCCATGCTGGGGGTGAGCCAGCTCAACCTCGCCGAGCAGCGCAAGTGGTATCCGCTGTTGCTGGTTCGGGCCGGTGAGCACCACGTGGCGCTGCAGGTCGATGGCCTGCTCGGCAACCGTCAGATCGTGGTCAAGTCGGTCGGTCCCCAGGTCAGCAGCGTGCGCTGGATCTCCGGTGGCACCATCCTGGGCGATGGACGGGTGGCGCTGATCCTGGACGTCACCGCGCTGGTCCGCATGGATGCCGCCCACATGATCCCGGAGCCGGAGACGTCGGCGACGGTCCAGGAGAGCGCCGCCAGTGGACGCACCATCATGGTGGTGGACGACTCCATCACCGTGCGCAAGGTGACCGGTCGGGTGCTGGAGCGCAACGGCATGACCGTCATCACCGCCAAGGACGGTGTCGACGCCGTCGCCCTGCTGCAGGAGCACAAGCCCGACCTGATGCTGCTGGATATCGAGATGCCGCGCATGGATGGCTACGAGCTGGCCCGCCACATGCGCAATACCGAGCAGCTGAAGGGGATCCCGATCATCATGATCACCTCGCGTACCGGTGACAAGCATCGCCGGCTGGCGATGGAGCTGGGCGTCAGCCGCTATCTGGGCAAGCCCTATCAGGAGGCCGAATTGTTGCAGAACATCGACGAAGTGCTGGCCGGGGCGCGGCAATGAACGCGCAGGTGGAGACGGCGGCCCCGGCGGAACTGCGCGGCGTACTGCTGCCGCTGCAGGCGGAGCAGCAGCTGCTGCTGCCCAATACCTCCCTGTCCGAGGTGGTGGGGTACCGGATGCCGGAACAGCGCCCGGACGATGCCCCCGACTGGCTCCTCGGTACCCTGCTGTGGCGCCAGTTCCAGGTGCCCCTGGTCAGCTATGATCTGCTGCTGGATCCCGCCCGCCGGGAGATCGGCCAGCGGGCCCGGATCGCCATCTGCAACAGCATTGCGGGGAATCCGCGGCGCCCCTATCTCGCCATCCTGCTGCGCACCATCCCCCGCCTGGCCCGGATCAGCGAGGAGACCCTGGTGCCACTGGACCAGCCGGGCGAGTCGCCACCGATGCTCGCCCGCCATGTACGCATCGGCGACCAGCAGGCCTGGATCCCGGATCTGGACGCCCTGGAGGCGGAGCTGGAGCGGATCCTCGGCTGAGGCGCCGGCCCGGGCGTCCGGGTCAGCGCCTGAAATCCCCCCACAGCATCTGCAGCGCCGCGATCGCCGCCAGCGGGGCGGTCTCGGTGCGCAGCACCCGCGGCCCCAGCCGGATGGCGATGAAGCCGCGGTCGCGGGCGCGCTCCCGTTCCGCTTCGGAGAGGCCGCCCTCGGGACCGGCCAGCAGCCACAGCGGGCCGGACGGTGGCGGCAGCCGGTCCAGGGTGGTCGCCCCCCGGTGATCCAGCAGCAGGCCGGTCCCGCCGGCGCTCCCGTCCAGCCACGCCTCCAGTGAACAGACCTCCTCCAGCGCCACCAGCCGGCTCCGGCCGCACTGTTCGCAGGCGGCGGTCATCACCCCGCGCCAGTGCGCCAGCTTCTTCTGCAGCCTCGACGGTGGCAGTCGCACCACGCTGCGCTCCGTCAAGAGGGGGGTGATGCACGACACCCCCAGTTCCACCGCCTTCTGAATCGCCAGGTCCATGCGTTCCCCCCTGGAGATGCTGATCCCCAGGCGGATCTCAAGGGCGGGAGCGGGTTCCGGATCGGAGCGGCCGGTGATCTCCACCAGGGCCCGCTGCCGCCCCCCGGCCAGCAGCCGGGCCGGCCAGTCACGGCCGCCGCCGTCGAACAGGATCAGCTCGTCGCCGGGCCGCAGCCGCAACACCCGGATCAGGTGGCGCGAGGCCTGCTCCTCCAGCTCCAGCCTGGCGCCGACGGTCAGCGGGCACCCGGTATGGATCCGGGGGATGCGCATCAGTCCCTGGTGGCCAGTTCGATCCCGCTGGTGGCGATCTGTGCCAGCCGCCGGATCTCGTCTGGGGTGATCACGTAGGGCGGCATGAAGTAGATCACGTTGCCGAGGGGACGCAGCAGGGCACCCTGTTCCAGGGCGTGACGATAGACCCGCAGCCCGCGCCGCTCCTGCCACGGGTAGGGCTGCCGCGACGCCTTGTCGCGGATCATCTCGATGGCCAGGATCATGCCGTGCTGGCGGACCTCGGCGACATGGGGGTGGTCGGCCAGGTGGGCGGTGCTGTCGGCCATCACCCGGGCCAGCTCGCGGT
>DRKP01000158.1 GCA_011051715.1 Sedimenticola thiotaurini | reverse complement strand
TCGGAACAGAACCGGATGGCTTTTTTTAAGATTTCATGCTCCTCCTTGAGCCTCGCATAATCTCTCTCGAGCTGCTTCAGCCGCTTCAACTCGGCGGCAGTCTTTGTGTCGATCGGTTTCTTCATTGCCCTCTCCAGCTTTCCCTCGCGCACCTCCTTACGCCATCGTGACAACATGAAGGGGTGGATGTCCAACTCTGCCGCTACATCCTTCACCTGTACACCTGCCAAGTGACTCAGCTTAACCGCTGTTGCCTTGAAATCTGCACTGTATTGATGGACCTTCCTCGGACCCTTGATTCTTGCCATATTGCACCTCCGCTAAGTTAGATGGAGGTGTCAACTTTTCCGGGGGAGGTTTAGTGATCTTCTGGATACCGACTGGTGCAGCGAGGTGGACTGGGACTTCTGGATATCCGGTTCCAGGTCGCTGACGCCGGAGCATGCCACGCTCGCCAGGGAACGGCCTGGAAATGGAGAGACCGCCCTTCCGGATCGGATCGAGACCACGCCCACCTGGTCCAATGCGGTCGAACTGCAGTCCCGTTTTCCACGACTCTATCGCTCCCTGATTACCGTGCTCCGCGCGCGCGGCTATTCGATCCGGACGGAACAGGCCTATGTCGACTGGGTGGGCCGATTCCTGGGTTTCCACCACTGGCGGCCGGCAGATTCCCTCTCCGGTAGTGAGGTTACTGCCTTTCTAGCGCATCTGGCGGTGAATCGCAATGTGTCGGCCAGCACCCAGAACCAGGCGCTCAATGCCCTTGTGTTCCTGTATCGTCATGTGCTGGAACAGGAGACCGGGTCCTGGGAGGGGTTCTCCCGGGCCAGAAAGCCGAAGCGGATCCCGGTGGTGTTGTCCCGCCAGGAGGTGGCGCAGCTGCTGGGGCGACTCAAGGGGGTCAACCGCCTGATGGCATCCCTGCTCTACGGCACCGGGATGCGGTTGATGGAGTGCGTCCGCCTGCGGATCATGGACGTGGATTTTTCCTACCGGCAGATCCGGATCTTTCACGGCAAGGGCGGGAAGGACCGTATGGTTCCCCTTCCAGAACGGCTGATCGCGGATCTGGAGGCCCATCTTCAGGGTGTTCGGGAACTCTACGAAGGTGATATCGCCGATGGCAATGGCGAGGTGTTTCTCCCCGATGCCCTGGCGGTGAAATACCCGAACGCGGCCAGGGAGTGGAAGTGGCGCTATCTGTTTCCCTCCGCCCGCCTGTCTGTCGATCCCCGCAGCGGCAGGGTGCGCCGGCATCATGTTCATGAATCGGCCCTGCAGAAGTCGGTGAAGCGGGCGGCCGACGAGCTGGGTCTGCGCAAGCGGGTGACCTGCCACACCCTGCGGCATTCATTCGCAACCCATCTGCTGGAGGATGGATACGATATCCGGACGGTTCAGGAGTTGCTGGGACATGCGGATGTGTCGACCACCATGATCTATACCCATGTGCTGGGTAGAGGGGGGAAGGCGGTGCGCAGTCCGGTGGACCGGATTTGATGGAGGGGTGTTGTTTGCGGCGGGGGCGGTGCTCCTGCGCCGGGATTCGGCAGTCGAACCCGCCTTTTGGAAATCGAGGGTTCGAATTGCGCACCATCTGGACCTGGGAGAACGGTCGGGAGTGGTCCAGGTATCGAAATATGGCGGAGAGTGAGGGATGAACTCCCTTCGGTCGTTGCTGCTCCGCGCTGCGCGCTCCGCAGTCGAACCCGCCTTTTTGAAATCGAGGGTTCGAATTGTGTTCGGTCTGGACCTGAGAGAACGGTCGGGAGTGGTGCAGGTATCGAAATATGGCGGAGAGTGAGGGATTCGAACCCTCGATGGAGCTTTTAACCCCATACTCCCTTAGCAGGGGAGCGCCTTCAGCCGCTCGGCCAACTCTCCAATATCAAAACCAGTCGCTCATGCGAATGGCCCTTTGGGCCATGCAGGGGAGCGCGTTATTCGGGACTTCGTCCCTCACCCCTTCGGGGCCAGCGGCGATGCTCGCCGCTGTTCAAGATCGCCTGCGGCGCTCTTGGTCAGCCGCTCGGCCAACTCTCCAATCAAAACTCGTCGCTCATGCCAATGGCCCTTCGGGCCATGCAGGGGAGCGCGTTATTCGGGACTTCGTCCCTCACCCCTTCGGGGCCAGCGGCGCTGCTCGCCGCTGTTCAAGATCGCCTGCGGCGCTCTTGGTCAGCCGCTCGGCCAACTCTCTTAATATCAAAACTGCTCGCTCGTACCAATGAGCCCTGCGGACCATGCAGGGGAGCGCTATTCTAGCGCATTTTTTTTTCTGTTTCCTAGTCTGTTCGGGGGATTTCGCACGCCATCCGTTGCGGGGGCGGGGGGGGAACGGTGGAGGGGAGGATGGCCCAGGAGTCCCGGCGGAACCCCTGGGTCTGGGTTGCGGCTACTCGTCTTTGTCGCCGTTCTCGGCCAACTGTTCCTGTTTTATGCGTTCGTAGATCTCCTCGCGATGCACGGTCACATCGCGGGGCGCATTGACGCCGATACGGACCTGGTTACCCTTGACCCCAAGTACCGTCACCGTGACCTCGTCACCGATCATCAACGTCTCGCCAACCCGGCGCGTCAGAATCAACATCGTCCTGTCTCCATTTTATTATCGCAAATCGCGGGTCACGGGATCTCCCTCATGCGCCGTTCCAATCGCATTCGGGACCGGACAATCCGCGGCCAACCAAGCAGTTGCGCCGTATCGCCTTGCGATGATGCAGCGCAGTAGGGATTCTAGCAGCGGCACAGGACAAGCTAAAGGGAATTCGAGGCCTACCGCCCCGGCCCGCGATCAGGCCGCCTGTTCCGGTGGCCGGTCGAGTTCGAAGGCGTCGTGCAGGGCGCGCACGCCCAGCTCCAGGTACTTCTCGTCCACCACCACAGAGATCTTGATCTCGGAGGTGGAGATCATGCGGATGTTGATCCCCTCTTCCGCCAGGGCCTCGAACATGGTGGCCGCGATGCCGGCGTGGGAGCGCATGCCGACGCCGACTATGGAGATCTTGACGATGGAGTCGTCGCCGATCACCTCGCGGGCACCCAGCACCTCGGCCGTCTCCTGCAGGATCTTCAGCGCCTGCGGGTAGTCGTTGCGGTGGACGGTGAAGGTGAAGTCGGTGGTGGCGTCCTCGGCGATGTTCTGGATGATCATGTCCACTTCGATGTTGGCGCCCGAGACCGGTCCCAGGATGCTGTAGGCGACACCCGGCTGGTCCGGCACGCCGAGGATGGTGAGTTTGGCCTCGTCGCGGCTGAAGGCGATGCCCGACACTTTTGCCTTTTCCATATCTTCGTCCTCAAAGGTGATCAGGGTCCCCTCCCCCTCCTCGAAGCTGGAGAGCACCCGCAGCGGTACGTTGTATTTGCCGGCGAACTCGACCGAGCGGATCTGCAACACCTTGGAGCCCAGGCTGGCCATCTCCAGCATCTCCTCGAAGGTGATGCGGTCGAGCTTGCGCGCCTTCGGCTCCACCCGCGGATCGGTGGTGTAGACGCCGTCCACGTCGGTGAAGATCTGGCACTCGTCCGCCTCCAGGGCGGCGGCCATGGCGACGGCGGTGGTATCCGAGCCGCCGCGGCCGAGGGTGGTGATGTTGCCGTCCTCGTCGGTGCCCTGGAAGCCGGCGACCACCACCACGCGGCCCGCCTCCAGGTCGGCGCGGACCCGTCCGCCGTCGATCTCCTGGATGCGCGCCTTGCTGTGCACGTTGTCGGTGAGGATGCGCACCTGGCCACCGGTATAGGAGCGGGCGGGGCAGCCGATCTTCTGCAGGGCGATGCTGAGCAGGGCGATGGTCACCTGCTCGCCGGTGGAGACCAGCACATCCATCTCCCGTGGCGACGGGGTCGGTGTGATTTCGTGCGCCAGGGCGATGAGCCGGTTGGTCTCGCCGGACATGGCGGAGACCACCACCACCACCTGGTCGCCGCGGGCGCGGGCGGCGGCCACCTTTGCCGCCACCGCCTCGATGCGTTCCACGGTACCGACCGAGGTACCGCCGTACTTCTGGACTATGAGGGACATGATCGCTTCGTCTGACAATAAAAAAGCGCCCTGCCCCAGGCGGGGTCACGGGCACGGGAAAAGGGTAATTAAACAACAGGTGCGGGGGTGGTGGGAAGGGGGTGTTCGCGCCGGGGGCGGCGCTCCTGCGGGGGGATGGTGCAGGAGCGGCGCCCTCGCCGCGAAAGGTATGGTGACCGGGGCCGGTCAGGCCTCCAGCCGTTCGCGGACCCAGCCCTCGACGCTGGCGAGCGCCCCGGGCAGGGCATCCGGATCGTTGCCGCCGGCCTGGGCCATGTCGGGACGGCCGCCGCCCTTGCCGCCCACCTGCCCGGCGACGAAACGCACCAAGTCACCCGCCTTGACGCGGTTGGTCTGGTCGCTGGTGACGCCGGCCGCCAGGCTCACCTTGCCCTCCTTCACCGTGGCCAGCACGATCACGGCGCTGCCCAGCTTGTCCTTCAGCCGGTCCATGGTCTCGCGCAGGGTCTTGGGCTCGGCGCCGTCGAGGATGGCGGCCAGCACCCGGATGCCGTCGATCTCCTTCGCCTGGGCGGCCAGGTCGCTGCCGGCGGCGCTGGCCAGCTTCGCCTTCAGCCGCTCCAGCTCCTTCTCCAGCCGGCGGTTGCTCTCCAGCAGGTGGCGCACCTTGTCGTCCACCTCGTCGCGGCCCGCCTTCACCGCCTGGGCCACCCGCAGCAGACGCTCCTCGTCCGCCTCCACCCACTCCACGGCGCGGTCGCCGGTGACCGCTTCGATGCGGCGCACGCCGGAGGCGATGCCGCTCTCGGCGGTGATCTTGAACAGGCCGATGTCGCCCACCGCCCTGACGTGGGTGCCGCCGCACAGCTCGGTGGAGAAATCGCCCATGCGCAGCACCCGCACCTGGTCGCCGTACTTCTCGCCGAACAGGGCCATGGCCCCAGCCGCCCTGGCGTCCTCCAGGGACATGATGCGGGTCTCCACCACGTAGTTGTTGCGGATCTGTTCGTTGACCAGGCGCTCGATCTCCAGCAGCTGTTCCCGGGTGACCGGTTCGAAGTGGGCGAAATCGAAGCGCAGCCGCTCCGGCTCCACCAGCGAGCCCTTCTGCTGCACGTGCTCGCCCAGCAGCCGGCGCAGGGCGGCATGGAGCAGGTGGGTGGCGGAGTGGTTCAGGGCGATGCGGCGGCGGCGCCTGGCGTCCACCTCGGGCCGCACCTGGTCACCGACCCGCAGCACGTCGCCGCGAAAGCGGCCGAAGTGGAGATGGACGCCCCCCTGCTTGCGGGTGTCCTCCACCACGAAACACTCTTTGTCGTTGAGCCAGATGCGGCCGGCGTCGCCCACCTGGCCGCCGGATTCGGCGTAGAAGGGGGTGTGGTCCAGCACCAGCACGCCCGACTCCTCCCGGCCCAGGGTCTCCACCGAGCGGCCGTCCTGGAACAGGGCGATGACGGTGGATTCGTCCCGCAGCCGCTCGTAGCCGGTGAACTCGGTGCTGCCGTCCACGTCCACCGCCAGACCCTCGTCGACGCTGAAGTGGCTGGCGGCGCGGGCGCGCTCGCGCTGGGCCTCCATCTCCCGCTCGAAGCCGGCCATGTCCAGGGTCAGGCCCCGCTCCCGGGCGATGTCGGCGGTGAGATCGACGGGGAAGCCGTAG
>DRKP01000157.1 GCA_011051715.1 Sedimenticola thiotaurini | reverse complement strand
GCAACCTAATATGTCGTATTCAGAGCCTCAGGCATCTTCCCTATCAAGGCGCGTGCCGCAGGCAAGGGTGGTTCCCTTGGCAAGGCACGCAACGCCGGGAGGGGAGATGCCTGAGGCTCCTGACCTATTGAAATCAAATGACAGGCCGTGCTGTGCGCACCCGCGGACTGCGTTGTCGAAACTGGCTGCAGGAGTGCTGCAGCGGCGTTTCGACGCCTTGCCGCGAACGCGCACAGCACGGCTGAACACGATATATTAGGTTGCCGGATTAATAATATTCCAGGATTTCTTATGAAATACAGTAAATTGAAACATAATTTCAGCAATCGGGTGAAATATTCGGGCTAGACGTGAAGACGGTACAATGCCTCTACTGCGGCAGGCCGGTGCCGGAGGATGCCGCCCGCTGCCCCCACTGCGATGCCGTCTCCCACTTTCAGAAGCGGGGCTACCGGGCGGGTGCGAAGCGGCGCTTCGTGCTGCTGTTCGCCGCCCTGGTGGTGATCGCCATATTCCTGATGCTGTGGCTGCCCCGCTGACCCCGATACCATGGAAACCACGATGACCAGACTTCTCCCCGCCCTCTGTGCCGCCCTGCTCACCCTCTCCGCCTGGAGCGCGGAGCCGGATCACCGCCTGGTCCGGGTGGAGGACGGCGACACCATCGTGGTGACGGTCGACGGCGAACCACGACGCCTGCAGTTGCAGGGCATCGATGCGCCGGAGGACGTGGACAACCCGAAACTGCAGCGCGATCTCGAGCGCACCGGCCTGGCGCCAGACACCCTGCTGGCCCTGGGACGGGCCGCCACCCGCCACCTGCAGGGCCTGGTCGCCCCGGACGACCCGTTGCGCCTGGAGGGCAACCTGCAACGGCGCGACCGCTATGGCCGTACCCCGGTGGTGGCCTACGGACGCAACGGCCTCTCCCTCAACGAGCAGATGGTGGCCGACGGCTATGCCGTGATGATCGGCCGCTACCCCCTGGATCCGGCCTTCAAAGAGCGCCTGACAGCGGAACAGGAGCGGGCCCGCAGCCACGGCCGCGGCCTGTGGGGAGAACGGCCCGAGGCGATGCGGGCATGGAGCGGGCTGCAGCCCTGAGGCCATGTGACCAGCACACCGGGCACGCGGACGTTACAGCGGTCGCACCCCCCCAGCATGATGCGGACGCCGGGACGTGCAACACTGCGCTCCGTCACCAGCGGGTCACTCGGCGATCTCCCGGCGGATATCCGACAGGGTGCGGTGGACACCGTGGCAGCGGGCGCAACTGGTCACCGCCAGCTCGCCCAGCCGACGACCGGTCTGCTTGCGGTCGCCCGCCCCGATGCTCCGCGACAGCCCCTGCAGCAGCTCACGATGGGCGGAACCCAGGATACGCTCCCGCGGTGCCGCGTCCCGGTGGCAACCGGAACAGCCGGCTGCCAGATCGTCCAGGCGGCGTGCCAGCTCCGACAGCGCCTCCAGAGCGGTTTTCCGGTCACCATCCACACTGGCGATCTTGATCCGGTTGACCAGGGTCGACAGACGCCCCATCGCCTCCCGGTAGGGTACCTCCTCCAGGGTCTCCGAATCCTCCACCGTCACCCGGCCGAAGTCCGGCGTGCGGTAGAGCAGCGCAGCCACCGCCCGGTACTCCCGGTGGCAGCCACTACAGCTGGTGCCGATGCGCCGCAGCGATCGCCCGATCCGGTCGAACTCACCCGCCGCGGCGGCCTCCTGCAGCCGCTCCAGCGCCTCCAGCTCCAGCTCATCGCCCCACTCCGGGACCATCTCGGCGATGCTGCGGTAGTCCCGGGCCAGACGGTCGGACCACTGCTGCAGCCGCTCCTGCTCCTCCCGGGCGGCGTACCAGCGCACCGCCTGCATCTCCCGGCGCAGCCGGAACATGGTATGCAGCCAGACCTGACGCTGACTGGCCGGCTTGTACCACTTGCCCAGGGAGGCCGGCGGCAGCTCCAGCGTCGCCTCCTCCGCCCCGACAGCAGCCCCCCATCCGATCAACAGCAACAACAGACAGCACCAGCCCCTTTTCATCACATCACTCCCCCCGGCCATCCCCGCCACGAAAAGGGGGCATTGAAGCACAGCCCGGGGCCGCCAGAAAGCCACTGGCCCGCCGCCCCGGTCCACGCAAGCGGGTGAAAGCCCGCCGAAAAGGGCAAAGCAGGGAAAACCCACCGCCGTATTGGGGAACTTTTGACCAAGGTCAATGTCGCTGCGCACCCCCCTGGTTTCTAATCGACCTGCTCACATCCATTCTGCACAGGAGTCACAACAATGGCCCAGGCCTTCACAAAAACGATGGCGCGGAACATCTTCTACGGTGGTTCCGCCTTTTTCTTCCTGCTATTCCTGGCACTGACATTCGACACGTCGGGACAGTTGCCCAGCCGCGACAACCGGGCGGCCCTGGACGGGCCGATGGGGGAGACCATCGCCAAGGGCAAGGAGCTGTGGGAAAAGAACGACTGCATCGGCTGCCACACCCTGCTCGGTGAAGGCGCCTACTTTGCCCCTGAGCTCGGCAATGTATACAAGCGCTTCGGCAATTCGATCGACGGCATCAAGGGCTTCATCGCCAGCCGCCCGAAGGACGGCATCCCGGGACGCCGCAGCATGCCGCAGTTCAACTTCACCGACGAGGAGCTCACTGCGCTGGCCGAATTCCTGAAATACGTTTCCGAGATCAACACCGCAGGCTGGCCGCCCAGCGACAATGGTTAACAGGGGAGATCACCAATCATGACCTACAAATCACAATCGGTTGCAAAGCTGTACTTCATTGCGGCCATCGCGCTATTCGTCGCCCAGATCCTGTTTGGTCTGATCATGGGCCTGCAGTACGTGATGGGAGACTTCCTGTTTCCCGCCATCCCGTTCAACGTGGCCCGCATGGTCCACACCAACGCCCTGATCGTCTGGCTGCTGATGGCCTTCATGGGTGCCGCCTACTACCTGGTACCGGAAGAAGCGGAGACAGAGCTGTTCGCCCCCTGGCTGGCGACCCTGATGTTCTGGATCTTTCTGCTCGCCGCCGGCGCCACCGTGGCCGGTTACCTGCTGCTCTCCTACTCGGACCTGGCCGACCTGACCATGAACGAGATGCTGCCCACCATGGGGCGTGAGTTCCTGGAGCAGCCGACCATCACCAAGCTGGGCATCGTGGTCGTGGCCCTGGCGTTCCTGTTCAACATCGGCATGACCATCCTCAAGGGCCGCAAGACCGTGGTCAACCTGGTGCTGCTGCTGGGCCTCACCGGTCTCGCCGTCTTCTTCCTGTTCTCGTTCTACAACCCGACCAACGTGGTGCTTGACAAGTTCTACTGGTGGTGGGTCGTGCACCTGTGGGTCGAGGGCGTGTGGGAGCTGATCCTCGGCGCCATCCTCGCCTTCGTGCTGATCAAGGTCACCGGCGTCGACCGGGAAGTGATCGAGAAGTGGCTCTACATCATCATCGCCATGACCCTGATCACCGGCATCATCGGCACCGGCCACCACTACTACTGGATCGGTACCCCCGAGTACTGGCAGTGGTGGGGCTCGATCTTCTCCGCCATGGAGCCCATCCCCTTCTTCATGATGACCGTGTTCGCCTTCAACATGGTGAACAAGCGTCGCCGCGAGCATCCCAACAAGGCCGCCACCCTGTGGGCCCTGGGTACCGCCGTGATGGCCTTCCTCGGCGCTGGCGTGTGGGGCTTCCTGCACACCCTGTCGCCGGTGAACTACTACACCCACGGCACCCAGATCACCGCGGCCCATGGTCACATGGCCTTCTACGGCGCCTACGTGATGATCAGCCTGACCATCATCTCCTACGCCATGCCGCTGCTGCGCGGCCGCAACGCGGCCAACCCGGCCAAGTCGCAGACCCTGGAGATGTGGTCGTTCTGGCTGATGACGATCTCCATCGTCTTCATCACCCTGTTCCTGACCGGCGCCGGCATCCTGCAGGTCTACCTGCAGCGCGTGGCCGAGAATCCGCAGCCGTTCATGGCGGTACAGGACCAGATCGGCCTGTTCTACTGGCTGCGTGAGATCGCCGGCCTGATCTTCCTGGTCGGACTGGTGCTCTACATCGCCAGCTTCTTCGTCGGCCAGGACGAGCCGGAACCGGCAGTCGCCGACTGACCGAAGCGACGGGGGTTTTCCTCCTCTCCGGGCTGGCACGCAAGTGCCGGCCCTTTTTTTGTCCGTTTCCCGGACCTGAGGCACCGTGTGGGAGCGGCCGACGATGAAAAACAGCCTCCAATTAACATTTGTCAACTCCTCCCGAAGATGTATCTGATACAGTTCACTCCAGTCTGAGATACCTGACCGGAAGGATCCTATTCCACTGATCCGGCAGGGAAATATCTTCCTGTGACAGAAAAAGGGTGAACCGACCGACCATGACCGCAAGTACCCAAGCGATCCCCGCCGGGACCGACCCCAGGCGTCCGCCCGGCGACCTGGCGATCTGGATCTTCATCCTGGCGGAACTGGGGGTGTTCGCGGTGTTCTTCGCCGCCTACGCCTTCACCCGCATGAACCATGTGGAGCTGTTCAACCAGTACCAGCAGCACCTGGACCGGCGGGCGGCGCTGATCAACACCCTGGCCCTGATCACCAGCTCCTACTTCGTGGTCCGGGCCGTGGCGGCCATTCGCGAGGACAATCCCCGCCACTGCGTCAACTGGCTGCTGGCGGCGGTCTCCATGGGCCTGGTGTTCGTGGTGGTGAAGCTGGGCGAATATCACCACCATTTCGTGGTGGAAGGGGTCAACCTGAGTACCAACACCTTCTACATGTTCTACATCTCGCTCACCTTCTTCCACTTCATGCACGTCATCATGGGGATGGTCATTCTCTCGGCGGTGGCGGTGATGGCGAAGAAAGGAAAATACAGCGCCCGGGAACATACCGGCGTGGAGACCGGCGCCTCCTACTGGCACATGGTCGACCTGGTATGGCTGATCCTGTTTCCCCTCGTCTACGTGATGCGGTGACCGGAATGAGCGGCAAGAAAACCACCCTGGGCCTGCGCCCCTGCACCTGGGTCTACCTGTTCCTGATGACCTTCACCTTCGTCACCTTCCTGGTGGGCCAGATGGGCCTGAGCGGACTCACCGTCTCCCTGCTGATCCTGCTGCTGGCACTGATCAAGGGAGAGCTGGTCGGCTACTACTTCATGGGCCTGGGGCGGGTGAAGGGGCTGTGGCACTGGCCCGTCTTTATCTGGCTGTTCATTCCCGGTATCTTGATCGGCACCGCCTTCTATCTCGCCAGCTAGGAACCATTCATGAGCAACGCCACCGCGGCACCGGCGACCGACCGGATCGACCTGCCGTTCTACAAGCCCCAGGGCAACGAGATCGAGCTGTTCGAGCATGCCTACCGGCACCGGCTGCCGATGCTGATCAAGGGCCCCACCGGCTGCGGCAAGACCCGTTTCGTCAACTACATGGCGGCACGCCTGGGACGGCCGGTCTACACCGTCGCCTGCCACGACGATCTGACCGCCGCCGACCTGGTGGGGCGCCACCTGATCGGGGACGGCGGCACCTTCTGGAGCGACGGCCCGCTCACCCGGGCGGTGCGGGAGGGGGCGATCTGCTACCTGGACGAAGTGGTGGAGGCACGCAAGGACACCACCGTGGTGCTGCACCCCCTCACCGACGACCGCCGCATCCTGCCGATCGAGCGCACCGGCGAGACCCTGCAGGCGCCAGCCGAGTTCATGCTGGTGGTCTCCTACAATCCCGGCTACCAGAACCTGCTGAAGGGGATGAAGCCGAGCACCCGCCAGCGCTTCGTCGCCGCCCGTTTCGACTTCCCGGCGCCGGAGCTGGAACAGGAGGTGCTGATCGGCGAGACCGGCATCGACGGCACCCTGGCCAGGCGCCTGGTGACCCTGGCCAACTCGTTGCGGGCGCTGAAGGACCACGACCTGGAGGAAGCGGCCTCGACCCGCCTGCTGGTCTACGCCGCCACCCTGATCCAGGGTGGCTACGACCCGGTTGAGGCGTGCCGCGCCGCCCTGGTGGAGCCCCTGAGCGACGATCTGGAGACCACCGCCGCGCTGATGGAAGTGGTGGACATCAGCTTTGGCCTGTAACGACTGCAGCATCGACGGCGGCCGGGATCCGGACCGGCTGCAGCGGCGCCGGACCTGGTTCCAGGCCGGCTTCTTCCTGCTGTTCGTGCTGGCGCCGCCGCTGGACCTGTTCCGCTACGACCTGACCGAGGGCCATTTCTACCTCCTCGGCATGCACTGGACCCTGGGCATCGACTTGCTGCAGAGCGGGCAGATCGGTCCCCTGCACGCGGCCCTCAACGTCATCGTCCGCGGCTTTCTGCCGTTCGCCCTGGTGGCCGGTGGCCTGATCTGGACCGCCTGGCGCTACGGCCGCCTCTACTGTGGCTGGCTCTGCCCCCACTTCTCGGTGGTGGAGACCATCAACAGGCTGATGTTCCGTGCCAGCGGCAAACCCAGCATCTGGGAGCCGGGCCGTCTGCCGGAGCTGCAGCCGGACGGCCGCCGCATCCGCCCCGACCGCCGCTTCTGGCCGCTCACCATCCTGGCCGCCCTGTTCTTCGCCTTCGTCTGGGCACTCAGCTTCCTCACCTATCTGCTGCCGCCGTTCGAGATCTACCACAACCTGCTGCATGGCGAGCTGACCCCGAACCAGCTCCGCTTCCTGGCGGTGGCCACCACCATCCTGTTCATCGAGTTCACCTTCGCCCGCCACCTGTTCTGCCGCTTCGGCTGCGCCGTCGGCCTGTTCCAGAGCCTGGCGTGGATGGGCAACCGGCGCGCCATGGTGGTCGGCTTCGACAAGTCCCGGGCGAGGCTCTGCAGCGACTGCAACAACGCCTGTGACAACGTCTGTCCGATGCGCCTGAAACCGCGCTCGCTGAAGCGCAGGATGTTCACCTGCACCGAGTGCGCCGAGTGCATCACCGCGTGCGAGCAGGTACAGGCCGGGACCGCTGAGGTGACCCTGCTGCGCTGGGTCCGGGACGCCGAGGCCGAGGCCATCGCCGGTGGCCGCAGCCGGCGGGATCCCCCCAGGGAATGTCCCTCCTGTCCGCCGTCGCGCCCCGCCTTCGAGACCGACTGAGCCGCGATGGAAGAGAAGGTCGGCGAGCTCTGGCACCGCCTGATCACCCGCATGGCGGACACCCGCCACCCGGAGGCCGCGGTCACCCTGGAATCGGTCGCCACCACCGTCGGCATCCTGTTCCGCGCCCTCGGCGGCGACGGCGGCCTGCAGGTGGAGGCGGCCAACGCCACCGAACACGGCGCCCGCCGCCGCCTGCTGCAGCGAATCGCCGGCAGCGGCCGCCAGGTGGAACTGGCCTGGCGCGACGAGAACTCCCTGCGCCTGCCAGCCGTGATCGACTGCTTCCCGGACTCATCCCTGAACCGCGACCTCTACCTGTGGCTCGCTGCCCTTGCGGTGGGCGACAGCGGTGCGGAGGAGCCCTGGTTCCGCCGCAACCAGCGCCTCTCGCTGCTGGCGCTGCAGCGCTATCCCGGTCTGGTCTCCCGCTATCACCGGCTGGTCGAGGCCCACCTGGCCCTGCGCATGCCACTGGAGAGGATGCCGGCGGCAGAGCGCCCCCAGGAACAGGCGATCCGCCAGGCGCTGCGGCAGCCGGGCAGCATCGACCGGCTGCCACCGGCGGACCGCCCGCCCCAGCCGGTGCCCCTGTGGCTGCATCCGTTTCCGCCCATCACCCATGACCGCATCGACGGCGAGGTGGGCGACGGCGAGGAGAGCAGCCGCGGCGAGATCCGGGACCTGGACGAGAAGCGCCGGCGCAAGGCGGAGCGGGCGCAGAAGCGCAAGGGACAGGACCGGGGGCTGATCACCATCCGCATGGAGAACATCTTCAGTTGGGGCGATTTTCTCAACCTGGACCGGGGCTCGGAGGAGAACGAGGACCTGGACAGCGCCGCCGAGGCGGCCCGGGACATGGACACCCTCAGCGTCAGCCGTGATGCCCGCGCCTCCGCCGGCAAGCTGCGCTTCGACCTGGACCTGCCCGGAGAGGCCAACGACGACCTGATCCTCAACCAGGGCATCCTGCTGCCTGAGTGGGACTTCAAACACCAGCGCATGCAGCCGGACCACTGCCGCGTCGTCCCCATGCTGGCGGCCGACGCCGCCCCCTGCCCGCTGCCGGACCACCTGCGGCGCACGGCGACGAAACTGCGGGCCCAGTTCCAGCAGCTGATGCCCGCCCGCATCTGGCACCGCGGCCAGCCGGACGGCTGCGAGATCGACCTCGACGCCTACCTGCGTTTCGCCACCGACCGGGCGGCCGGGCGGGTACCGGCGGAACAGGGCCTGTACCGCGACCTGCGGGTCGGCGCCCGTGACCTCTCCTGCCTGCTGCTGGCCGATCTCTCCCTCTCCACCGACACCTGGGTGGACAACCGCCAGCGGGTGATCGACGTGATCCGGGACAGCCTGTTCCTGTTTGCCGAGAGCCTGGCCGCCACCGGCGACCGCTTCGCCATGTACGGCTTCTCCTCGCGCAAGCGGGACCCGGTGCGCTTTCACCAGTTGAAGACCTTCGACGAGGGCTACGGGGCGGCCATCCGCGGCCGGGTGCAGGCGATCCGGCCGGGCTACTACACCCGCATGGGGGCTGCCATCCGGCACAGCACCCGGCTGCTGGAGGAGCAGGCGTCGGAGCGCCGGCTGCTGCTGATCCTGACCGACGGCAAACCCAACGACCTGGACAAGTACGAGGGGCGCTACGGCATCGAGGATACCCGCCAGGCGATCCACGAGGCGCGCCGGGCCGGACTGCAGCCGTTCTGCGTCACCATCGACCGCCACGCCAACGACTACCTGCCGCACCTGTTCGGCAGCGGCAGCTACGTGGTGATCCACAAACCCTCCCAGCTGCCCCGGGAACTGCCCCTGCTCTACGCCCGCCTGACCGCCTGATCCCCTCCGGGACACCCGCACACCATGTTGGGGTCTGAACGACTCCCCCCGGGCCTGCACGTCGCGTCACCTTGGCGCAGGTATTACCCGTCATCCCGGCGCGGGCCGGGATCCAGATCGGATGCGGAATGAACCACAGAGTCACAGAGGACACAGAGACAGCGAATGCTTCCGGACTGCCCCGGTAACTGCCCGACAATTTCCTTTCCACCATTCCGGACGGTCCGGAACGACCAACAGGGGCCCCCGGCTTTCCGTGAAGGGGCCCTCCCCCCGCCTCATCAGCGGATCAGGCCGCTCCTGCGGATATCCTTCACCACCAGGTCCGCCAGCTCCCGCGCCACGGTGGAGGCGGAATCGGGATTGAAGCTGCGGGTCTCCCCCGCCCAGAGCAGCTTCCCGTCGCCGGCGGAGAAGAGCTGGGACTCCAGCCGGACGATGGTATCGGTACGGGTGTAGCCCGGCTGATAGACCGCCTGGAACGACATGTGGTAGTAGCCGTAGTAGCCATACCCCAGCCCCATGGAAGGGACCACCTCGGTCCGCGGCGGGACGTAGGTCTCCTCCCGGTCCACACCCTTCAGGCGCGCGATCAGCACCCCGTCGACACCGGCATCGGCCACCAGCCCCTTCAGCTTCTCCCGGTCGTCCGCCACTGCCGGATCCGGGATCAACCGGTAGCCGGTCACCGGATCCACCCCGGCCTCCTGCAACCGCTGCACCAGGGCCTGTTCCAGGTTGCGGCGATGCAGCTCATCCTTCAGCATGCCGATGACCAGGATCTTCCGCATCGGCGCGCCGTGGTAGCCGGGATCGCTCCAGCGGGTCACCAGCTCGGTCGACGAGCAGCCCGCCAGCAGCAGGATCGATCCCACCACTGCCGCTCTGAAAAGAATGGAAAACAGCATAGTACTCCCCCCGGGGATTCACCGCAGACCGCTCGCATTCTGGTCCCGGGCAGAAAAAAAATCCAATCCTCCCGGCGCCACAGCCAGACATCTTTCCGGCTCGCAGTTGTCGCCGGGAGCGGGGCTTTACAAGAGGCCGGGGCTTCTCTTACTATCGGTCCAAAGAAAAAATAACCTGTACCAGCGCACCTTCCGGGAGACCGGAGAAACAACAACAATCGCGGTGCCGACAAGACCGGTTACGACGGAACCGGGCAAAAAAAGATTCTGGACAGGAAACATAGGGAGAGGATGGAGCAATGACCAAAGATTCCGGGGAATCCTGCTTCACGAAGAGGAAATTAATTCTTCTTCTGCTTCTCGTATTCGTCGCCGGAATCGTCGTCACCGGCCTCTTCAACATCGGCCTCTCGGCCACCAACGAGATGGCCTTCTGCACCTCCTGCCACTCGATGAAGGTGAACCTGGAGGAGTACAAGGAGACCATCCACTACAAGAACCCCTCCGGTGTCAGGGCGGTCTGTTCGGACTGCCATGTCCCCAAGGCATTCTTCCCGAAGATGGTGGCCAAGGTAATGGCCTACAAGGACGTGATGCACGAGATTCTCGGCACCATCGACACGAAGGAGAAGTACGAGGCGCGCCGCTGGGAGATGGCCAGCCGGGTGTGGGCCAAGATGAAGGCCACCGACTCGCGCGAATGCCGCAGCTGCCACGACTGGGACCAGATGGATCTCAGTGAACAGGATCGAAGCGCCCGCAAGCGTCACGGCCGGGCCCGGGACGAAAGCAAGACCTGCATCGACTGCCACCAGGGGATTGCCCACGAGGAGCCGGACGAACCGGAGGAAGAGGACGAAGACACGGAGACCGAAGACACGGCCGATACTGGTACCATAAATGACAGGGGCTGACCGGCTCTCCGGGATACGGATCATGAAGAAACAACAACTGCTCTGCCTCCTGTTCGGCTTGGTGTTGAGCATCACGGCCATTGCCGGCGATTCGCCCCAGGAGAAGGAATTCCGTATCGCCGCCAGTGTGGGTGACACCGAGACAATGGCCAAACTGCTCGAGGCAGGAGTCGACGTCAACAGCGCCAACAAGTTCGGCAAGACCGCCCTGATGATGGCCATCGAGAACGACAACCTGGAGGCCACGGCCCTGCTGCTGGCCCGGGGCGCCGATGTCAACCGCAGGACCGTGGCCGGCTGCACCGCCCTCACCTTCGCCGCGGAGAATGGCCACGATGCCCTCACCGCCCTGCTGCTGGAGCGCGGGGCCGACCTCGATGCGCGCACCCGCGCCGGCTGGGACGCCCTCACCATCGCCTCCCGCTACGGCCTCACCGACATCGTCGAGCAGCTGCTGGACAAGGGGGCCGACCCCAACGCGCCGGACAGGAACGGCCGTACCGCCCTGATGCATGCGGCCGAGACCGGCCACCCCGATACGGTGGCGATGCTGGTCAAGGGGGGCGCCAGGCTGGAGGCCCGCGACAAGGACGGTGCCACCGCCCTGATCATCGCCGCAGACAAGGGCCACGCCAAGGTGGTGGACCGCCTGCTCAAGCTGGGTGCGGATGTAAATGCAGTGGACAACGACGGCGCCAGCGCGCTGATCTGGGCAGTGGGGCAGGACCATGTCACTGCCGCCGAGCACCTGATCGACCAGGGTGCCGACATCAACCTGCAGGATGCCGATGGCGTCACCGCCCTGATGGAGGCGGCCTCGGTCCGATCCCAGGACCTGGTCCGGCTGCTGCTGGACAGGGGTGCCGACCCGATGATCAGGGACTCCAGGGGGCGTACCGCGCTCGACATCGCCAGGAAGCGGCGCAACCGGCAGGTGATCGAAATGCTGCAGGATGCGATGGAAAGGATGAAACAGAACCAGGACCCCTCTGGATAGACGGGAATGGCGAAAACGCACTTGTTCAGACAGTTCCCGAGGAACAGCCGGGCGATAGGTCATCCAGGCGGATGAATATCCCAGTATCCCGGTGGGCGAACGGCCCGTCATCCGGATGGGCGAACAACCGGTCACCCCGGGGGTCGAATAACCCGTTGTCCCGATGGGATATGAATCCGTTGTGCCGGTGGCCGGGCAACCCGTGACTCCGGCAGACAGACAACCGGTCATCCCGGCGCAGGCCGGGATCCAGTCACTTTCCTGGCCTGGATCCCATGCTTATGCCGGAATGACGAAAAACAGGTTGTTCAGGCATCCATCAGGAAACCTGCGCATACCGGAACCAGTCATGCAACCGCGCAACATCGTACCCTCTCTATCGTGTCATACGGAGGATCACTGCTGAACCGCCAGCGGTGCCCGCCCCGCTCCGGGCGGCGCATCTTCTACAAGAACAGTGGAAACACACCTGAAGGAGGTCCCATGATATACAAAACCCTGACCAAGGCCTTACTGGTCGCCGGCCTGGCGATCGGAGCCTCGACCGCGGCCTACGCGGAGAAGCCGAAGCTGATGATGGGCGCCTCGGCCAAGATGCTGGCCGACACCTGCTACGGTTGTCACGGCACCGATGGTGCCAGCGGCGGTCCCGCAACCCCCACCATCTCCGGTCTCTCCAAGGACTACTTCGTCGAGACCATGGAGGGCTTCGCCGAGGACGAGATCCCGTCCACCATTATGGGCCGGATTGCCAAGGGCTATACCAAGGACGAGATCAAGATGCTGGCCGACTACTTCGGCGACAAGCCCTTC
Organism: Sedimenticola thiotaurini; assembly: GCA_011051715.1. Taxonomy (GTDB): domain Bacteria; phylum Pseudomonadota; class Gammaproteobacteria; order Chromatiales; family Chromatiaceae; genus HyVt-443. Next base: position 10,765 of record DRKP01000157.1, on the reverse strand, counting down.
GTCAAGGCGAAACAGGGCTTCGACGCCAAGCTGGCGAAGAAGGGCAAGAAGCTGCACAAGAAATACTGCGAGAAGTGCCACGCCGACGGTGGCAGCACGGCAGAGGACGATGCCGGCATCCTGGCGGGCCAGTGGACCCCGTACCTGACCTGGCAGTTCGCCGATTTCAAGGCGGGTGAGCGGGAGGCCCCGAAGAAGATGAGGAAGAAGATGAAGAAGATGCTGTCGAGGGAAGGCAGCGCCGGCCTCGAAGCGTTGATCAACTACTACGCCAGCCAGCAGAAATAAGCCAGGGGAGAGGAAGCACATGAAGATTACACGTCGAGGATTCATCCAGAGCGCCGGTGCGGCGACCGCCATCGGCATGGTGGGAGTCCCCTACCTCGCACTGGGGGCGAGCAAGAAAGTGGTAGTGGTCGGTGGCGGCACCGGCGGTGCCACCGCGGCCAAGTACATCCGCATGGCCGACCCCACGGTAGAGGTGACACTGATCGAGCCGAACAAGGCCTACTACACCTGCTACATGAGCAACGAGGTGCTGGGCGGCGAGCGCACCATGGACCAGATCAAGCACGGCTACAGCGGCCTGGGCGGACATGGTGTGAAGGTGGTGCACGACATGGTCACCGGCATCGACGCCAGGGGGCGGGTGGTGAAGACCGCCGGCGGCAAGAGTTTTCCATACGACCGCTGCGTGGTCGCCCCGGGCATCGATTTCCGCTGGGACACCATCGAGGGCTACGACGCCAGGGTGGCGGAGAAGATCCCCCATGCCTGGAAGGCCGGCCCCCAGACTGCCCTTCTGCGCAGGCAGCTGGAGTCGATGAAGGATGGTGGCACCGTGATCATCGCACCGCCACCGAACCCGTTCCGTTGCCCGCCCGGACCCTATGAGCGCGCCAGCCAGATCGCCATGTACCTGAAGGCGCACAAGCCGAAGTCGAAGGTGCTGATCTTCGATCCGAAGGCCAAGTTCTCCAAGATGGGGCTGTTCGTCGGTGCCTGGAAGAAGCTGTACGGCTACCAGACCGACAACGCCATGATCGAGTGGCACGGCGCCCAGGAGGAGGCCGGTGTCGTGAAGGTGAATGCCGCCAGCAACAGCGTCACGACCGCCTTTGGCGACGAGATCAAGGGCGACGTGCTGAACGTGATCCCGGCACAGAAAGCAGGGAAGATCGCGTTTACCGCGGGGCTGACCAACGACAAGGGCTGGTGCCCGGTCGATCTGCTGACATTCGAATCGACCATCCACCCGAACATCCACGTGATCGGTGACGCCAGCATCGCCAAGGGGATGCCGAAGTCGGGCTACGCGGCCAACTCCGAGGCAAAGGTGTGCGCCGCCTCGATCGTGGCGCTGCTGAACGGCCACGAGCCGGGTACCCCTTCCTACGTCAACACCTGCTACTCGATCGCGGGCAAGGACTACGGTTTCTCGGTGGCGGCGGTCTACCGTCTGGCCGAGGACCGTTCCAAGATCATCAAGGTGTCCGGCGGCCTGACCCCGGCAGACGCCAGCCCGGAGCAGCTGAAGCGGGAAGTCCTCTACGCCCACAGCTGGTACAACAACATCACCAGGGACATCTTTGGGTGAACCCGGGCAGACCCCCGGCAGGGAAGCCGGGCCGGATCGGGGGAGAGGGACGTCCTGCCCGCAGACCAACAAAAACCGGGCCCTGGCCCGGTTTTTTTCTGCCTTACCTGGCTGTTCAGCCAGTGGGGGCGCACGGCCTGCTGGCATCCGGACCGGTCATGGCGGTGTACAGCGTACCCGGAGGGGGGTGTGCCTCGTTCCACCAGGCAAGGGAAAAAAGCGGGCCGCTGCCCGCTTCTTCCCCTTCACCCAAACGACTCAGTTCTTGCTCATCGGCCTGAACACCGGAGGCTCCGGCGGTTGCGGTGGCTGGGGCGCGAACGCCGGCGGCTGCGGTGGTTCACCGAAGGCTGGTGGTTCCGGCATCTGCGGGGCCTCACCGGCGAAGGCCGGGGGTACCGGAGGCTGCGGCGGCTGCGGTGGTTGTGGCGGCTCGAACCGGGAACGGCGTGGCTGGGGCATCGGAACCCGCGCGTAGTTGGGAAAATCCGGATTCTGCCAGCCGGGCTTGGCCAGCTTCTCCGGTGGCGGTTTCAGGTGGGAGACATAGTCCAGCACCGCCGCCTCGTCGCGCGGAGAGAAACGGCGGATCTGCTTCACCATCTTCGGATCGGCATTGCGCCGCTTGCCGATGCGGATCCATTCGAACTGACGGGTCAGATAGTGGATGTTCTGACCATGGATCCGGGGAATGTGCTTGCCGGCGTCTCCTTCGCCATTGTCGCCATGGCAGTCGGCACAGTTCTCCTGATACAGCTTCTTGCCATGCTCCAGGTCGAAGCCCGATCCCTTGATGGTGAACGGATCCATCGGCAGCTGGGAGACATAGGCCGCCACATCGGCGATCTCCTGGGGACCGCCCAGCAGGCGGGGAGAGGCGAACGGGCGCATGGTGGGGTTGTCGCGGTTGCGGGCGCGGATATCCGCCAGTTGCTTGATGATGACACTGGCCAGCTGTCCGGCGATCTGGGGATAGCGACCGTCGCTGCTGCCCCATCCCTCCGGGCGATGGCAGACGGTGCAGACCTGATAGATCTTGCGCCCGTTCTCCAGATTGGGCGTCAGTTTCAATGCCTCGTGAAATTCCCGATCGGCCGCCTGCGAGCGAAGATCCGCCGCAGTGCTTCCGCTCACCCACAACGCAAGGGCGATCGCCCCTGCGATGGCGTTGGCTCTCTTCATACATCCCTCCCTACACTCTGTTTTTCTTTGTTATCGATTAAGAAAACCACAGTTTCCAGGGACATTGCAACCGGGTAAAACCCTGGGAAAAGATCAACTACTCGCCTTCCCCCCGGGGCGCATGTCACCGGGCTGAACAGCAATCGATAATATTGGTATCTGCTGCTACAGTTGCCGAGCTTGCAATCACCGGCGGAATTGACGACCCTTTTTTACACCGCCCAGGACAGAGCCGACGGGAAAGGATTCGACGAGCGGAGCAAGCCGGACCGATCTGCCCCCCACCGAACTGCAGCATCCACCGAACCCGTATGGCTCCGGCGCTTCATCCGGATACCAGCCCATGACGATGAACCTGCGACAACGACTGGCCAGCGTGTTCGAACGAATCTCCCCCCAGCACCGGCTGCAGCCGGCACCGGATACCCCGCCGGGTACCGTGGTACAGGTCCCGGACAGCATCCTGGAGCGGGCCGTCGACGGCACCGATCCGAAGATCCGCATGGTGCCCGGCCACCGGCGGCGCCTGCAGCGGGCCATCGGCACCTCGCTCGGCTATATCGAGGAGATGATCGCGCGTATCCCGGCGAGCGTGGATCTGTTCAGCCACCGCTTCACCACCGATCCCCACGTCAACGCCTTCTTCTCCAGTCCCGGGGCACTGCAGGAGACCCTGCGCCACAGCCCCGAGCTGCGCGACTACCTGCATCGCAACCTGGCCGACCAGCGCGACTCCTGCTGGACCCTCCTGTGCATGCGCATGCACGAGCGCCATATCCTCGGCATGGATCTGTCCGGCGACCGGGTCCGGCGCGACGTGCCGCAGACCGCCGTGAGCTTCGACGATCACCAGTTTCTGTCACCGGCAGAGACCGAGCAGGAGGCCCGGGAGGGGCTGAAGCAGTGCCTGTTCCAGGGGCTGATCTCCAGTGCCCTCGGTGAACTCACCGCGTTGCGCGCCCGGCGTCGCAGGATCGTCACCCGTCTGCGGATGGTCCAGGGAAGGCTGCGCGAACGACACCATCACAGCACTCCTCCCCTGCTCGACCGGGGAAACGGCGCCACCACCTGGATGGAACTGGAGAACGAGGCCTCCCGTCTGACCCAGGAGCTGCACAAGGTCGGACTGCCGACACCCAAGGCCTGCCTGCAGCGGGTCGAATCCACCTTCCTGCATCCGGAACGGTTCGTTCGCATCGAGCACCTCTCCCTGCGCCTGGACAAGATGGGAATCCGCGTCGACGACGATTTCCAGGGCCCGTGCAACGAGCTGGAGCTGGCCGAGGCCCGGATCGCGGATCAACCACCCCGGATCGTCGTCCTGGCCCGCCTGAATGCCTGCGATATCGATGATCTCATCCCCGGCATCCGCCGGGTTCAGAGTCACGATCGCATCAATTGATGGAGCGGGAGAGGTCGATGGAGCGGGAACCGGGGCAAATCGATCATGTTTCGACCGATGGGGCGCAGCTGGGCCGGCTGCTGTCCAGCCTGCAGAAGCTGATGCTGCAACTGCGTGCCCGCATCTGGCAACAGCGGCTGCAGTCGGTGGAGCTGCATCGCCACACGGCCCGGGTGCAGGACGCAGACCTGCATGCCGTGATCGAACGCTATATCCGGATCTGCGCCGGAAGGGGCAATGGCACCACCGATGCCTGTCGCCCGTCCGCTACCCAGGGCACCGGCACCGCCCCCTCCACCCGCAACGGCGCCCCCCTGCCCGGCGCCGCCCGGCCCCTGCAGGAGAGTGAGCTGTCCCGTTATCTCCACCAGGCCAGCCACGAGGGCTCCCACTCGTCGCCATTGGTCGAACACTTCCGCAGCAGTATCTGGGACCACATCCACGCAGCCATCCGCGCCACCCGCGAGGGGGAGACGGCGAAATCGAAGCTGCATGCGGAGCTGGCCAACAACGCCCTGGGCGAGGCGGCCCGCTACATGGACGAGGAGACCTTCTCCCGCTTCATGGACGAGCTGCACCAGTCCCTGCAGCGCCTGGCCGACCATCACCAGGGACCGGACCGGGCATGACCCCGCGCCGGACTGCGGGGTACACTGGCCTGCAGACAACCGGACCGGTGGCCGATGGACCCTCCCCAGCCTGCCTATCACTGCTTCGGCGTGCGCCGACTCAACCCCTTCCGCGGTGTGATCCAGATCTGCGCCGGCAGGGAGGCCCGCGCCCTCAGCGCTGACGGCCACCACTGGGAGATCCAGATCCTCACCCGGCGCCCGGACGACATGTGGGGTGCGCCGCCGCCGGGCGAACCGGCCAGCCAGTTCATCCGCTTCGGCGTCTGGAGCCCCGATGCCGGACTGCGCCAGGTACCGGCCAACCCCCTGCTCGACCTGGCGGCCATGCTGCCCCTGTGCCAGGCCCTCACCGGCGAGCTGGAGCAGGCGGTGCGCCGGTTGCCCTTCCCCCTGACCGATCGCTATGAACTGTGGCTGCCCGATGCCGTCGACGGGCGGCCGCTGGCCCTGCTCGCCTCCAGCAGCGACCCGGAGCGGCTGCTCCCGCCCGACCCCCTGCGCTGGCAGGCGGACCGGGCCCGGGCGCTGCGCGAGACCCCGGGCAGCTCCTCCCCCCGGCCGCCGGACGAGCGGCTGGCACGGCTGGAACGGCTGGTCGCCGACAGCGCCGGCGGACGCGGGCCGGTCTGGTTCCGGCGCAGCGACGACGGCGGCGGCCGGCCCCTGGCGGGGAGCGGAGGGCCACAGGAGCCCGTTGCGGCAGAGGCCTTCCCCCCCCTGCTGCTGCGCGACCGGTGGGAGGATCCCGCCCACCAGCGTCTGGTGGACGACTACCTGGAGTGGCGGGCCGCAGAGCTGCTGACCCTGCCCGGGCTGGATCCGGGGCTGCGGCAACGACTGGAGCGACAGGCCCGCGCCGACGCGGTGGCCGTGGCACGACTGTGGCGCCTCTACCCCGTCATCGTCGACCAGCAGCAGATCCGCGCCGCCCGGGTCGAGGCACGCCTGCGCAGCCGCTGAGGCGACGTCTTCCCCGGCACCTCCCCGGCTACGACCGCTCCTCCACCAGCAGGCGCAGCGCCAGCAGCGCCAGGATCACCCCGGTCGCCCGGTTCATCATCCGCATCGCCCGCGGCGAGCGGCCCAGCCAGTCGCCCAGGGTGCCGGCCAGCAGGCTGATGCCGCCGAACACCAGCAGGGTGGCGACGATGAACAGGCCGCCCAGCTGCACCGTCTGCAGCACCAGGGAACCGAGCGCGGGATCGGTGAACTGGGGCAGGAAGGCGAGGAAGAAGAGGGAGACCTTGGGGTTGGTCACGTTCATCAGCACGCCGCGGCGATAGAGCCGGGCCGGTCCCAGCCGCGGGACCCGGCCACGCCCGGGGGCGGCGGCGGAGGAGGCGCGAAAGGCCTGCCAGGCCAGGTACAGCAGATAGGCGCCGCCGAGCCACTTGAGCAGGTTGAACGCCAGCGCCGAGGTGTGGAACAGGGCCGCCACCCCCAGGGCCACGGCGGCGGTGTGGACCAGCAGCCCGGTGCAGAGGCCGAGCACCACCAGCAGCCCGGCCCGGTGGCCGTGGATGGCGGACTGGGTCAGCACATAGAGGTTGTCCGGCCCCGGCGCCAGCCCCAGCAGCACCGAGGCGAGAAAGAAGACGCCGGCCGTGTCGGGGCCCAGCACGCCGCCACCCCGCCCCGTTACCTGCGCCGGCGGCGGCTGCCACCGAACAGGGAGCCGAGGATGCCGCGCATGATCTGGCGCCCGGCCTGGCTGCCGACGGCCCGGGCCGCGCTCTTCAGGAAGGCCTCCATCACCGACTGGCGCTGGCGCCCGCCGCTGCCACGGGCCGCCTTCTTCAGCGCCTTCTCGCGCGCCTTCGCCACCTCCTCCGCCTGCTGCTTTGCGGCCAGCTCCTGTGCCCGCTGTTGCAGGATCTCGTAGGCCGACTGGCGGTCCACCCGCTTCTCGTAGACGCCGGCCAGCAGCGAATCCTCCATCAGTTCACGCCGCAGCCGTTTGGTGATGGGACCGATCTGGCTGCGCGGTGGCCGGATCAGGGTGCGCTGGACCATGCGCGGACGGCCCTTGGCATCCAGGGTGGAGACCAGGGCCTCCCCCACCCCCAGCTCGGTGATCACCCGGCGCGTGTCCAGCCGGGGGTTGGGGCGGAAGGTGTCGGCCGCCGCCTTCACCGCCTTCTGGTCCCGCGGGGTGTAGGCGCGCAGGGCGTGCTGGACCCGGTTGCCCAGCTGGCCCAGCACCGGGTCGGGGATGTCGAGCGGGTTCTGGGTGACGAAGTAGACCCCCACCCCCTTGGAGCGGATCAGTCGCACCACCTGCTCGATCTTGTCCAGCAGCACGTCGGAGGCGTCGTCGAACAGCAGGTGGGCCTCGTCGAAGAAGAGCACCAGCCGCGGCTTCTCCCGGTCCCCCACCTCCGGCAGGTTCTCGAACAGCTCCGACATCAGCCACAGCAGGAAGGTGCCGTAGAGCATCGGGGCGTTCATCAGCTGGTCCGCCGCCAGCAGGTTGATCATGCCGCGCCCCTGGTCGTCGGTCTGCATCATGTCCTGCAGGTTCAGCGCCGGCTCCCCGAACAGCTTCTTGCCACCCTGGTCCTCCAGGGTCAGCAGCCGGCGCTGGATGGCGCCGACGCTGGCGGCGGAGATGTTGCCGTAGAGGGTGCGGAAGTCGCGCGCATTCTCGGCCACGAACCGGAGCATGGAGCGCAGGTCCTTCAGGTCCAGCAGCAGCCAGCCGTTGTCGTCCGCCACCCGGAACACCAGGGTCAGCACCCCCTGCTGGGTCTCGTTCAGATTCAGCAGCCGCGACAGCAGCAGCGGTCCCATGTCGGAGACGGTGGTGCGTACCGGGTGCCCCTGCCTGCCGAACACGTCCCAGAAGGTGACCGGGAAGCCGCGGAATTCGAAGTCGGTGAGACCGATGATCTCCACCCGCTCGTCGATCCTGGGGTGCGCCCTGCCCGGCTGGCTGATACCGGACAGATCCCCCTTGATGTCGGCGGCGAACACCGGCACGCCGCGGTTGCTGAACTCCTCGGCCAGGACCTGCAGGGTCACGGTCTTGCCGGTACCGGTGGCGCCTGCGATCAGTCCATGGCGGTTGGCCATCTTCGGCAGCAGCGGCACCGGCCGCTCCCCCTTGCCGACGATGATGGGCTCGACGGTGGTGGTCATCTCCTGTCTCCCCTGGAAGGACGTGCCGGACATGATAAGCCATGGGGCCGCTTCAGTTCACCTGGGACGGCATGCATAATGGGTCGCGAAGCGCGGCCCGGCCGCACCCACCCGGACGGGAGGACGAAGATGAAGAGAGCCCTGTTTCTGCTGCTGGCATCCATTCTCTGGGCCCAGGGGGCGATGGCCGCCGGCTACCGGATCTCGGTCAACCAGTTCGTCGAGCACCCGGCCCTGGATGCCGTTCTGCGCGGCATCCAGGACCACTTCAGCGAGCGCGGCCTGGAGGTGGAGTACAAGGTCCACAACGCCCAGGCCAACATGGGCACCGCCACCCAGATCGGCCAGCAGATGATCGGCGAGAAGGCGGACCTGCTGATCGCCATCGCCACCCCCTCGGCCCAGGCCACCGCCCAGGCCCTGGGCAAGGCACCGCCGCCGCTCAAGCGGCCGCTGCTGTTCACCGCCGTCACCGATCCGGTGGCCGCCGGGCTGGTGAAGGATCTGCAGCACCCGGGCCGCTGGATCACCGGCGTCTCCGACCGGCTGCCGCTGCGGGAGCACCTGCGCATGGTGCAGAGCTTCCTGCCCGGTCTGCGCCGCCTCGGGGTGCTCTACAACGCCGGCGAGGCCAACTCCAAGTCCATCGTCAGCGGGATGAGGGCGCTCAGCGGGGAGATGGGCTTCGAACTGGTGGAGGCCACCGCCGCCCGCACCGCCGATGTCTACCAGGCCGCCAAGAGCCTGGTGGGCCGGGCCGACGCCATCTTCATCCCCACCGACAACACCATCGTCTCGGCCCTGGAGTCGGTGATCAAAGTGGGGGTGCAGAACCGGCTGCCGGTGTTCGCCGCCGACGTCGACTCGGTGGCCCGGGGCGCGGTGGCGGCGATGGGCTTCGACTACTACCGGCATGGCCGCCAGACCGGCGCCATGGCCGAGCGCATCCTCGGCGGCACCCCGCCGGCGGAGATCCCGGTGGAGTTCCAGCAGGAGCTGGAGCTGCAGATCAACGCCGGCTATGCCGAACGCATGGGCGTCACGCCGCCTGCGCAGCTGCTGAAGCGGGCCAGCAGGGTATACCGGTGACACCGCCGCCGGTGGCAGTGGTGGCATGACCTGGTACGCCGCCCTCGGCGCCCTGGAGCAGGGCTTCGTCTACGGCATCATGGTGATGGGGGTCTACCTCACCTTCCGCATCCTCGACTTCCCCGACCTGACCGTGGATGGCAGCCTGCCCCTGGGTGCCGCCATCTCGGCGGTGGCCATCAGCGGCGGCATGGACCCCTACCTGTCGCTGCTGCCGGCGCTGGCCGGCGGCTTCCTCGCCGGCACCGTGACGGCGGTGCTCAACACCCGTTTCCGCATCCTCCACCTGCTGGCGTCGATCCTCACCATGATCGCGCTCTACTCGGTCAACATCCGCATCATGTCCGGCCCCAACGTGGCCCTGCTCGGTGTCGCCACCGTGTTCGACCCGGTCATCGCCCTGGGCGTGCCGCCCCACTACGCCAGCCTGCTGGTGTTCGGCCTGTTCGCGCTGCTGGTGCTGGCGCTGCTGATCTGGTTCCTCGGCACCGAGCTGGGCCAGGCCATGCTGGCCACCGGCGACAACCCGCGCATGGCCACCAGCCTGGGCATCGACACCCATTTCCTGATCGTGCTCGGTGTCGGCATCTCCAACGGCCTGGTGGCCCTGAGCGGAGCCCTGGTGGCGCAGAACCAGGGCGCCGCCGATGTCGGCATGGGGATCGGCACCATCGTCGCCGGCCTCGCCTCGGTGATCATCGGCGAGACCCTGTTCGGCCGCATGAGCATCGCCCGCGCCTTCACCGCCGCCCTGCTCGGCTCGGTGGTCTACCGGCTGGCCATCGCCCTCGCCCTGGGAATGGAGATCGGCGGCTTCTCGTTCGAGCCCAGCGACCTCAACCTGATCACCGCCCTGCTGGTGGTGAGTGCCCTGATCGCGCCGGCGCTGAAGCAGCGGCTGCTGGCGCGATGATCCGGCTGCAGCAGTGCCGCAAGTATTTCCATCGCGGCAGCGTCAACCAGGTGCTGGCCCTGGACGATGTCGACCTGTCCATCGACGGCGGCGACTTCGTCACCGTGATCGGTTCCAACGGCGCCGGCAAATCGACCCTGCTGAACGCCATCGCCGGCTGCTTCCCTCTGGACGAGGGGCGCATCCTGATCGGCGACATCGACGTCACCCGCTGGCCCGAGTACCGGCGCGCACGCTACATCGCCCGGGTGTTCCAGGATCCGCTGCTCGGCACCTGCCCCTCCGCCAGCATCGAGCAGAACCTGGCGCTGGCACTCCGGCGCGGCAGGCGGCGCGGTCTCGGCCGCGGCGTGCGCGCCGCCGAACGGAGGCTGTTCCGGGAGCGGCTGGCGCGGCTCGGGCTGGGGCTGGAGCAGCGCCTGCCGGACCGGGTCGGCCTGCTTTCCGGCGGTCAGCGCCAGGCCCTGACCATGCTGATGGCCACCCTGGTACGGCCCCAGGTGCTGCTGCTGGACGAACACATCGCCGCGCTCGACCCCAGAACCGCCCGCCAGATCCTGCTCCTGACCCGGGAGATGGTGGAGCAGGAGCACCTCACCTGCCTGATGGTCACCCACAACATGAAGCACGCCATCGACCTGGGCAACCGCCTGATCATGCTGCACCAGGGCCGCATCATTCTCGACCTGCGGGACGGGGAGAAACAGAGGCTGACGGTGGACGGCCTGGTCGAGCGCTTCTACCAGGCCCAGGGCGAGACCCTGGCCAGCGACAGCCTGCTGCTCTCCTGACAGGGGGCGGGACCTTCCGGG
>DRKP01000156.1 GCA_011051715.1 Sedimenticola thiotaurini | reverse complement strand
TCGCCATGTGGTTTCCGTTCAACACCCATCTCGCCTTCTACTCCTCGTTCATGGGGCAGCTGGTGTGGTGGCTCACCGCCCTCTACCTCGCCCTGATATCGACCGGGGGGAGCGGTGACGAAAGAGCGCGATAGCACCGGCATGCCGGGGGAACGATCCACGGTTCCGGTGAAGAGGGGGGGCGATCCAGGGTTCTGGATTCCGGCCTGCGCCGGAATGACGAAAGGATATCCGCTGGAACACGACTGCATTACCGCTGCCTGGTGATCATCCACCGTGGTGGTCAACCACAGAGATCACAGAGGGCACAGAGATTTCCATGCGTCGACCGACTGAAGGGATCCCACGGAACCCCGGTATGAGCCCTCATCCGGGTGCAGGGCGGGAGCCGGATCATCGAATCCCCTGGATTCCGGCCTGCGCCGGAATGGGGGAAACGGGCCGGGATGACATGAGATGGCCGGTGTGCTGGGAAACGGCTGGAACGACGGGGAGGGGCTGCCCGCTGCCCCCGCGGCTCATTTCCAGTATTCGGCGATCCAGGAGGTCGGCCGGACGTGCTTGTAGATCTTCTTATAGGCCGGCGCCCCCGGTTTCAGGGGCCACTCCCCCCTGGCCGCGTCCGGCGGATTGGGGGTGCCGGTGAAGGCGATCACCCGGGCCCCCTCCGGGATGCGCGGCTCCATGAACCAGCGCAGCGGCATCGGCGGGATGCAGTGGACCTTGAAGCTCTTGCACCAGGCGTCGGGCCAGAAGGTCATCCGCTCGATCTCGCGTGAGACATAGATCTGTTCGTTGTCGTAGCGGTCCAGGATGGGCTGGGCATCGGCCATGAAGTTGCGGTACAGGTGGGTGGCCTGGCCGACGGTGAACCGGAACACCGAGGTGTTGCCCACCTTCGCCTTCATCTGGGTCCAGTTGCGGGCCACGCAGAACCCCTCGCCGAATTCGAAGAAGGGATCCAGGTCGCCGACGATGACCACGTCCAGGTCGAGGAACAGCACGTCCCCCTCCAGATCCGCCACCTGCTCGTCCCACACCACCAGCTTGCGCCAGCCGGTGTTGTCGTAGGGCGGCGGCGCATCCACGGTGGGACAGTCGAAGCAGGCCACCTCGTCCCGGATGCCGGCAGGGTCGTCGGTCAGGCAGGTCAGGCGGAACGGCGGGGTCACGTTGCGGGCGATACTGGCGTAGAGGTTGTTGACGTATTCGGGGCCGTACAGATCACCCCATTTCATGCAGAGGAAGTTCTTCATCGTCGTCCCGTGGGGCAGATGGAGGGGCGCACCGGTCAGCCGCGCAGGCTGTCGCGGTGCTGCAGGAACCAGTCGTAGGTCTGGCGGATCCCATCCCGGAGATCGATGCCGGCCCGCCAGCCGAGGGCGTGCAGCCGGCTCACGTCCAGCAGCTTGCGCGGGGTGCCGTCCGGCTTGCTGGTGTCGAATTCGATGCGGCCCCCGAACCCGACCACCCCGGCGACCAGTTGCGCCAGCTCGGCGATGGTCAGGTCCTCACCCACTCCGATGTTGACCATCCCGGTATGGTCCTCCCGGTTCATCAGGAAGACGCAGGCATCGGCCATGTCGTCGACGTGGAGGAACTCCCGCCGCGGAGTGCCGGTCCCCCACACCACCACGCTGTCGTCCCCCCGTTCCACCGCCTCGTGGAACCTGCGGATCATGGCCGGCAGCACGTGGGAGTTGTGCAGGTCGAAGTTGTCGTTGGGACCGTAGAGGTTGGTCGGCATCACCGGGACGAACTCGGTGCCGTGCTGGCGGTTGCTGGCCTCGCACAGCTTGATGCCGGCGATCTTGGCGACGGCATAGGGCTCGTTGGTCGCCTCCAGCGGCCCGGTCAGCAGGTACTCCTCCCGGATCGGCTGCGGGCAGTCGCGGGGGTAGATGCAGGAGCTGCCGAGAAACAGCAGCCGCTTCACGCCGCATTCGCGGGCGGCGGTGATCAGGTTCAGCTCGATCGCCAGGTTGATGGCGATGAAGTCCATCGGGTAGCTGGCGTTGGCGTGGATGCCCCCCACCTTGGCCGCCGCCAGGAACAGGTATTCCGGCCGCTCCCGCTGGAGGAAGGCACGCACCGCCGCCTGGTCGGTCAGGTCCAGTTCCGCATGGGTCCGCAGCAGCAGGTTGTGGTAGCCCCCGCGCTGCAACCGCGCGACGATGGCCGCCCCCACCAGGCCGCGGTGACCGGCCACATAGATCTTGGAATCCCGCTCCATACCAGTTCGCCTCACTCGAAGTACCGGCAGCAGCGGCAGCCGGCGTTCCCGATCACGGGTAGAACGAAGTCATGCCGCCCGGGACGGGAGTCATGATACAGGTGATCCGCCCGTCCGGTGCCGTACCACCGGGAACGGTGCCCGCTGCCGCGCACCAGGAATCCGGACCGGCAGGCACCCTCCTGGCCGGCCGTCCCGCCAATGTACACCGCCCCGCTGTCGTCGCCGGGACTGTCACCGCTGGCGCCAGCGCCGCACCAGTTTCTCCAGCCCGTAGGCCGCACTCTGCAGTGCCGAGCCCTTGTTGGCCAGCCGCCGCGAACGGATCTCGCCGCCACCGGCGCCGGGGCGGTGCCGCGCCTCGATCTCCCGGCTCAGCACGGCGAACAGATTGTACTCCTCCAGCACCAGCCGGCGCGCCTCCAGCAGGGCCGGCAGTCGTCGGCCGTATTCATCGTCCGCCATCGCCCGGCGGATCACCCGGGCGGCGCCGTCCGGATCGGCGATGTCGATCCGGATCAGGCTCTCCCGCGGAAAGTAGTCGTCGACGTTGTCGCAGCCATAGTAGAACGGCAGCGACAGCCCGAGGAAGCAGTCCGCCAGCTTCTCGGTCCAGTGGTGGGGCCCGCGGTAGTTCTCGATCGCCACATGATACCGGTAGCGGTCCAGGGATTCCGCCTTGTCGTCCATGTCCCGCACGCCGTGGCCGTAGATCTCCAGCTCCGGGAGGCGCGCCTTCAGCTCCTGCACGAACCGGTAGCGGCGATGGTGCAGGGTGTGCCGCTGCTGCTTCTCGGAGCAGACGGTGGCGATCTCCGCCTCCTTCTCCGGCCGGCCGGCGGCGATCTCGTCGTAGCCCAGCAGCCGCCGGCTGCCCCAGCCGTAGAACCAGTGCAGGGCTGGCTGGGAGTGGATCCGGCCGGGATGGGGCAGGGCCCACTGCCGCTGGCTGGTCAGGACGTGGCCGAACTGGGCGGTGTAGGCGCGGCCGTAGATCTTGATCGTCTCCGGCTCGGTGGTGACCAGCAGGGTGTTGTGCCGGGGGCAGGCGAGCCGCTCGACCCGCCGCGAGAAGCGCTCGTCCGCCAGCGGGGGGAGGTCGTCGTACACCACCAGCCAGTCGTAGTCGGCGGCGTCGGGGTCGAACAGGAATTCGCACCCGCCCCACAGCGGGACCCCCTGCGGGAACTGCCGGACGAAGACCTCGCCGGCGGTCCTGGAGAGGAACTTGACCCGGATCCTGTCCCGCTGCCGCGCCTGCCCGCCGCCCATCTCAGTAGACTCCCGGCTCACCCGGCGGGCGGGTCTTGAAACGGCGGTGGATCCACAGGTACTGCTCCGGGCACTCCAGCACCGCCCGCTCCAGGATCTGGTTCAGGCGCCGGGTGTCGGCGTGTTCGTCGTCGCCGGGGAAGCCCTCCAGCGGCGGCTGTACCCGCAGCCGGTAACGCCCGTCCGGCAGCCGGCAGGGGAAGTAGGGAATCACCAGGGCATCCCCCATGCGCGCCAGGCGCGATGTGGTGGCGATGGTGCAGGCGGACATGGCGAAGAAGTCGACGAAGACGCTCTTGGAGCCGCCGTAGTTCTGGTCGAAGCCGTACCACACCGCCGCGCCGGCGCGCAGGCAGCGGATCATCCCGCGCAGGTCCTCGCGTTCGATCATCACCGTGGTGCGGGCGGCCCGGCGGCTGTACAGCAGCCAGTCGAACAGGGGGTTCTTCAGCGGCCGGTACATGCCCCCGATCCGCGCCCGCCCGGCCAGGGTGGCCGAGGCCATCTCCATGGTGGTGAAGTGGCCGGTGAGCAGCAGCACCCCGCGACCCTCCCGGCGCGCCCGTTCCAGGTGCTCCACTCCGGTGACCTCCCACAGCGGTGCGGTCACCCGCCGGTCGGCGCCCCAGAGGCAGATGTTGAGCTCCATCAGGCCGATCCCCAGGGCGTCGAAATGGTCGCGCACCAGTGCCTCGACCCGCTCTGCCGGCCAGTCGGGAAAACAGAGCCGGATGTTGGTGCGGGCGACGTGGACCCGGCCGCGGGCCAGCCGCCGGAACAGGCGCCCGACGCCGACGCCGATGCGGCGCTGGGCCGGCCACGGCAGCCGATGCAGCAGCCACAGCAGGCCGATCCCGGCCCAACCCGGCCAGTACCGGGGGGCGAGAAAATCGGACCAGCCCCGCTGCGCCACCGGCTGCGGTTTCACCCGGCAGGGCACTGCCGCCGGCGGATTCACCCCGCGCTCTCCCGCAACCGCGCCTGGTAGAGGCGGGCGTAGAGGCCGTTGGCCGCCAGCAGTTCCTCATGGCTGCCGGTCTCGACGATGCGTCCCCGGTCAAGCACCACGATCCGGTCCGCCTTCTCGATGGTGGACAGGCGGTGGGCGATGGTGATGGTGGTGCGCCCCGCCTTCAGCGTCTCCAGCGCCTGCTGGATCGCCTTCTCCGACTCCGTGTCCAGCGCCGAGGTGGCCTCGTCCATGACCAGGATGGGGGCATCCTTGAGCAGGGCGCGGGCGATGGCCAGGCGCTGGCGCTGGCCACCGGAGAGGCGCACGCCGTTGGCCCCCACCGGGGTCTGCATCCCCTGGGGCAGCTGGCGGATGAACTCCAGCGCGTTGGCCGCCGCCGCGGCCTGTTCCACCGCCTGGTCCGGCATCCCGCTCATCTCGCCGTAGGCGATATTGGCACGCACCGTGTCGTTGAACAGCACCACCTCCTGGGACACCAGGGCCACCCGCCGGCGCAGCTCGCGCAGGGGAATCCCGGCCAGGTCGACGCCGTCCAGGGTGATGCGCCCGCCGTCCGGGCGGTAGAACAGGGGCAGCAGGTTGGCCAGGGTGCTCTTGCCGCTGCCGGAGGGACCGACCAGGGCGATGTGCTCGCCGGCACGGATCTCCAGGTCGATGTCGGCCAGCGCCGGTTCCTCCGTATCCGGATAGCGCAGGGTCACCCCCTCGAAGCGCACCTCGCCACCGCCGCCCTCCGGGACACTGCGTCCCGGGTCCTGCTCCGACGGCTCGTCCAGCAGCCGGAAGATGCTCTCCGCCGCCGCCAGCCCCTTCTGCAGCGGTTCGTTGATATTGGTCAGCCGCTTCAGCGGCGACAGGATCAGGGCGACGGCGGTGAAGAAGGAGACGAACTCACCCACCGTCAGCTTCTGCTGGGCCGCCAGGTAGGCCATGAAGGCGAGGGTCGCCACCGCCATCACCTGTATCACCTGCACGTTGCTGTTGGAGGCCACCACCATCTTCACCTTCAGCTGCCGCACCTTGTCGGTCACCCTGCGGAAGCGCCCCCGTTCGTACTCCTGTCCGCCGAACACCCGTACCACCCGGTTGCCGTTGATCGCCTCCTCCAGGATATGGGTCATCTCCCCCATCTGTCCCTGGACGCCGTGGCTGACCCGGCGCAGCCGGCGGCTGACCAGGCGCACCAGGAAGGCCACCACCGGGGTGATGGCGAAGGCGATCAGCGCCAGTCTCCAGTTCAGGTAGAAGATCCAGGCCAGCAGGCCGGTGATGGCGAGGGAGTCGCGTACCGCGATCACCAGCACCTTGGTGGCGGCGGTGGTGACCTGCTCCACGTCGTAGGTCACCTTGGAGATCACAACCCCGGTGGCGTTGGCGTCGTAGAAGCTGGAGGGCAGGCTGAGCAGCTTGTCGAACATCTGGTTGCGCAGGTCGGTCACCACCTTGTTGGCCACCCATTCCATCGCCACCTGGCTGCCGATGGTGGCCAGGCCGCGCACCGCGAACAGCAGGACCAGTGCGATCGGCATCAGCACGATCATCTGCGGGTCCTTCTCCACGAAGCTGCCGTCGAGCAGCGGCTTCAGCAGCATCGGCATCGCCGGCTCGGTCAGCGCCAGCACCACGGTGGCGGCGATGGCGAGGACGAAGGTCCGGCGGTAGGGGCGGACGTGGGCCAGCAGGCGCAGGTAGAGCGAACGGGGATTCATCGCGCCGCGTTCCGGTCGGCGGCCAGCGCCTGGTACAGCATCAGGGTCTTGTCCAGCATGGTCTGCAGTCTGAAATCATCGAATCCGGCCACCACCGGCGGCCGCTCCAGGAAATCCACGGTGCGCCGCAGCAGGGCATCGCCGTCGTTCAGCGGCACCGCGCCGGCGGGGAGCAGGCGCGCCAGCACCTCGCCGACGCCACCGTGATCCCAGCCGATCACCGGCACCCCCATGCTCAGGGCCTCGACCACGGTGCGGCCGAAGGACTCGGGCTTGCCGGAGAGGGAGAACACCAGGTCGGAGACGGCGTAGATCTCGCGGATGTCCTGCCGCTGGCCGGTGAACAGCAGCGCCCGCTCAAGGCCCAGTTCGGCCACCCGCTGGCGCAGCTCCGCCGCGTACCCGCGCCGGCGCGGATCCTCGCCGCCGACGATCAGGCCGGTCACCGGCCGCCCGCCGGCGCGCAGGGCGGCGACCAGGTCGATGAAGGCGTGATGCCCCTTCAGCCGGGTCAGGCGCCCGGCCAGGGTGAGCACCGGCCCCTCGCGCAACGACGGGTAGCGACTATACCACGTCGTCCGCCAGGATTCGGCGGGGGTGTAGCCGCGCGGGAAGGCATCCCGGTCGACCCCCCGGTGGATCAGCTCGATGCGCCCCGGATCGGTCTCCGGATAGTTGCGCAGGATGTAGTCGCGCACCGTCTCCGATACCGCGATCACGCGCTCGCCCCGGGTCATCACGGCGCTGTAGCGGGAGACCGAGTAGAGGCCGTGCACGGTGGTCACCAGCCGCGGCCGGCGGGCCGGGTCCATCCCCCGCCACGCCAGCCACAGGATCCAGGCCGGCAGGCGCGAGCGGGCGTGGACGATATCCACCTGGCGCTGCCGCAGCAGCCGCCGCAGCCCCGGCACCAGCGCCAGGGTACGCAGGGACTTCACCCCGATCGGCCAGCACAGGTGCTCGCTGCCGCCGGCCTCCAGCGGCTGCACCAGCTCGCCGCCGTTGGAGATCACCAGGGAGCGATGACCGCGCCGCACCAGCTCGTCCGCCACCTCCAGGGTGCCGCGTTCGACGCCACCGCCGCGCAGGTCGGGCAGCAGCTGGAGCACCGTCAGCGGGCGCCCGGTTGCGCTCCCCGCGGTCACAGCCGCGGCCATCGCTGCAGGATCGAGTCGGCGCAGCGCCGGGCCTCGTTGAAGCCGCTCCGGGCCGGCGGCAGCCCATCCCCGGCCAGGGCCTGGTCGAAGCTGCCCACCCACCCCTCCGCCAGCAGTTGTGCCACCCCGCGGGTGATGCGGTCGTCCCCGCTGGCCGGCAGCGGCAGCAGCCCGACCCGGCAGCCGGCGGTGAGCGCCTCGTAGAGCATGGAGACCGAGTCCCCGGTGACCCAGGCCTCGGCGCTCTCGCCCAGATGCCGTGCCACCCAGCCGGGACCGGTCCGGTCCAGGGGAACGACCCGGCAGTTGGGCGCGGACAGCCGCTCGAGGGCGGGTATGAAGGCGGGCGGGGTGCGGCGGGAGGTGGTGACGGTGAAGCGAATCCCGGGGCGGGCGGCGAACAGCCGTGCCAGCCGTTGCAGCAGCCCCTCCTGATCCCAGCGGTGGTGGCGGGAGGGTCCGCCCACCAGCACCAGCGCCCGGTCGGCGTGGTGGGGACCGTCACCGGTCAGGTCGTTGAGCACGCCGCGGGTGGTGAGCACATTGTCCCGCGGCCGCGGCCGGTCGTGCTCCGGAATCAGGCACAGATCGAACAGGGCCGCGGGCAATGAGGGCCGCATCAGCACCACGCTGCGGCCGCCGCGGGCCCGCCGCGCCGCCAGCAGCGGCAGATGGGTGGCGTGTCCCGCCCCGATCAGCAGATCCGGCGCCGGCAGCCCGGCGCCGGCGGGAAAGCGCCGGCGCAGCAGATCCGGCAGCGCGGCGCCCCCGGCCACCGGGATGTCGTGGCACTGCAGCGGCCGCTGCCGCGCCAGCGCCTGCACCAGCCCGCGGCTCTGGCTCTCGTGCCCCGGCTTGCCGTCGGTCAGGCGCCACACCACCATGAGGGGCCGGGGCAACGGGTCGCGGCGCGGGCCGGGATCAGTCCTGCAGGACGTATTCCGCCCCGCAGTAGGGGCAGACCGCCCGGCCGGTGGCGGTGATCGGAAGGTAGACCCGCGGATGCAGGGCATAGACCTCCACACCACGCGGCGGACAGCTGAGGGGCAGCTGTTCCCGGCTCACCGGGGTCGGCTGCCGGCCGCGCTGGGATGCGGTTGCTTGATTCATGGCAGGCTCCTGCTGTTCATCTGTCGTTGTCCCCTCTCCATCCCGGCAGGTGCCCATGGGCACTTCAGACGTAGGTCAGCCACTCCGGATGTTCTTCCCGGCGGCCCTGGACCTGGTCGAAATAGAGCCCCTGCAGGCGCTCGGTGACGGGTCCGCGCCCGCCGCTGCCGATGGTGCGGTTGTCCACCTCGCGGATCGGTGTCACCTCGGCGGCGGAACCGGTGAAGAAGGCCTCGTCGGCGATGTAGACCTCGTCCCTGGTGATCCGTTTCTCCACCACCGGGATGCCCAGTTCACCGGCCAGGCGGATCACCGTGTTGCGGGTGATGCCGTCCAGCGCCGAGGTCAGATCCGGGGTGTAGATGACACCGTCACGGACGATGAAGATGTTCTCCCCCGAGCCCTCCATCACGTAGCCCTCCACGTCCAGCAGCAGGGCCTCGTCATAGCCGTCGTTGAGCGCCTCCTGCAGGGCCAGCATGGAGTTGATGTAGTTGCCGGTGGCCTTGGTGCGGCACATGGTGATGTTGACATGGTGGCGGTTGAGGGAGGAGACCTTGATGCGGATGCCGTTCTTCAGGTTCTCCTCGCCCAGGTAGGCGCCCCACTCCCAGGCCGCCACCATGACGTGGACCTTGAGGCCGTCGGCCCGCAGCCCCATCCCCTCGGAGCCGTAGAAGCAGAGCGGGCGCAGGTAGGCCGAATCGAGGCCGTTCTCCCGCACCGCGTCGATCTGGGCCTGGTTCAGGGTGTCGGCGTCATAGGGGATCTTCATCCCCAGGATGTGGGCGGAGCGGAACAGGCGGTCGGTGTGGTCCTGCAGCCGGAAGATGGCCGGCCCCCTGTCGGTGGCGTAGGCCCGCACACCCTCGAACACCCCCATGCCGTAGTGCAGGGTATGGGTCAGTACATGGATCTTCGCCTCGCGCCAGGGCACCATCTCCCCGTCCAGCCAGATCCAGCCATCGCGGTCCGCAAACGTCGACATCTCGTTGTCTCTCCTGGTTCTTCGGCCCCTGGTCAGGGTGATCTGTTGTTCATCGGTTTCACCGCAGAGGACAGGCGACCCCTTGGGACTGGACAAAAGGCCCAAGGTGGCCGGTGGAGAGCGCTACTCCCGATGGATCCCGGCCTGCGCCGGGATGACGGATCGTTCCGCCGGGACGGCGGTTCATTCCACCGGAATGCCGGTTCGTTCCACCGGGATGACGGGGCGTTCCAATGGTTCCCGGATCCCGAAAAGACCACGGACCGACCCGCTGCTCCGTACCCTCCATGCCTCCATGGTGAGCGCTGCTCATACCACCGGCCGCCCGCTGCCCTGCTCCATCAGCTGCTGCCACAGGGACCGCACCTGCTGCCGCTCCCGGACCAGTTCGTCGCCCGGGATCAGACCGGGACGGCCGCCCAGCGCGTGGCGGTGATAGACCGCCCGCAACGCCCGGTAGGCATCGCCCAGCGCACTCACCGCCGGGGCCGGCAGCAGACGGTGGCGGCCGAGTCCCTCCAGCAGACGGATGTTGTCGGTCCAGTCGAGCAGGTCCGGGTGGTCGCCGGCCCAGCGCAGAACGCAGTATTGAACCATAAATTCGATATCCGCGATACCGCCCCGCCCCTGCTTGATATCGAAGCCGCCGGGGCCGCTGCGGTCGGTGCCGGCACGCATCTTCTCGCGCATCTCGCGCACCTCCCGGCGCAGGGTCTCCGGCGACCGCGGCCGCGCCAGAACCTCCCGCCGGATGACCTGGAACCGCTCCATCAGCGCCGGATCGCCGGCCACCGGGCGGGCCCGCAGCAGCGCCTGGTGCTCCCAGGTCCAGGCGTCGTTCAACTGATAGCGGCGATAGGCCGTCAGCGAGCTGACCAGCATGCCCGAGTTGCCGTTCGGGCGCAGCCGCATGTCGGTCTCGTAGAGCAGCCCGGAGGGGGTGCGGGCAGTGAAGATGTGGATCATGCGCTGGCCGAGGCGGGCGTAGAACACCTCGTTGGCGACCGGCCGCCCGCCCCCGGTCATGGCGTTCTGGTCCTCGGTGGCATGGAGGAACACCATGTCCAGGTCGGAGCCGTAGCCCAGCTCGATGCCGCCCAGCTTGCCGTAGCCGATGACGGTGAAGCCGGTCTCCCCCACCGCCACCCCGGCGGGGCGGCCGTGGCGCCGCACCAGCTCCTCCCAGGCCAGTTCCAGCACCCGCCGGATCACCGTCTCGGCGATGTCGGTGAGATAGTCGCTCACCACCATCAGCGGGATGGCGCCGGTGATGTCCGCCGCCGCCACCCGCAGCTTGTTGCTGTTGGCGAACTGGCGCAGGCGCTCCATCTGCTGCTCCAGGTCGTCCTCCTCGACCGACGACAGCAGGGTGTCCAGTTCCGCCCCCAGCTCGTCCCGGCGCAGCGGGCTGTAGAGCCGGCGCGGATCCAGCATCTCGTCCAGCAACAGGGGGAACTGGGTCACCTGGCGGGCGATCCAGGGGCTGGCCCCGAACAGGCGCACCAGCTGGGACAGCACCACCGGGTTCTCCACCAGCAGCGACAGGTAGGCGGTGCGGCGGGCGATCGCCTCCAGCAGTCGCAGCAGCCGCTCCAGGGTCGCCTCCGGCCCGTCGGCGGCGGCCACCGCCTCCAGCAGCAGGGGCATCAGCTGATCCAGCCGTTCGCGGCCGCGACTGCCCATGTGGCGGCAGGCATGGGAATCGCGGAACCGCTCCAGCCGGGCCAGCACGGCTGCCCCGTCCGGGAACCCGGCCTGCTCCAGCAGCGCCGCCGCCTGCTCCGGCTCCAGCCGCTGTTCCCACACCAGCCGCATCGGCCGCTCGTCGCCCTCCTCCTCCACCTGGGGTGAGGCAAACACCTTGTCGAAGTGTCCCTGCACCCGCTGGCGATGGCGTTCCAGCACGCCGAAGAAGCCGTCCCAGTCGTCGAAGCCCATGGAACGGGCCAGCCGCAGCCGCCCGGCGTCGTCCCCGGGCAGCAGGTGCGTCTGCTGGTCGCGCCAGGCCTGCAGCCGGTTCTCCACCAGGCGCAGGAAACGATAGGCCCCGCCCAGCTCCCCGACCACGTAGTCCGGCAGCAGCTCCCGCTGCCGCAGCAGCTCCAGCACCTGGAGAATGGGCCGCACCTGCAACGCACGGTCGCGGCCACCACGGATCAGCTGGAACGCCTGGCCGATGAACTCGATCTCGCGGATGCCCCCCGGGCCCAGCTTGATGTTGTCCGCCATCCCCTTGCGCCGCAGCTCGCTGCTGATCAGGCGCTTCATCTCGCGGATCGATTCGATGGCGCCGAAATCCAGGTAGCGCCGGTAGACGAAGGGACGCAGCATCTCCATCAGCTGCCCGGCCGGCTCCTCCGGTCCCGCCACCACGCGCGCCTTGATCATGGCGTAGCGTTCCCACTCGCGCGCCTGGGATTCGTAGTAGTGCTCCATGGCGGCAAAGCTGATGGCCAGGGGGCCCGCCTCGCCGAACGGGCGCAGCCGGGTGTCCACCCGGAACACGAAACCGTCGGCGGTCTGGCTGTTGAGGGCCTTGATCAGCTGCTGGCACAGGCGGGTGAAGAACTGCTCGTTGGAGAGCCAGCGCGGGCCGTCCACCTCCCCCTGGGCCGGGTAGACGAAGATCAGGTCGATATCGGAGGAGAGGTTCAGCTCCCGCGCCCCCAGCTTGCCCATGCCGAGGACCAGCAGCTGCTGCCGCGTCCCTTCCGGATCCCGCGGAATCCCATGCCTGTCCACCGCCCAGCGGTAGAGCAGATCGAGGGTCCGGCGCACCACCGCGTCGGCCAGGGCGGAGAGCTGTTCCATGGTCTCGTCCAGGGGCGCCCCGGAGAGATCGCGCCAGACGATGCGCACCATCTGCTCCCGGCGGAACAGACGCAGGGCCCGGTGCAGTGCCGCCTCGGCGGTCACCCCGGCCAGCGCCCGCTCCACTGCCGCCTCCGTCTCCTCCGCGCTCCAGGGGCGGTCCAGGTCGCCGGCGTCGAACAGGCGCGGCAGCAGGGCCGGATCGCGCTGGCAGCCCAGGGCGGCGTACTCGCTCGCCTCCCACACCCGCAGCAGCCGTTCCAGCTGCCGGGGGGACGGATCGAACGCGATCTCCGCCGCCTGGGCCCGCTCCCGCCACGCCTGCCAGTGCGCCAGGGCCTCCTGCTTCAACTGTTCTATCTGCTCCAATGACACTTCCCCGGTCGCGCCCCCTCCGTCCGGCCGGCCCGCCGCGGCGGTACGGGTCGACCCCGGTCACTTTGTCAGATTCCGGGGCCCGAGGCCAGATCGGGCGACCGGAGCGGTCGCTGCTGCCGGAACGGGAGTCCACCGGCCGGTTCACTGCCCCATACAGCAGAAGGCCCCGCCGAAGCGGGGCCCTCTGACTCGGCTCGAACGACCGGATCGGCGTTACATCATGCCGCCCATGCCCATGTCGCCCATGCCGCCGCCCATTCCGGCCGGGGCGGCGGTCTCTTCCTTCGGCTCCTCGGCCACCATCGCCTCGGTGGTGATCATCAGGGTCGCCACGGAGGCGGCGTTCTGCAGCGCCGAGCGGGTCACCTTGGTGGGATCCAGGATACCCATCTCGACCATGTCGCCGTACTCGCCGCTGGCGGCGTTGAAGCCGAAATTGCCGTCACCCTCGGCCACCCGGTTCAGCACCACCGAGGGCTCGCCGCCGGCATTGGAGACGATCTGGCGCAGCGGCTCCTCCATGGCGCGGGAGGCGATGGAGACGCCGACCTCCTGGTCGTGGTTGTCCACCTTCAGGCCCTCGAGGGCGGACAGGGCGCGCACCAGGGCGACGCCGCCACCGGCCACGATGCCCTCTTCCACCGCCGCGCGGGTGGCGTGCAGGGCGTCCTCGACGCGGGCCTTCTTCTCCTTCATCTCGACCTCGGTGGCGGC
>DRKP01000155.1 GCA_011051715.1 Sedimenticola thiotaurini | reverse complement strand
TGGGGATGCCGGCGCTGATGTTCCTGGGCTGCCTGCTGTTCGGCATCGACGGCCTGCCGCGGACGGTGGCGGTGCTGGCCGGCGCGGTGCCCACCGCCTCCTCCTCCTATATCCTGGCCCGGCAGATGGGCGGCGACCACCAGCTGATGGCCAACCTGATCAGCGTCCAGGTGCTGCTCGCCGCCGCCACCCTGCCGCTGATGATCTGGCTGGCCCAGGGTTGACCGATCGCCGGGAGCCGGCACCGGGGAGGGGAAACCGCGCTATGTTCCTTTGCGCCGGGGGCGACGCTCCTGCAGTTCGTTCCCGGACGGGTGCTGTTCGCCGCAATGAATGGATCTGCCGATGGCCGGCTCCCCCGGACCGATGGCGATCCCCCCGCTCACTCCCCGCCGCCGTCCTCGTCGCCGGTGTAGAACTCCGGCCACTCCCGCTTCACCACCGGGCCGTCGCTGGCCAGGGCCAGGCAGGTGTCGATGATGCCGGGACGGGGCCTGTCCCGCTTCCTGCTCTCCCGCTCCTCCAGCGCGAAGTGCAGGGTCTGGTAGGCGGTGGTGGCCATCACCGGCAGCAGCTCCAGCAGATGGGTGCAGCCGGTGGTCCCGCCGATCAGGCCGCGCACCCGGCGCATCCAGCCCGGGCCGATGCGCAGGCCCACCAGGCGGGGCATGACGCCGCCGGCCTGGCTGCAGATGCGATAGGGTGAATACTCGGTCACCGCCTCCATGCCGTGGATGGTGAAATCCAGGTCGATGGTCATGCGCACGTGCATGCCGTGCACCGGCTCGCCGGCCGGGATCCGGCCACCCCGGTCCCGGTTCTCGAACGAGTAGGTCTTGACGTCGGTCAGATGGGCCTCGATGTCCCACAGCCCGTCGCTGCGCTCGAAGCCCTTGCAGGTGATGCTGCGGGTATGGAGGTGTTTCCGGTCTACCGGTTTGGACAACGGCATGGCGAGTCGGCCCCTTGATCGAAGGTGGACGATCCGTCCACCACAGTGCCACCGAGGTGACGGAGTCTATCCTGTTGGCGACCGCAGGAAAACGATCCCGTCTCTCCTGCACCCATCCGCCCATCGACGAGGGGCGCGATCACGCCGGTGCAGCGGGCAAACCTCTGTGTCCGCCATGGCACCGCGGTGCTCCTCAACCACGCCCGGCCAGGGCCAGCGCCACCCGCGACGCCGGCGGCCGCCCCAGGGCATCGCTGATGAAGGCGGAGGCCTCGAGCAGCCCGGCCAGGTCGACGCCGGTCTCTATCCCCATGCCGTCGAGCATGTAGAGCACATCCTCGGTGGCCACGTTGCCGCTGGCCCCGGCGGCGTAGGGACAGCCGCCGAGACCGGCCACCGAGCTGTCGATCACCGCCACCCCCAGTTGCAGCACCGCCAGCAGGTTGGCCAGGGCCTGGCCATAGGTGTCGTGGAAGTGGGCCGCCAACCGCTCCAGCGGCACCCGTTCCGCCACCACCTCCACCATGCGCCGCGCCGCCAGCGGCGTGCCGGTGCCGATGGTGTCCCCCAGGGAGACCTCATGGCACCCCAGGGCGTACAGCCGCTCCGCCACCCGGGCCACCGCCGCCGGCCCGACCGCCCCTTCATAGGGGCAGCCCAGGACGCAGGAGACGTAGCCGCGCACCCGCAGTCCGGCCGCCAGGGCACCCTCGGTCACCGCGGCGTAGCGCTCCAGGCTCTCGTCGATGCCGCAGTTGATGTTGCGGCGGGAAAAGGTCTCGGAGGCCGCGGCGAAGACGGCGATCTCCTTCGCGCCGGCGGCGATGGCCAGCTCCAGCCCCCTGGCGTTGGGGACCAGGACCGGATAGTCCACCCCGGGGCGCCTCCGGATCCGCTGCAGCACCTCGCCACTGCCGGCCATCTGCGGCACCCACCGGGGCGAGGTGAAGCTGCCGGCCTCGATCACCGTCAGGCCGGCCGCGCCGAGCCGGTCGATCAGCTCGACCCGCACCTCGAGCGGCACTTCGCCCGGTTCGTTCTGCAGGCCGTCGCGGGGGCCCACTTCCACCAGCTTCACCCTGGTCGGCAGGTTCATGGTCCATTCAGTCCTTCTTTCTGTCCCCGGGACCGGGATGGTTCGACCCTCCCGGGGCGGTGGTCCACTGACAAGGGGCGGTTTGGGCCTGCGGCATCTGCACCTTTTCCGAACTGTTCGTTCGCGCCGGGGGCGGCGCCCCTGCCGGGCGGTGGGGGCTCAGGGCGCGGGATCGCCGGCCGGTTCCAGCCGGATCAGCTCATCCCCCTCCTCCACCTGGTCGCCGGCGCGGAAGTGGAGTTCCGCCACCACCCCGTCGGCCGGGGCGATGATGCTGTGCTCCATCTTCATCGCCTCCACCACCATCAGGGCATCGCCCTTCGCCACCGCTTCGCCCTCGTCCACGTACACCGCGGTCACCACCCCCGGCATCGGCGCACAGAGGCCGCTGTCGGCGGCCTCTGCCGCCAGGGCGTCGGCACGCGGGTCCTCCCGCAGCAGTTGCCAGCTCCCGCCGTCGAGGTACAGGGTGAGCTGGCGCCCCCGCCGGGCGACGCCGGCCTCGACGCGCCGGCCGTCCAGCTCCGCCTGCAGCCGGCCGGCCGGGTCGAATCGGGCGCTGGCGCGGCACTCGCCCCCGGGCAGTTCGAGCACGAAGCCCCCCTCCCGGTAGTGGGCCACCACCTCCAGCCGGCTCTCCCCCAGCCTCCACGCCAGCCGGTGGAAGCTGCCGTGGTTGAGCCGCCAGCCATCGGCCAGGGCCCAGGGCGACCAGGGGTCGGCGGTCGCCTGCTGGGCGGTGATACCGTCGCGGCGCTCCCACAGCAGCTCTGCCAGGGCGGCGAGGGCCGCCACCTGCGGCGGCACCTCCCCGCCGCCGGGCCCGGCCAACTCCGCCTGGTGGCGTTCGATGAAACGGGTGTCCAGTTCGGCCCCGGCAAAGGCCGCCAGCCCGCTCACCCGGAACAGGAAGGAGACGTTGGTGGCGACCCCGGCCAGTTCGCACCGGGCCAGGGCCCGGCGCAACCGGCGCCGGGCCTGGTCGCGGTCGGCGCCGTGGACGATCAGCTTGGCGATCATGGGATCGTAGTGCACGCCGATGGTGCTGCCCTCCTCGACACCGCTGTCGATCCGTACCCCGGGTTCGTCATCGGGAAAACGGAGATGGTGCAGCACGCCGGTGGCCGGCAGGAACCCCTGCTCCGGGTTCTCGGCGTAGATCCGCGCCTCCATGGCGTGGCCGTCGATGGCCAGCTCTTCCTGGGAAAGGGGCAGCGGCTCTCCCGCCGCAACCCGCAGCTGCCACTCCACCAGGTCCTGACCGGTGATCATCTCGGTCACCGGATGCTCCACCTGGAGCCGGGTGTTCATCTCCATGAAGTAGAAGGCGCCGTCCCGGTCGAGCAGAAACTCCACCGTGCCGGCGCCGACATAATCCACCGCCCGGGCCGCGGCCACCGCCGCCGCGCCCATGCGCCGGCGCAGTTCCGGATCCAGCTTCGGGGCCGGTGCCTCCTCGATGATCTTCTGCAGCCGGCGCTGGATGGAGCAGTCGCGTTCGAACAGGTGGATGCAGTGACCGTGACGGTCGGCGAACACCTGCAGCTCGACGTGGCGCGGCGCCTCCAGGTAGCGCTCCAGCAGCAAGCGGTCGTCGCCGAAGGCGGCCATCGACTCGCGCCGGGCCGCTGCCAGGGCGGCGGCGAGCCCGTCCGGCGACGAGACCACCCGCATGCCCTTGCCACCGCCACCGGCGGAGGCCTTGATCAGCAGCGGCCAGCCGATCTCCCGGGCGGCCCGCTCCATCGCCGCTGGCGACTGGTCGTCGCCGTGGACGCCGGGCACCAGGGGGACCCCCGCCGCCGCCATCAGCCGCTTGGCCTCGATCTTGGAACCCATCGCCTCGATCGCCGCCGGCGGCGGGCCGATGAACACCAGGCCGGCCTCCTCACAGGCGCGGGCGAAGCCGGCGTTCTCGGACAGGAAGCCGTAGCCGGGATGGATCGCCTGGGCACCGCTGTCGCGCGCCGCCGCCAGGATGCGTTCGGCGTTCAGGTAGCTGTCGCCGGCCGCTGCCGGGCCGATGTGGATGGCACGGTCACACAGCTTCACGTGCAGCGCGTCGCGGTCGGCATCGGAATAGACCGCCACCGTCTCCACCCCCAGGCGCCGGGCGGTGCGGGCGATGCGGCAGGCGATCTCGCCGCGGTTGGCGATCAGGATGCGGTCGAACATCAGGTCTCGTCCAGGACCCAGGCCGGCGGCCGCTTCTCCAGGAAGGCGCTGAGCCCCTCGCGTCCCTCGGGCGAGGCGCGCAGCTCGGTGATGCGGGCGGCGGTATCGTCGATCAGGGCCTGGTCGATGGGGCGGCAGGCGACATCCCGGATCAGCCGCTTCGCCGCCGCCTGGGCCCGCGGCCCGCAGGCCAGCAGCTCGGTCAGCAGCGCCTCGACGGCTTCGTCCAGCGACTCTTCGGCCACCACCTGGTGCAGCAGGCCGATCCGCAGCGCCTCGGCGGCATCGAAGCGCTCGCCGCTGAGGATCCAGCGCCGCGCCGCCCGCGGCCCGATGGCGGCGATCACATAGGGCGAGATCACCGCCGGCATGATTCCCAGGCGCACCTCGGACAGGGCGAAGCGGGCGCGTTCGGAGGCGATCGCCATGTCGCAGCAGGCGATCAGTCCCACCCCGCCACCGAAGGCGGCACCCTGCACCCGGGCGATGGTGGGCACCGGCAGCCGGTCCAGGCGCCGCATCAGACCGGCCAGGCGGTCGGCATCGGCCCGGTTCTCCTGCGGCGAGTAGTCCGCCATGCGCCGCATCCAGTTGAGATCGGCCCCGGCGGAGAAGCTGCGGCCCTCCGCCGCCAGCACCAGGGCGCGCAGGCCGTCCCGTTCCGCCAGCTCGTCGAGCAGGCCGCTGAGACGGGCGATGACGACGTCGTCGAAGGCGTTGTGGAGACGTGGCCGGTTGAGGGTGATGCGGGCCACGCCGCGTGCATCGATCTGCAGGACAACGGGTCGTTCTGTCATGGTCACATCCTGAATAGGCCGAAGCGGGTCGCCTCGATGGGTGCGTTGAGGGAGGTGGAGAGGCCGAGGGCCAGCACCCGCCGGGTGTCCACCGGATCGATCACGCCGTCGTCCCAGAGCCGGGCGCTGGCGTAGTAGGGGTGGCCCTGGTGCTCGTACTGCTCCCGGATCGGCCGCCTGAACGCCTCCGCCTCCGCCTCGCTCCACGCCTCGCCGCGGGCGGCCAGGGCGTCACCGCGGATCTGGGCCAGCACATTGGCGGCCTGCTCGCCGCCCATCACCGAGATGCGCGCATTGGGCCACATCCACAGGAAGCGGCCACCGTAGGCGCGGCCGCACATGGCGTAGTTGCCGGCGCCGAAACTGCCACCCACCACCACGGTGAACTTGGGCACCCGGGCGCAGGCGACGGCGGTGACCATCTTGGCGCCATCCTTGGCGATGCCGCCGGCCTCGTACTTTCTGCCGACCATGAAGCCGGTGACGTTCTGCAGGAACACCAGGGGGATGCGGCGCTGGGCGCACAGCTCCACGAAATGGGCCCCCTTCAGCGCCGACTCGGAGAACAGGATCCCGTTGTTGGCGACGATCCCCACCGGATAGCCGTGGATGTGGGCGAAGCCGCAGACCAGGGTGGTGCCGTAGAGGGCCTTGAACTCGCTGAAGCGGCTGCCGTCGACGATGCGGGCGATGAGCTGGCGGATGTCGAACGGCTGGCGCAGGTCCTGCGGCACCAGGCCGTAGAGTTCGTCCGCCGGATAGAGCGGTTCCTCCGGCTCCCGCAGCACCAGGTCGTGGCGCTTGTCCCGGTTCAGCCCGGCCACCACCTGCCGCGCCAGGCCGAGGGCGTGGGCATCGCTGGTGGCGTAGTGGTCGGTGACGCCGGAGGTGCGGCTGTGGACCTCGGCCCCGCCCAGCTCCTCGGCGCTCACCACCTCGCCGGTGGCGGCCTTCACCAGCGGCGGCCCGCCGAGGAAGATGGTCCCCTGGCGGCGCACGATGATGCTCTCGTCGGACATGGCCGGCACGTAGGCGCCGCCGGCGGTGCAGGAGCCCATCACCACGGCGATCTGGGGGATCCCCGCGGCCGACAGGTTGGCCTGATTGTAGAAGATGCGGCCGAAGTGGTCGCGGTCGGGGAACACCTGGTCCTGGTTCGGCAGGTTGGCACCGCCGGAATCGACCAGGTAGATGCAGGGCAGCCGGTTGTCGCCGGCGATCTCCTGGGCGCGCAGGTGCTTCTTCACCGTCATCGGGTAGTAGGAGCCCCCCTTCACCGTGGC
>DRKP01000154.1 GCA_011051715.1 Sedimenticola thiotaurini | reverse complement strand
GTCGACGATGATGCGGTGGCGCAGGGCGTCGTGGGCCACCGCCTGGATGTCTCCGGGCGAGACGTAGTCGCGCCCCGCCAGCCAGGCGTGGGCCCGGGCGGCGGCGTCCAGGGCGATGCTGCCGCGGGGGCTGGCGCCGAAGGCGATCCAGTCGGCCAGGTCGGCGGCGTAGGGTGCCGGATCCCGGGTGGCGGCCACCAGGCGCACCAGGTAGTGCTCGAGGTCGTCGCTCAGATGGAGGTCGAGGATCTGCTCCCGCGCCTGGAACACCTCCGCCTGGGAGACCTGGGGCGGCGCCTTGCCGGCGTCGCCTTCGCGGTGGCGCTGGCGCCGCACCAGGCGCACGATCTCCACCTCGGTCTCCAGGTCCGGATAGTCGACCCGGGTGTGCAGCAGGAAGCGGTCGCGCTGCGCCTCGGGGAGGGGGAAGGTGCCCTCCTGCTCGATCGGGTTCTGGGTCGCCATCACCAGGAACAGGGGCTCCAGCGGATAGGTGGTGCGGCCCACCGTCACCTGGCGCTCGGCCATCGCCTCCAGCAGGGCGGACTGGACCTTGGCCGGGGCCCGGTTGATCTCGTCGGCGAGCAGGAAGTTGTGGAACAGGGGGCCGCGCTGGAACTCGAAACGTCCCTCGCCGGGACGGAACACCTCGGTGCCGGTGAGATCCGCCGGCAGCAGATCGGGGGTGAACTGGATGCGGTGGAAATCGCCCTCGATGCCGGAGGCGAGGATCTTTACCGCGGTGGTCTTGGCCAGCCCCGGCACCCCCTCCACCAGCAGGTGGCCGTCCGCCAGCAGGGCGATCAGCATGCGCTCGACCAGGCGTCCCTGCCCCAGGATGCGCCCCTCGACCCAGGTCTGCAGCTGCTTGATGCGTTGGAAGGGGGACATGGGCCTCTCCTTTGCAATGGCGCTCCCATTTAATCACAGATCCGGATGGGAGGAGGGGCCGGTGTGGGGGACTGCACGCAGCGGTCCAGACCCAATCACGGCAGCGCCTTTCAGCCTGGTTTCAGCCAGGGGCGTCAGAATCCACATCCGATACCATCGAACAGGAGAGGCAAAGATGATGAAGACCGGCACAGCTGACCGGATCAAGGTGTGGGACCCGCTGGTCCGCTTGTTCCACTGGACCCTGGTGATCAGTTTCACCGTGGCCTATGTCACCGGCGAGGAGGGGGATCTGGTGCATTTCTATTCCGGCTACGTGATCGCCGGTCTGCTGCTGTTCCGCCTGGTGTGGGGGTTCATCGGCAGCCGGCATGCCCGCTTCGCCGATTTCGTGCGGTCGCCGCGGGAGGTGATCGAGTACACCCGCTCCCTGTTCAGCGGCCACCCCCGGCGCTATCTGGGGCACAACCCGGCCGGCGGGGTGATGGTGATCCTGCTGCTGCTCAGCCTGTCGGGAACGGTGGTCACCGGCCTGATGCTCGATCCCGCGTTCGACTCCGTCGTCCTCGAGGGCTCCGTCTCCAACCGGGTGTTGCTGGGCGACGACGACGAGGAGCGTGGCGAGGGATACGAGGAGGAGGACGACGAACGGGAGGGTGGCATGGAAGGGCCCGGGGGCGAGGGCAATGAAGTGGTGGAGGAGTGGCACGAGGTGCTGGCGAATCTGACCCTGCTGCTGGTGATCCTTCACATCGCCGGGGTGGTGGTCAGCAGCCGGCTGCACCGGGAGAACCTGGTGCGGGCCATGATCACCGGCTACAAGCCGCGAGACCCGGAGGCCTGAGTGGTGGTAGTGGACAGGGGCGGCCGGGGGGTATACTGACCATCCAGGCCCGGCCGTTCCCCGGCCGCCCTCCAACCACGCCAACGGGATCCATCCACTCCATGTCAGAACACGAAGATTTCGCCTCCCTGCTGGGAGAGTTCGAGAAGAGCCAGCCCGCCACCCCGACGACGAAACAGCCCGGGGTGGGCGACCGGGTGCGGGGAACCGTGGTCTCGATCCAGGGCGATACCGTCTTCGTCGACCTCGGTGCCAAGACCGAGGGCATGATCGAGGCGGCAGAGCTGCAGGACGCCGACGGCAAGCTGACGGTCGGCATCGGCGATACCGTCGACAGCCGGGTCAGCGGCATCGATGGGGACAGCGGCGCGCTGCTGCTGGGAAACCGCCATGCCCGGCATGTGCATGGCCTGGAAGGGCTGCGCCAGGCGTATGAAGAGCAGACACCGGTGGAGGGACGGGTGACCGGCACCACCAGGGGCGGCGTGGAGGTGGAGGTCTCCGGGCTGCGCGCCTTCTGCCCCGCCTCCCAGGTCGGTCTGCACTTCGTCGAGGACCTGGAATCCCTGGTCGGGGAGAAACTGGCCTTCCGCATCACCCGGATCGAGGGGGGACGCCATCCCAATCTGGTGCTCTCCCGGCGGGCGCTGCTGGAGGAGGAGCAGCGGCTCCGGGCGGAGCAGACGCGGGAGCGGCTGGAGGTGGGGGCGGTTCTGACCGGGACGGTCACCGGCCTGCGCGATTTCGGCGCCTTCGTCGACCTGGGTGGGATCGAGGGCATGGTGCATGTGAGCGAACTCTCCTTCTCCCGGGTCGAACACCCCAAGGACCTGCTCACCGTGGGGCAGGCGCTGGAGGTGATGGTGCTGCGCATCGACCGCACCGACGATCCCAGGCGGCCGGAACGCATCG
>DRKP01000153.1 GCA_011051715.1 Sedimenticola thiotaurini | reverse complement strand
GGAGAGGTGGACCAGCCGCTCCTTCATGCCGCTGCTCAGGTTGAACAGCCACAGGAACAGGAACACCAGGATCAGTACCGGAAGCAGGTCCAGGCCCATCTTCAGGAAGCGCTCCATGCTGCTGCGGGCGTACTCCAGGTCGAACCAGGCGATCACCAGGTAGAGCAGCAGCACCCCCAGCAGGAACCACCAGCCGCCGTGACCCGGTTTTCCGTTCCGCCGCTGGCCGGTGCCCGCTGTGGTCTTCGGCTCAGACACGGAGGGTCACCACCGTCAGCCAGGCGATCAGCAGTGACAGCAGGAAGGCGATCAGGTTGCGCCACAGGGAGAAGCGCCAGCCCAGCATCACCGCCTCGGCCGGCAACGGAATGATGCCGACGGTGACCCAGGCGGTGATGAAGGCGGTCACCGCAACCAGGCCGATGCCGGCCTTCTGCAGCTCCCCGGCGAGGACGTAACTGACCACCGGTTGCCCGGTGGAGAGGCTGGCGATCAGTGCCGAAACCACGCTGTCGGTGACATCGTCGTGACCGAACAGCCCCATGTGGATCAGCCGCGGTATGATCTGCACCACCAGGCTGGCCAGCAGCAGTACGCCCACCAGTACTGGCAGCAGGCGCCAGAAGCCGCCGGCGGTCTTTTTCAGGGTGAGTTGCAGTCGTTGTCTGTCCATGCCGTCCGGTACCGCCTGCAGGATCGAAAAGCGGTAATGCAGTATAGTTGGTTCCGTCCGCGGGCTGCATTGATGGACATCATCCACCCCCCGCGGCTGCCGCCCCAGCGACCGACCCGTGGTCGCAGCCGGGAATCATCGATCCAGGTGCGACGCCCCGATGAGCGCGAAAAAGAACAAGGTGTTGATCGTCGTGGTCCTGGTGGCGCTGCTCGCCGGCGGGGGGCTGTGGTGGCAGCGGCAGCAGCACCGGGCCGGGCCGGCGGACCGCATCCTGCTCGCCGGAACGGTGGAGGCGCGCCAGATACGGCCGGGGTTCCTGATCCAGGGCAGGATCTCGGCGCTGCATGTGGACGAGGGCATGGCCGTCACCCGGGGAACCCTGCTGGCCGAACTGGACGCTGCCGACTACCGCCTCGAGCTGCGCCAGGCGACGGCGCGCCGGGACGCGGCGGCGGCGGCGCTGGCGCTGCTCGAGGCCGGCAGCCGGCCGGAGGAGATCGGCGCCGCCGAGGCGACGCTGGCCGAGGCCGAGGCGCGACTGGGCTTCGCCACCGACGAGGTGCAGCGGCTGCAGGAGCTGGCCACCAAGCGCCTGGCCGCCCGCGAGGAGCTGGACAATGCACGCATGGAACTGCGGGTGGCGCGGGCGGTGAGGGAGCGGGCCCGGCAGAACCTGCAGCTGCTGCAGGCGGGACCGCGGCAGCAGGAGATCATCCGCGCCCGCGCCGAGCTGGAGGCCGCCGCCGCGGCGGTGGCGACCGCCAGGCAGCGGCTGGACCATACCCGCCTGGCGGCACCGGCGGACGGGGTGGTGAGCCAGCGGCTGGTGGAAGTGGGCAGCGTGGTGAGCCCCGGTACCCCGGTATTCGAGATCGACAGCCTGCGACACCCCTGGGTACGCGCCTATCTCAACGAGCGGGATCTGCCGCGGGTGCGGCTGGGGCAGGCGGTGACGATCCGCGTCGATGGCCTGCCCGGACGCTCCTTCAGCGGCCGCCTGGCCTTCATCTCGCCGCGGGCGGAGTTCACCCCGAAGACGGTGGAGACGCGGGCACTGCGGGTGGACCTGGTCTACCGCATCAAGGTGGATGTGGACAACCCGGACGGATCGCTCAAGCTCGGCATGCCGGTGGACCTGGTCTTCGCCACCCGCTGAGGGAAGTGCCGATGGGACACCCCGACGAACCCCTCATCCTGTTGTCCCGCATCACCTTCGACTACGGCAGCGGGCCGGTACTGGAGGGGGTCGGTATCGGCGTGGCGGCAGGCGAGATCTACGGCCTCCTGGGTGCCGACGGCGCCGGCAAGAGCACCCTGCTGCGCATCGCCGTCGGCCAGTTGCAGCCGCAGGCGGGCGAGGCCAGGGTGCTGGGGCGGCCGGTCACCGCGCCGGGGCTGGCTCCCGGCCTCGCCTACATGCCCCAGGGGTTCGGTCTCTATCCGGATCTGTCGGTGGAGGAGAACCTGGCCTTCTTCGCCGATCTGCACGGCCTGGCAGCGGACGTCGCCGCCACCAGGATACGTGACCTGCTGCAGCGTACCGGCATGCAGCGGTTTGGCCGGCGCCGGGCCGGGCGCCTCTCCGGCGGCATGATGCAGAAGCTGGCGCTGGCCTGCGCCCTGGTCAGCGAACCGCGTGCCATGTTCCTGGACGAGCCCACCACAGGTGTCGATCCGGTCTCCCGTCGCGCCTTCTGGCAGCTGCTCAACGGCGTGCGGGCGGAGGGGGTGGCCATCCTCTACGCCACCGCCAACCTGGACGAGGCGGAGCGCTGCGACCGGGTCGGCCTGCTGGAGGGCGGCCGCATCCGGCGCCAGGGTACGCCGGACCAGCTGGCCCGGGTGGAGGGGAGGCGCCTGTTCACGGTCACCGGACCGGGGGTCCGCCAGGCCCTCGCCGCCCTGCGCCGGCTTCCCGGAGTGGAATGGGTCTTCCCCCGTGGCCGTGCGGCGGTGCTGTGGCTGCGGGACGGATCGGGCACCGAGGCGGTCCGGCACCGGCTGCAGCGGATCGCGCCGGCGTTGCGGCTGCGCGAGACGGTTCCCGGACTGCAGGAGACGGTGTTGTGGGAGCTGGCCCAGCGGAGCCGGGATGGCAGCTGAGGCGCTGCAGTCGTCGACCCCGGTGGTCCTGGCGCGGGGACTGGGCCGGCGCTTCGGTGACTTCACCGCGGTTGGGGATCTGCGGCTGCAGGTCGATGCCGGCGAGGTGTTCGGCCTGCTCGGCGCCAACGGGGCCGGCAAGACCACCACCATCCGCATGCTCTGCGGGCTGCTGCCACCGACCGCCGGGGAGATCTCCATCGACGGGGTCGACGTGGTCCGCCATCCACGCCGGGCCCGCTCCCGGCTCGGCTACGTGGCCCAGCACTTCGCCCTCTATGCCGAGCTGGGGGTGCGGGAGAACCTGCAGCTGCAGGCCGGTCTCTACGGGCTGGGGCGGGGGGCGGCGCGGGAGCGCATCGACTGGGCCCTGGCCCATCTCGGGCTCGCCGGGCTGGCGGCGACACCCGCCGGCACCCTGCCGCTGGGCTACCGGCGGCGCCTGGACCTGGCCGCCGCGCTGCTGCACCGGCCGCGCATCCTGTTCCTGGACGAGCCCACCTCGGGGGTCGATCCCCTCGCCCGGCAGGAGTTCTGGGAGCTCATCTACCAACTCGCCGGCAGCGGCATCGCCATTCTGATCACCACCCACTACATGGACGAGGCGGTCTACTGCGACCGCCTCGCCCTGATGCATGCCGGCGGCGTCATCGCCGGGGGCAGCCCGGAACAGCTGCTGGCGCGGCCGTTGCCGACACCCCTGCTGGAGGTGCGGGGGGAGCACTGCGCCGCCTGTGCCCGCTGGCTGGAGCACTGGCCCGAGGTGGTGGAGATCGTCCCCCATGCCGGCTATCTGCGGTTGCGGCTGCGGCCGGGAACGGCCCCGGACGAACTGGGGCGGCGGTTGCGCGCCGAGGCCGCCAGGCGGGGTCAGACGGTCACCGGCGTGGCCCCGGCGGAAGCGGATCTGGAGGACGTCTTCGTCGCCCTGCTCGAAGCGACCGGGGAGGAGGAATGAAGCGGCAGCGGGTGGCGGCCATGGCGCGCAAGGAGTGGTGGCACCTGCTGCGCGATCCCCGCAGCCTGGCCCTGATGCTGCTGATGCCGACCATGCTGCTGTTCCTGTTCGGCTACGCCATCCGGCTCGACATCAGCGAGGCCCCGATCGGGGTGCTGGACCTGTCGCACAGCGCCGCCGGCCGGGAGCTGCAGGCCCGCTTCGACGCCAGCAGCGCCTTCGCCGTGACGCGCCGCTTCGACCATCACGCCGGGCTGCGCGCGGCGCTGCAGCGGGGCGAGATCTGGGGTGCCCTGGTGATCCCGGCCGACTACTCCCGCCGGCTGCAGCAGGGGGGGGCGGTGGTGCAGCTGCTGCTGGACGGGGTCGACGCCAACACCGCCCGCCTGCTGCGCAACTATTCCGAACTGCTGGTCACCACCCTGGCCCGGGAACGGGGTGGCGGCCGGCCGATGCTGACGGTGGAGGAGCGGGTCTTCTACAACGAGACCCGGGAGAGTCGCCTGGCCATCGTTCCCGGGGTGATCGCCCTGGTGATGGCGGTCATCGGCGCCCTGATGACCTCGCTCACCATCGCCCGCGAGATGGAGCTGGGCAACCTGGTCATGCTGCGCACCACCCCCCTCACCCGGGGTGAGTTCCTGCTCGGCAAGCTGCTGCCCTATTTCGTGCTCGGCATGCTCGACCTGGCGGTGGCCACGGCGGCGGCGGTGTGGGTGTTCGACGTGCCCCTGCGCGGCAGCCTGCCGGAGCTGGTGCTGGTGTCGGGGCTGTTTCTGCTGGTGGTGATGCTGCAGGGGGCGCTCATCTCCATGCTCGCCGGCAATCAGCTGCTGGCCAGCCAGATCGCGCTGGTGCAGACCTTCCTGCCCGCCTTCCTGCTGTCCGGTTTCGTCTTCGCCATCGACAACATGCCGCTGCTGCTGCAGTACGTCACCTACGCGGTGCCGGCACGCTACTTCGTCACCCTGTCGAAGGCGATCTTCCTGAAGGGGCTGTCGCCGCTGCTGCTGTGGGGGGTCAGTGGCGCGCTGCTGCTGATGCTGCTGGTGCTGCTGCGGCTCTGCCATGTCAAGGCGCGGCGCCTGGGACTGGGCGGCTGATGGCCGGGGCGCGCCAGGGGCTGCGGCGGTTGCGGGCGCTGCTGCGCAAGGAGTTCCTGTTGTTGCTGCGGGACCCGCGCATGCGCTTCTTCGTGGTGGTGCCGCCGCTGATCCAGCTGGTGATCTTCGGCTATGCCGCCACCTTCGACGTGCGCTTCGCCGAGGTCGGCGTGGTCGACGCGGCCGATACCGCCGCCAGCCGGGCGCTGCTGGCGGCGGTCGCTGCCACCGGCCACTACCGGCTGCAGCGCTATGCGGCGCCGGACGATGCCGAGGCGGCGATGGCGGCGGGCAGGGTCCGTGCCGTCCTGCGCCTGCAGCCCGACTTCGCCGTCCGGCCGGTGATCCAGCTGCTGGTGGACGGTTCCGACTCCAACAGCGCCCAGGTGATCCTGGGGCAGCTGAAACAGGCGCTGAAGCGCGCCTCCGCACCGGTGCCAGGGCCGGTCACCCTGGTGGAGCGCAACTGGTTCAATCCCAATCTGGACGATCGCTGGTACTTCATTCCCGGCATCATGGCCAACGTGGTGCTCATCGCCACCCTGATCCTGACCGCCATGAGCGTGGTGCGGGAACGGGAGCTGGGGACCCTGGAACGGCTGCTGGTGACCCCCCTCGGCCGCTTCGAGTTCGTGGTCGGCAAGCTGCTGCCGGTGGCGGCCATCGGCCTGTTCGACGTGCTCCTGATCACCATCATCGCCATCGGCTGGTTCCAGGTGCCGTTTCGCGGCAGCCTCGCCATGCTGCTGTTCGCCAGCTCGCTCTACCTGCTCAGCTCCCTCGGCATCGGCCTGCTGATCTCCAGCTACGCCGGTACCCAGCAGCAGGCGATGCTGCTGGCCTTCTTCGTCATCATGCCGCTGGTGATCCTGTCCGGCTTCGCCTTTCCCATCGCCAACATGCCCCGGCCGGTGCAGTGGCTGACCTGGCTCGATCCGCTGCGCTACTACCTGGTGGTGGTGCGGGACCTGTTCCTGAAGGGCAGCGATCCGTCGGCCCACGGCTTCGAGCTGCTGATGATGCTGCTGCTCGGCGCCGCCAGTATGCTGCTCAGCGTGCGACGGGTACGTTGAGATGGTGTCCGGCCAGCCGACGGCATACACTGTCGCCTTCCGCCGCCTGCACGGTCTGACCGGCCGGAGCGGGCGACCCGACGGGCCATCATGCAACAGAACGAGATCTTTCAGCTGGTACAGGCCTTCGACTCGGGCCACTGGGGGGCGACGGGGCTGATCCTGTTGCTGCTGCTCGAGTCGATGCCGGTGGTCGGCCTGTTTGTCCCCGGCGTCTTCCTGATGGTGGGGCTGGGCTCCCTCAGCGGCACCGCCTATCTGTCATTCACCGACTGTGTGGTCTTCTCCGCCATCGGCGCCCTGCTGGGTGACAGCATCGGCTACTGGCTCGGCTACCTGGGCTGGGAGCACCACCTGTCCAGGATCCGGTCCAGGCGCCGCGAGAGCAGCCGCCGCAAGGCGGAGGAGCTGCTGCGGCGCTACGGCCGGCTGGCGGTGTTCCTGGGCCGTTTCGTCTGGTTCTTCCACCCCACGGTTCCGCTTGCCGCCGGCGTCACCGGCATTCGCCCCGGCTGGTTCTACCTGGCCGACGTGCCGGCCGTGGTTCTCTGGGTGCTGATCTATGCCGGCATCGGCCACTGGGCCACCGGCGCCGCGCTGGAACGGACCCTCGAGTTCTTCGTCGTCGCCGGTGTCGTCATCGGCATCGGGCTGCTCTGGTTCCTGCTCCGTTACCTGCGCCAGCGCCGATCCCGGTCACAGGCCGAGGCGGGAGATGGCCAGGCCAGAGACCATGGTCAGCACTCCCAGCAGAAAC
Source organism: Sedimenticola thiotaurini (assembly GCA_011051715.1). Classification (GTDB taxonomy): domain Bacteria; phylum Pseudomonadota; class Gammaproteobacteria; order Chromatiales; family Chromatiaceae; genus HyVt-443. Next base: position 9,791 of record DRKP01000153.1, on the reverse strand, counting down.
AGGAACCCTGACACCATACCGCACTGCTTCCGCCCTCCGAGGCTGAGGGCGTACAGCGCCTTCAGCAGGTCGTTGCTGCCGGCGGCAATGACGATGGCGCCGGCCAGCTGGCTGCTGCTGACGGTGGCGTAGTGACCGCTGAGGATGGACAGCACGAACGGGTCGATATCGGTGAAGCCGACGCCGAACGAGAGCAGGTCCAGCCCGTTCCTGCCGAAATGGTCGATCACCTGCTGGGTGATCACCATCATCACCACGAACAGTACCGCAAACAGCAGGGCGACCCCCAGTTCCAGCGGATTGGAGCGGCCCAGGTCGGTGGCCGGTTGCGCCTCCCTGGCACCCTTTCTGTCCACCAGCAGGGCCACGGCGACGCTCCCCAGACCGAACAGCAGCAGTGGCCACAGGGTATGGGGCAGGAGCCCGGGGTTCATGATCAGCACCAGCATCAGCAGGCGCAGGTACATCATGCCGGAGGCGGCCATGATGCCGGCGTCGAGGGAGAGGTCACGCTGCCCGAGCGCATGGCTCTTGCGTGCCAGCACGACGGTGGTGGCGGTGCTCGAGTAGAGACCGCCGAGCAGGCCGGTGACCAGATAGCCCTGCCGGTGCAGCAGGTATTTGCGCAGGATGTAGCCGGCATAGGAGATGGCGGAGATCACCACCACCGCCAGCCAGATCCTGAACGGCGTGGCCGAAATGAAGCGGGAGATGGGCTGGTCCGGCAGCAGCGGCAGGATCACTCCCGACAGCAGCAGGAACTTGGCCAGGGTGGGGATCTCCTGGGGTTCCAGGCGTTCGATCACCCGGTGGGCGAAGGGGCGGGCGCTGAGGGTGAAGACCACGGCCACGAACAGCAGCACCAGGAACCAGGGCGGCAGCAGGGCGATGGTCGGGCCATAGGCATAGACGATGAGCATCATCAACAGCTGCAGCAGCCCGGTCTGGCCGCTCTTCAGTTTGTGGTGATAGAACAGTCCCAGGAACAGGATCAGGCCACCCATGCCGACCAGGTAGAGGCGCAGGTCCGGATCCAGCCGGTGGAGCACGAATCCCAGGATGGCGATGAAGGTGAAGGTGCGGGCGGTGCCGAGGCTGACGGCGGGGATCTCCGGGCGCTCCCTGCCGCGCAGCAGGATGTATTCGCGGAACTCCAGCCCGGTGAGAAAGCCGAACAGCGCCACCAGGGCGAAGTGGAACCAGATCTGGGACAACAGCTCGTTGATCAGTGAGTCATGGAGCATGGGTGGCGCGTTCCAGTGGATCCTGCAGAAAATAGGCCCGCAGCTGCCGGTACACCTCCGGCTCGTGCCGGTGCAGCAGTTCCGGTGCGGTAAAGAAGTATTCGCAGATCACGGCGAAGAACTCCGCCGGATTGGTGGCGGCATAGGGATTGATCGGCGCCGGCCGGCCCCGTTCCAGCGTCCGCACCAGGGTGTCGTAGGCCCGGCTCAGGGCCCGGGTCCAGTCCTCGATCGGCATCTCCGGATGCAGCGGGGGCATGCCGTTGGCGCGGCCGTTGAGCATGTCCAGCTTGTGGGCGAACTCGTGGATCACCACGTTTCTGCCGCGGTGCAGCTGGAAGCTGTCCCGCTTCACGTCCTGCCAGGAGAGGATCACCGGACCCTGGCCCCAGGATTCACCGCTGAGCACGCTCTCCTCCATCGAGACCAGACCGGATTCGTCCTGCTGTTCCCGGCTGATGCGGAAGGCGTCCGGATAGAGGACGATCTCCACCCAGCCGCTGAAGGCGTCCAGTCCCAGCTCCAGCACCTCCAGGCAGGCCTGGGCCGCCACCGCGATCTGCATCTCCGGGGTGACCGTCAGGCCCTGCACGCCGGTGAAGGTCTTGTCGTGAATGAACAGGGTGGCCAGTTCCCGCAGCCGCGCCCTCTCCGCCGGCGTCAGTGGCGCGAGAAGTGGCAGGCGGTCGCTGACGTTGCGCCAGTCGCGGTCGGGAATGGGGTGCCGCCGCAGGATGCGCAGGGTCTGGTAGCGTTTGAACGAGATCATCCGCGCATGCTCAGGAGCCGGTTGCGGGCCGCAGGATCAGGCGCCGCCGGCTGAACAGCAGCTCCGAGGCGATCACGCCCAGGTAGATGGCGCCGATCCAGTAGATGCTGGTGCGCGAGTGGTGCCAGAGGTAGGCCATCAGGGTCAGCCAGGAGGCGAGGGAGAGCAGCAGGCCCGCCAGTGGTCCGGCCGCACCGCCCCCGGTGCTGTGCCGCAACCGCCACGCCGACAGGTTGATGGCGGCGAAGATCAGCAGAAAGGTGGAGCTGGCGAAGGAGGAGATGATGGTGAGGTCGGTCAGATTGACGAACGCCAGGGTGGCCAGGGTGACGGCGATCAGGCTGACCCAGGGGATGTCGTTCTGCCTGCGGCGGAAACCGAACACCCGGGGCAGGGCGTCGTCCGTGGCCATCACCATACCCAGCCGGGCGGCACCGAACATGGTGGCGTTGATGGCGGAGGAGGTGGAGAACAGGGCCGCCAGTCCGATCAGCAGGAAGCCGGCCTGGCCGAGGAAGGGCCTCGCCGCCTCGGCCAGGGCGTATTCGCCGTACTTCCTGATCTCCTCCGGCAGCAGGTTGCCCACCGCCACCAGCGAGACCAGCACGTAGACGAAGATGGTGATGCCGATGGACCAGAGGATGCCGCGCCGCAGGTTGCGCTGCGGATCCTCCATCTCGTCCACCGCGTTGGGGATCAGTTCGAAGCCTTCGTAGGCGACGAAGATCAGGGCCGCGCCCATGAGCACACCCAGCTGTCCCCGGTCGAACAGCGGCAGCAGGTGGTCGGAGCGGACATAGAACAGGCCGATGACGGCGAACAGGCCGAGGATCAGTACCTTGATGGTGACGATCAGCAGTTCGCTGGTGCCGCTGGCCTTGACCCCGTACAGGTTGACGCCGAGAAAGGCGAGCAGCACCAGCGACTCGAGCAGGTGATGCACCGGCATGCTGGCGGTGTCGCTGCCGCCGAGCATGGCAGCGCCGTAGACGCCGAAGGTGTAGGCATAGAGGGCCATGGTGCCGACATAGCCCACCAGCAGCAGCCAGCCGCCCATGCCGGCGATGTTGCGGCTGGCGAAGGCGCGCTCCAGGTAGGTGAAGCTGCCGCCGTCGGACTGGTAGTGCAGTCCGAGGCGGGCGTAGGAGAGACCGGTGAGCAGGGCGATGATCCCCCCCAGGGCGAAGGCGAGGGGGGCGGCGTGCCCGGCCTGGGCGATGGCCAGGCCCAGCACCGAGAAGATGCCGCCGCCGACCATGCCGCCGACGCCCATGGCGATCACCTCCTTCAGGGTGAGACGTTCACTGTCGTTGGTCGCCATGTCACTGCTCTCCCCGGTCTCTCCGAACCACGGGCCGCCCGAAGGAGCGCCCCCCGGCGGACCTGTCAGGCCCCGCCATTCTGCGAGACTATTTCTCGACCTCGGTCACCGGCGCGTCGCTGCCGATGATCCGTTTCACCTCCTCGCCGCTGATCACCTCCTTCTCCTCCAGCACCCTGGCCAGGCGGTCCAGCAGGTCCCGCCTGCCGGTGAGGATCTCGTGCGCCCGCCGGTGTCCCTCCTCCACCAGCGCCTTCACCTCCTGGTCGATCAGGCTGGCGGTCTCGTCACTGTAGTTGCGCTCTTCCTGCTCCTCCACCCCGAGGTACTGCAGCTGGCGCCGCTTGCCCCAGGTCAGCGGACCGAGACGGCTGCTCATGCCCAGCTGGGTGACCATGCTGCGGGCGATCTCGGAGGCCCGTTCCAGGTCGTTGGAGGCTCCGCTGGAGACATCGCCCAGCACGATCTCCTCGGCCACGCGGCCACCCAGCAGGATGGCGATCTGGTCCTTCAGCTCCTGCTCGGTGGAGAGGAACTTCTCGTCCACCGGGAGCTGCAGGGTGTAGCCGAGGGCGGCGACGCCGCGCGGGATGATGGAGACCTTGTGCACCGGCTCCCCCGTGGGCACCGTCTCCGCCACCAGGGTATGGCCGGACTCGTGATAGGCCACCCGGTGTTTCTCCTCCGCATTGAGGGTGCGGTGCTTCTTCTCCGGCCCTGCGATGACGCGGTCGATGGCGGCCTCGAAGTCCTTCATGGTGACGTTGTCGTGGTTCTCCCGCACCGCCCGGATCGCCGCCTCGTTGCAGATGTTCTCCAGATCGGCACCGACGAAGCCGGGAGTGCGCTGCGCCACCACCCGCAGATCCACGTCGTCGGCCAGTTTGAGGCGGCGGGCGTGCAGCCGGAGGATCTCCTCGCGTGCCTCCAGGTCAGGCTTGTCCACCAGGATCTGGCGGTCGAAACGGCCGGCCCGCAGCAGCGCCTTGTCCAGGATCTCCGGCCGGTTGGTGGCGGCCATCACCACCACGCCGGTGGAGGGGTCGAAGCCGTCCATCTCGGTGAGCAGCTGGTTCAGGGTCTGCTCGCGCTCGTCGTGACCGCCCATCACCGGGCCGGCACCGCGGGCGCGGCCGATGGCATCGAGCTCGTCGATGAAGATGATGCAGGGGGCCTTCTCCCGCGCCTGTTCGAACATCTCCCGCACCCGGGCGGCGCCGACGCCGACGAACATCTCGATGAACTCGGAACCACTGATGTTGAAGAAGGGCACCCCGGCCTCGCCGGCCACGGCGCGGGCCATCAGGGTCTTGCCGGTACCGGGCGGGCCCACCAGCAGCACCCCCTTGGGCATGCGTCCACCCAGGCGCTGGATGCGCTGGGGATCCTTGAGGAAGTCGATGGTCTCCTTCAGCTCCTGCTTCGCCTCGTCGTTGCCGGCGACGTCGTCGAAGGTGACCTTGGGCAGGGAGTCGGGATGGATGTGGACCTTGTTGCCCAGGTTGAGAAAGCCCTTGCCCATGCTGCCCATGCGCTTGGCCATCCAGCCCCAGAGCAGGAACAGCAGGCCGAACGGCAGCACCCAGTTGAACAGGAAGTTGCCGAGCCAGTCACTGCTGGGACGATAGGTGTACTTGACCCCCTGTTTCTCCAGCAGCCTGGCCAGGTCCATGTTCCACAGCGGCACGGTGATGAACTTCCGCGGCTGGTTGGTGCGCTCGTCCTTGCTCTTCAGGGTACCGCGGATCAGCTTGTCGGTGACGACCGCCTCCTGCACCTCCTTGTTCTGCACGTGCTGCAGGAACTCGCTGTAGGGGATCTCCTCCCGCTTCGCCTCCTGGTAGCCCTGCCACACCTGGAACGAGAAGAAGATGAACAGCAGGTACATGATCAGGGTGAAGTTCGGGCTCTGCCAGAACTTCCGCGGGGTGCTGCGGTTGATCTCGATCTTTGGCTTGTCTCCGTTGCCGTTGAGAGAGAAGTTTTTCTTGTCCATGGTCAGGACTCCGGCTGGTGGTCAGGGTGCAGTATAACGAACCCCGTTCATGATGGGGTCGCGGGCGGAGGATGCAACAACGGTCCCTGTCCGGGACCCTGTCACGGCAGCGGGCCCGGCCGTGAAGAGAAGGGCGCGGGGCCCTCCTCTCCAGCGGCCGGGCCCGCCATCGCGGTCCGCCGCGGGTGCCGCCTCAGAAGCCGGGATTCCAGTCGAACATGCGCGGCATGTAGAACCCGCGCGGCATCGGCATCGCGGGGATGAACAGGTCGTCACGACCGGTCAGCATCTCGAGCAGCTGGTTGCGCTCGATCTCCGGCAGGTCGTCCTGACGCAGGATCTGGTCGCGGATCTCGGCCCGGCTGCCTTCGAACTCCATCCGTTTCTTCCCGCCGTTGACGTCGAGATACTCGATCACGGCCTGGTAACGGCCATCGTCCAGCTTGCTGAGGGAGATGGCGTCGAACGTCTCCCAGTTGCGCTCGCTCGGCGCCAGTGGCTGCATGGTCCGGGGTGACAGGGGATGATGTCCGCGGCGACCGGACAGACCGGGCCGGATGGTCTGCGGCCTGACGGCGGCCTGCTGCCGGCCGATGGTGACCTCGACCGGCATCACCCGGCCGCTGCGTACCAGCTCGATGGACACCTTGTCCCCCGGTTTTCCGGAACGGACCAGTTTCACCAGCTGTTCGGGGGCGAACAGCTTCTGGTCGCCAAAGCCGAGCAGGATGTCGAACGGCCGGATGCCGGCACGATCTGCCGGCGAGCCGGGCGCCACCTGGCGCACCAGCACGCCCTGGTCCGCCGGCAGCCGGTCACCGAGCTGCAGCCGCAGGGCCTGGGGCACCGGGGCGATGGCGACCCCCAGATAGCTCTCCGCCGGCTGCTCCTGCGCGGCCGGTGCCGCTGCCGGCGTCGCCGGTTCCGCCGCCAGCGCGGGGGCGGCTGCGAGCGACAGCAGGGTGGTGGCAAGCAGGGTCCTGGTAAAAGATTTCATGACGCTATCCTCCGCTAAGGGGTCTGTTGTGGATTCCGTTGCCCGACACCCTATCCGCCGCGGGGTTACCGCAAGGTGTCGGCGGGATTAACGATCGTTCATTTTGACCGGGCGCGGCGCCGAGGCGCGGCCCGAGCGCAGGGCCGGATCCGATTGGCTGCCCGCGCTCAGTCGGGGTAGAGTGGCGGCACCGCCTCCGCCGGCTCCCCCGTCGCACCATCCCCGTCGCTTCCGGTCGCCTTGCGCGCCACCTGCCACAGCGGACCGCCGTCCCAGTGGAGGTCCACCGGTGCGTACAGCGCCCGCTCCAGTTCACGGATCTGCCCGCCCGCCTCGGGCAGGCGCCTGGCCAGGGCCTCCAGGTTGCGCGGCGGATCCTCCGGCCAGAGCGCTTCCGCCAGTGCCAGCAGGGCGCCGGCGGCGGCGCGGGCATCGTTGCCTTCACAGGCGCTGCGCAGTTCGGATCGGGCCCTGGCCAGGGCGCGCCGGGGAGGCGCCGGTTTCTCTTCGGCCGGGGCCTCCGGGCGGTCGCCTTCCGCGGGGCGCGCCGAACGGCGTCGCACCAGCACCCAGGCCAGCAGCATCGCCGCCAGGACGAGGGCCAGCAGCCAGGGCCAGTGGCGCGCCAGAAACCCCGGTTCCGCCCCCTCCGTCACCCGGGTGGAGGGCTGTTGGCCGCCCTGTCCGGCCGGCGTTGCGAGCGGGGCCTGCTGCGGCTGCGACGGGCTACTGCCAGGCAGCACGTCCACCTGCCACTGGGGCAGCAGGGTCTGGTCCTGGCTGCCGCTGAGGGTGTTCCACCACTGCAGGCGGTACTCGGGGATGGTCAGGCGCCCCTCCCGGCGCGGCACGTAGGTGAAGGTGCGGCGGCTGATGCCGTAGACGCCGTTGCCGTCGGTCCGGGTCTCGTTGACCGGCTGGTCGGCATAGAGGCGGAAGCCGTCGGCCTGGGGCAGTTCCAGGGGGGGGATCTGGGAGGCCTCGAGGCCCTTCGCCTGCAGGGTGATGGTGCGGGTCACCGGTTCACCCACGCGGAACCGGGGCGGGCTCCTGCTCCAGCTGTCCTCCAGCACCACCGCCTCTGCCGGCAGCCAGTGCTGTCCCGAATAGCCGGCCGGCCGTGGCGCCACCTGCAGGGTCAGGTCCCGGGAGCGGGCGCGCACCGGCTCCCCTGGGTTGCCGAACGGGGTGCCGCCGAAGAAGTCATTCTGCCGGAAGAAGGGGTCATTGGCGAACGGAGTGCCCTGCAGAAAGCGGTCGAACAGGTCTCCGCGCCGGCGCCCGCCGGTACCGCTGTCGGCACTGGCGATGCGGCCGCGGAAGACGACCGGTGGTATCCGCAACGGACCGCTCTGCTCCGGAAAGATGGCGTAGTGCCGCTCGATGACGTTGTATTCCAGGCCGTTGCGCACGGTGCGATAGCGGCGGTCGTCGCCGAGCCGCTCCACCACCGCGTGTTCCGGCGCCGGATCGCTCAGGGTGCCGCCCTGCAGGCGGTCGCGGTACAGCAGGCGTACCGTCACCGGGATCTGCTGTTGCACGAAGCTGCCGCCGGAAGGGAGATCCGCTTCCAGTTCGACCAGGACCGGCCGGTCCGGTCCGGCGCTTCCCGGTGCCGGCACCGGGTTCACCTTCAGCGGGATCGGATCGGTCCGCTCGCTGCCGACCTGGAGTGCCGGCACCTGGAGCGTGCCGGTCCGTTTCGGCGTCATCCGCACCGACCAGTAGGTCGATTCGGAACGGGCGCCGTTGACGATGCGGATCTGGCTGCCCTGGCTGCTGCCTTCGACCACGAAGTCCCGCTCCAGCGGGCCGAGATCGGGGCGTGAGCCGGTGCCGGGGCCGTCCTGGCGGATGGTCAGGATCACCGGATCGCCCTCGATCACCTCGGTCCGGTCCAGGCTGGCGCGAACGGCGGCCTGGACCGCCGGGGCCAGCGAAAGGAGCAGCAGCAGGGTGGCAACGAGTCTGTTGAATCTGTTCATGCTGTTCGGGTTCGATGATGAGTGGTCGACGGTGGTTGCGGCAGCATGCGGCGGAACGTCTCCGTCCCGGTGCCGGGCTCTTTCTCCCTGGCCGGCGGATGGGTGGGAAGCCGCCCCCATGCTACCAATCCTGCCGGCCGCTGGCGGGAACGCCGCCGCGCTGCCGGTACTGATACAGGAACTTGCGCCGCAACAGCCCGCCGGGGTCGTCGGGGATGCGCCGCAGCCACTGTTCGGCGGCCATCTGTTCCTCGCTGGTGAGGGGGGTCGCCCGGTCATCCCCCGCCCGTCCCCGGGGCGCGGTCGCACTCTTCTCCTCCCGGGGCCGGTTCCCTTTGCTATTGGTCGCTTCGTCCCGGCTTCCCCGGTCGGCCCGGGGGGGTGTCTCTCCGGTCCGGTCCTCACCCCCGTTTGCTTCGCCCTGCGCCTGCTTCTCCATCTCCGCGGCGGCGCGGGCGAAGGGGTTCCCGGCCGTCTGCTCCTGTTCCCGCCCGCCTCCGGCCTGTTGCCGGTTCGGGTTCTGCTGTTGCTCCCCACCAGTTGCCTGTTGCTGCCCCTCACCGGCCTGCTGCTGGTTCGGGTTCTGCTGTTGCTCCCCGCCGGCTGCCTGCTGCCGGTTCGGGCCCTGCTGTTGCTGCTCCTCACCGGCCTGCTGCTGGTTCGGGTTCTGCTGTTGCTGCCCGCCGGCTGCCTGCTGCCGGTCCGGGTTCTGCTGTTGCTCCCCGCCACCGGGCAGCTGCTGGTTCGATCCCTGCTGTTGCTGTCCGCCACCGGTCTGTTGCTGCTTCGAGCCCTGTTCCTCCTGCTTGCCACCGGCCTGCCGGGGTTGTCCGCGCTGGGCCTGTTTCTGCTGTTGCAGCAGTTTCTCCACCGCCGCCCGGTTGGCACGGGCGTCCTCCATCCCCGGTGCCTGTTTCAGGGCCTGGTCGTAGGCGGCGATGGCCTCCCGGTAGCGGCCCAGCCTGGCCAGGGCATTGCCCCGGTTGTAGTCGGCATCGGGCCCGCTCGCCTGCTCGAACGCCTGCAGCGCGGCGGCGAAATCCCCGCGCCGGTACTCGGCGCTGCCCCGGCGCAGGGGATCGCGGGCGAGCCGGGCAGCGGCCTCGGCATCACCCCGGGCCAGCGCCTCGGCCGCCTGCTGATCCCGGCGTTGCCACAGGTCCCGCCAGAGCCCGGTGGCCGGCACCGGCCTGCTCTCTGCGACGACGGCTGGGGCGGCGGCAGTGACCGGTTCCGGCAGCGGCAGCAGCAGCCCCGTCAGCAGCAGGCCGAGCAGCCAGCCGCGGCGGAAGGCGAGTGCGGCCAGGGGCAGCAGCAGCAGCGTCAGCAGTGGTCCCTGCTCCTTCCAGGCGGTCTGGTCCAGGTCGCTCTTCTCCGCTTTGGTGGCAGTGCCGGGATAGGAGATGGAGCCGGGGGACAGCACCAGGTCCAGATCCTGGTCACCCGGCTGCAGCCGGGCATAGCGGCCCCCGCCGGCGG
>DRKP01000152.1 GCA_011051715.1 Sedimenticola thiotaurini | reverse complement strand
GGGCCGCATCATTCTCGACCTGCGGGACGGGGAGAAACAGAGGCTGACGGTGGACGGCCTGGTCGAGCGCTTCTACCAGGCCCAGGGCGAGACCCTGGCCAGCGACAGCCTGCTGCTCTCCTGACAGGGGGCGGGACCTTCCGGGCGGCGTCCCCGCCCCCTCCCTCCGCCATTCCGGCGCAGGCCGGAATCCAGGGCCGTCACCGAATGGATCCCGGCCTGCGCGGGATAGACGGGTTGTTGAGAGGCCCCTTAGCGCCGCGGCCCGCCGTAGTAGCCCCGGGGGCGCCGCTGTTCGGGACGGACCCGCGGGATGGTGATGGTGATCACGCCGTCCTTCTCCTCCTGCTTCATCTGCTCCAGGTCCGCATCCCGGGGCAGGCGGATACGCTGACGGAAGCCGCTGGAGAAGCGGCTGAAGCGGTACCAGCCGCGGTCGCTGCGCTGCTCCTGTTCCACCGACCGGCTGCTGCTGACGACCAGGGTGCGGCCCTCGCGATCGATCTTCACCTGGCCGTCCTCACCACTGCCGCTGTCGATGCGGATCAGGTAGGCGTCGGGGGTGGCGCGGCGCTGCACGCGGATGCGGAAACCGGGCCCCCCGTTGCCCCAGGGCGGGGCGGAACCGCGGTCGGGCATGTGGTAGAAGCCGGGGTCCGGCCGCTCCAGGTACTGGGCCGATGCGGCCAGGGAGACGCCGAGCAGGAGGGCGCTGGTCAGGGGGACGATCAGTCGTTTCATGGTGCTTCTCCTCATTTATTGGTTGTTCGACACAGCTATCGTGGTACCTGCAATCGCAGAAATCCAGTGGAGGAAACCACCGGCCGGGACTCGATGCCGTTGTCATGGATCCCAGTCTGCGGGGAAACGACTCTACTCCCGGGCGGCCCACGCCGCCCTCTCCACCTGGATCCCCGCCTGCGCGGAAACGACGGGGCGAAGGGGATGGCTGGGGATCGATGTGCCGGCCCCGTCGTTCAACTTCGGTCGCCGAGGGTCGCCGAGTGGACCTGGCTCCGGAACACCTGGAAACGGGCCCCCTGGCGCCAGGCATCCCCGGGCAGACCGGCCTTGCGCGCCAGGTGGGTCAGGGTCTGCTCCCGGTCCCAGCCCTGCTCCCGGGCCACCTCCGGCAGGAACACCGCGCGCCTTCCGTCCTTGCTCAGGATGATCCCCTGCTCGCCGACCCGGAAGTCGCGCCAGGAGTCGATCGGCCGCGGCGGGGTCAGCACGCTCACCTCCACCTCCAGCCCCTTCAGTTCCCCTGGCTGCAGCGGCTGAAAGCGATAGTCGCGGCGGGCGGCATTGTAGCCATTCTCCAGCACCGCCCGGTAGAGCGGCGCGACCGGGGCGATGTAGCCGATGCAGCCGCGCAGGTGCCCCGCCTCCTTCAGCGTGACGAAGGCGCCGCCGGGACGTTTCAGGGCCGGGGTCAGGGCCGCCTCCAGCTCCTCCGGCAGGCGCAGATCGGCATCGTCCACTCCCGCCACCGCCTGGCGGATACCGGCCTCGGCGATGCGCTGCAGCAGCGCCATCTCCCCTTCGCTCAGGCGGTCGTCCGCATCACCTGCAAAGGGTCGCGGCGACCGTACCGCCAGGACGACGTAACTCACCGCATGGCCATAGTCGCCGGTCATCGATCCGCTGTTGGCCCAGGCGATCTGCTCCACCCGGGCGTCCGCCGGCAGCAGCGCCAGCAACAGCCCGATGGGGCGGTAGCCGCAGATGGTGTCACCGGTGCGGCGCCGGTAGTCGAGAAAGCCGTCCAGGTCCCGCGCCAGGATCTTCGCCACCGCGCCCTCGTCCAGCGCCCGGATCCGCTCCGGGGTGCGCTCGTCGAGCGGAAACGGCTGGTAACCGAAGGCCTCGCCATAGTGGGTGAAGTCACTGGAGACGATCAGCAGGGTGTCGTCGTCCAGCAGTGGCCGCAGCAGCCGGGCCAGCCGCGGATAGTCCTCCCGCTGCAGCCGCCCCACCAGCAGCGGCAGCAGCCGCCAGCCCGGCGCCAGGGCGCGCTGCAGCAGGGGCAGCTCGATCTCGATGCTGTGCTCCCTGCGATGGGCCGCGGCATGGCTGCCGACCAGGGGATCCCGCCGCAACCGGCGCACCGCCTCCCCATCCAGCGGTACCTCCCCCAGGGGGGTGCGGTAGGCGTCCACCCCGGCGATGGAGAGGCCGTCGAATCCCGCGCGGTGGGACGGCGCCAGGATCACCACCCGCCGGAAGTGCCTGCCGCGCACCAGCGCCACCCCCCTGGCCGCGGTGGCGCCGCTGTAGCGGTAGCCGGCGTGGGGCAGGACCAGGGCGCGAACCGGTGGCTGCCCCGGGCCGTCGGTGGTGGCCGCGGCCTCCAGCCAGCCGTCCAGCAGCCGCTGCAGCACCGCCGCATCGGCCGGGTACCAGCTGCCGGCCAGGGCGCTGGGGCGGACCGCCGCCCCTGCCTGGCCGGCGATCAGCAGCAGCCCCGCCAGCAGCAGCCGCGGCAGGGCCCTCATCGTTTCCCCTCCGGGGCATTCAGGCGGTGGTAGAAGCAGGCCTCCCTGTCCGACAGGGTGACCGGCGTCCCGGTGCGGGCCAGGGTCCGCGCCGCCGGCAGCACCGACGCCAGGGCGGCGGCGGAGAGGCCGAGAAAGCGGCGCCGGTCCAGTGCCGCGATGTGGATGCTGGGATATCGCTTCATTGCCAGACTCCAGGAACCGGGTGGCCGCAGGAGGGACAGCGCCCGTCCCCGGTCAGGTTGTTCTCGGTGATGTGGAAACCGATGCGGCCGATCAGCAGGGTTCCGTCCACCGGGCAGTAGGTGTTGTTGCCCTCGTGTCCCAGCACGTTGCCCACGTAGACATACTGCAGCCCCGCGTCCAGCGCCTCCTGCCGGGCCCGGTCCAGGGTCTCCCCCGACGTCGGCGGCAGGTTGCGCATGCGGTACTGGGGATGGAAGCGGCTGAAGTGCAGCGGCGTCCCCTCCCCCAGCTCGTCGCGGATCCACCTGGCCATGCGCCGGATCATGACCAGGTCGTCGTTCAGGGTCGGGATCACCAGGTTGGTCACCTCCAGCCACACCCCCTCCTCACGGAAGGTGACCAGGGCGTCGAGCACCGGCTCCAGGGAGCCGGCGTTGACCTCGCGGTAGAAGCGATCGTCGAACGCCTTCAGGTCGGTGTTGCTGGCGTCCAGCACCCGGCACAGCCGGCGCAGGGGCTCCCGGTTGATATATCCGGCGGTGACGAAGACGTTGTTCAGTCCTCCCTCATGGGCCAGCCGGCCGGTATCCTCCACGTACTCGTAGAACACGATCGGGTCGGAGTAGGTATAGGCGATGCTCTCGCAGCCCTGTTCCCGCGCCAGCGCCACCACCTGGTCGGGGTCGGCGCGGTAGACCTTCTCCATCTCCTCGCCGCCACGCTGGGACAGCTGCCAGTTCTGGCAGTTGAGGCAGTGCAGATTGCAGCCGGCGGTGGCGATGGAGAAGACCGGAGAGCCGGGATGGAAGTGGTACAGCGGCTTCTTCTCCATCGGGTCGATATGGATCGCCGACGGCCGGCCGTAGGTGGAGGCGCGCAGCCTGCCGTCGATGTTGACCCGTACCCGGCAGTCACCGGCGCCTCCCTCCGGAATCACGCAGCCACGCGGGCAGAGTTCACACGCCACTTCGGTCATGGTGTCTCCTGCTTCCGGTGATACCAGGACGCCTCGTGGTCGCTCAGCCGGCCCTCCTGCAGGTAGCTCTGGAACCGCTCCAGATCGATGCGGCGCCAGCTCTGGCCCGGACGGGTATCGTCCTCCACCCCCAGCACCCCCCAGATCGCCACCAGGGTGACGGCGATCAGGCCGACGAAGGCCAGATCGCCCCGATGCCAGTGATGCAGCCGGTGTTTCAAGGACCACCCCCCTGCGCGCCGGCCCGGAACCCGGCGGTCATCACGACAGGAGAGCGGCCGCCGGATGGCCGGTCTACTGTTAGTTTAGACCCGTTTTCCGGCGCCGGTTCTCCCGCCGCCGGCGCCGGCGGGTATCGATGCCGGTGAGACAGCGGTTGCAGCGGATGCAGTCGATGTCGTACTCGTCCCGCACCCCCAGGTCGCAGTGCTCGAAGCGCCGCTTCGGCGCCAGCCGCTGCAGCAGGGCGAGCTTGTTGAACAGGGCGAGAAAGGCCCCCAGCGGGCAGAAGTAGCGGCACCAGAAGCGGTAGTGGAACAGGCTGGCCAGCAGCACCACCCCGGCCAGGATCCCGGCCCACGCCGGCCAGCGGCCGGAGAACAGGAACTGCATCGGGTCGAACCGGGCCCAGCGGCCGTCGCCGGTGGTCCAGACCAGGATCAGCATCGCCGCCAGCAGCAGGTATTTCAGGAAGCGCATGGCGGTCTCCAGCCGCCGCTCCGGGTAGCGCCGCAGGCCGAGCCGGTTGCCGAGCCGGGAGACCAGCTCCTGCAGCGCGCCGAACGGACACAGGTTGCCGCACCACACCTGGCCGAACAGAACGCCGCCGGCGAGGGCGAAACCGAGCAGCAGCCAGCGCTGGGGATTGTCCCGGGGCGACGGCCAGCGGCCCAGGCTCAGGTTGACCAGGTCCACCTCGGTGAGCAGGCTGTTGAGCCACAGGCCGAGCAGCACCAGGGTGGCCACCTGCAATCCCAGCCGCGCCCGCTCGCTGCCGGAGAGGTAGGCCGGGAAGAACAGCAGCAGCAGTGCCAGGGTGGCGAGCAGACGCGCCTCCGTCCACGGCGATCCCCGCTCACGCCCGCCCCCCTCCGGGGCCCAGTCGCGCCCGAACGCGACCCGTCCCGCCGCCCGGGCGCTGGCGTCGATGGCGGCCAGGGCGGCCCGGCTCGAGACGGTGGCGCCGCTGAGGGCGTCAATCCCCTGCCGCGCCAGCGGCCGCTGCGACAGATCGCGCCCGACCAGCCGCTCCAGCCACTGCTGGATGCCGGCGATATAGGCCGGCGTCTCGTCCGAGTCCAGGTAGCGGACGCCGCGCAGGACCCCGTTGTCGTCCAGGGCGATCAGCAGGTTCAGCGGCCCGGCGTAGCCCCGCACCCCGGGCGCCGCCGCCAGGGTGGAGAGGGAGACGGTGGCCTTCCCCGCCTCGCCGCCGCTGCCCAGGTAATGGGGGAACGGCCGCTCCCGCGCCTCGAACGTGGCCGAGCCGCTGACCGCCGCCAGGCGCTGGTCGTCGAAGTGCACCCGCCGCGCCGTCCCGTCCGGGGTAAACAGGCGCCAGCCCCACACCAGCAGCACCGCCCACAGCAGGGCCCAGCCCAGCCCGGACCAGGGAAAGGCGCGGTGACCACGCCGCGCCAGCCAGCCGATCCGCTCCGGCATCCAGCGGGCGAACGCCAGCGGCAGCAGGGCCAGAACGCCGTAACCGGCCAGCAGCCAGCAGCTCCAGCGCATCCCCAGCAGGGGCACCAGCAGGGTGCCGGTGAGGACACCGCCGACGGCGCCACCCAGGTTGTCCGCCGCCTGGGCGATACCGCTGGAGCGCACCACGCCGTGGCGTTCCCGCTCCGCCGCCGCCACTGCCAGCGGGAAGCCGCTGCCGGTGAGCAGCCCGAGCAGGGCCGACAGCAGCAGATAGCCCCCCTCCTGCCAGTCGCCGCGGGCCCCGCCCAGCAGTACCAGCAGGGCCGGCAGGGCGGTCAGGGCCAGGACCACCAGCGACAGCACCCCGGCCAGGGCGGGCACCGGCCGGCCGCGCCGGGCCACCCCCTGCCCTGCCCAGGCGCCCAGGGCCAGGCCGGTCATGAACAGGCCGTTGAGCAGGGCCACCCGCTGGAACATGAAGCCGACGTGGGCCTGGTAGCTGAACAGCACCACCAGCTGCACCGCCATGGCGATCAGCCCGAGCAGGGCCAGGGCCAGGCTGGCGCTCTGGCGCTGCAGGCGCGGCCGCTCGAATCCCTCCAGGGCGGAGCGCAACAGCCACAGCAGCACCCCCAGCAGCAGCGGCAGCAGGTAGGGCCAGGGGCCGAGCCGGCGCAGCCGCTCCAGGGCGTCGGTGAGACCGGAGGCGGTGAGGCGGCCCCACAGGATCATGTTCAGGTAGTAGGTGACCGGGCGCTCGTCGCTGTTGAGCTCTGCCGGCACCTCCTCCAGCCGCTCGCGGGCGTAGCCGATCTCGTCCGCCTGCAGCAGGGTATGGAAGCTGTCCGCCGCGAACGGGCGGGGATCGAGGGGGATCGCCAGGTAGCGCTGTTTCAGCACCTCCGGGGACTCGCTCACCCGCTCCGGCAGCGCCGCCGCGCAGTACAGGTGGCGGTCCCCGGGCAGGATGGCGATCTCCGGGAACACCCGCTTCAGGGTGTGGTAGACCGAGCCGGTGAATCCGCCCACGGTCCGCCCCAGGTAGTGGGAGGCGCTGCTCACCCGGGTGCAGAGCACCCCGCCGGGGGCCATCCGCTGCTGCACCCGGCGATAGAACTCCAGGGTGAAGAAGCGGTTGCTGTAGGCGCTGGCGGGCGTGGCGTCGAGCACCAGCACCAGATCGTAGGGCCGCTCCGGCGACTGCTCGTTGACGAAGCGGCGGCCGTCGAGGAAGTGGACCCGCAGGCGCGGATCCCGCAGCGCCTGCCGGTCCGCTTCGGGCAGGTAGGGCAGGATGCGGCGAAAGGCGGCCCGGTCCTGCTGCACCAGGTCGATCCGCTGCACCGGGTAGCGCAGCAGCTCGGTCACCAGGCCGCCGGCGAAACCGCCGAACACCAGCAGCCGCCGCGCCCCGTCGGCCTGGGCCATGAGGTAGGCCGCCTGCTGCTGGACCTCCCGCGGCAGGGGAAAACTCTCGCTGATGCGCCCGTCCTGCAGTACCGAGGTCTGGTTGCCGAGGCGGGCCAGCTCGACGTGGCCGTAACGGGTGTCCAGGGAATCGAGCAGCTGCATCTGTGGATGCAGGATGCGGAAACGCAGCCGGTCCAGCTGCCAGCCGAGCTGCTGGCCGACCGGCGGCAGCAGGATCAGGACGCCGATGATGCCCGGCAGCCAATGGGGCCAGCGGCTCCCCGCCCCCTGCCCGCGCAGCAGCCCGGCCGCCACCGCCAGCAGCAGCATCACCACGCCCAGGGTGCCGGCCAGGCCGAACCAGCGCAGCAGCACGAAGGTGAACAGCACCCCGCCGAGCAGGGCGCCGAGGGCGTCGGCGCCGTAGAGCCAGGCCACGTTGCGCACGGTACGGTTGGGGGCGGTGGCATCGTCGAGGGCGCGGCAGGCCAACGGAAAGGCGAGGCCCAGGACCAGGCTGCCGGGGATGGTGACCAGGAACAGGGAGAGGAACAGCTGGCCCAGGGGGACGAACTCGCTGGCGGAGACGTCCAGCACCAGCCGCACCAGCCGCAGCAGCAGCACCTGCAGCAGCAGTACCGGCGGCAGCGCCAGCAGCAGCCACCGCAGCCAGCCTTGCGCAGCGGCGGCCAGCGGCGCGGCCGGGCGGCTGAACACCAGCAGGGAGCCGATCGCGATCCACAGCAGCCAGCTGCCGTAGAAGGCGCCCAGGCTCACCTCGTTGCCGTAGAACACCACCAGCCCCTCGCGGATCAGCACCGCCTGGGCGATCTGGGCGAAGGCGCCCAGGATCAGGATGGCGAGAATGATCCGGTGTCTGCGGGAGAGGCCCATCCCCTGGTTGCTCCGTCGGCGATCCCCCACCATCATAGCGCCGCCGCACCCGCCCCCCAACAGAGGCTTCCACTGGGGAATGGAGCGGCCGGGGAAGGGCGCGGGGTGGCTACGCCTTGATGCCGGTGCCCAGGGCCAGCAGCCGCAGGCTGAACAGGGTCAGCCCGGTGATGAACAGCAGGATGATCACCAGCGCCACCCCGATGGGGATGTCGGAGACCCCCAGCAGGCCGTAGCGGAAGGCGTTGACCATGTACAGCACCGGGTTGGCCAGCGACACCTTCTGCCACAGCTCCGGCAGCATGCCGATGGAGTAGAACACACCGCCCAGGTAGGTGAGCGGCGTCAGGATGAAGGTGGGCACGATGGAGATGTCGTCGAAGCTGTTGGCGTAGACGGCGTTGATGAAGCCGCCCAGGGCGAACAGCACCGAGGTGAGCACGAACACGGTGAGGGTCCAGCCGTAGCTCTGGATGTGCAGGTCGGTGAAGAACAGGGAGACGCCGGTGACCGCGATCCCCACCGCCACTCCGCGCCCCACGCCGCCGCCGACGTAGCCGGCCAGGATCACCCAGTTGGGCACCGGCGAGATCAGCAGCTCCTCCACATGGCGCTGGTACTTGCTGCTGAAGAACGACGACACCACGTTGGCGTAGGAGTTGGTGATCACCGCCATCAGGATCAGCCCGGGGACGATGAAATCGATGTAGCGCACACCGTCCATCTCGCCGATGCGCTGGCCGATCAGGTTGCCGAAGATGATGTAGTAGAGGGTGGTGGTGATCACCGGCGGCAGGATGGTCTGCACCCAGATACGGCTGAAGCGCAGCACCTCCTTGATCAGGATGGTGAGAAAGGCGGTGCGGTAGCGCTGCCAGCGGGTCATGCGTCGCCTCCCGACCGGCGATGGGCCTCCACCATGTCCATGAACAGCTGCTCCAGCCGGTTCTGCTTGTTGCGCAGGCTCACCACCCGGATGCCGCGTCGGTCCAGCTGCCGGAACAGGGCATTGACCCCCTGTTCACGGCTCACCTCCACCTCCAGGGTGTAGCCGTCCACCAGGCGGCACGGGTAGCCCTCCAGGGCCGGGGCCTGCTGCAGCAGGTCGGCCAGGTTGAGGATGAAGTTCTCCGTGTGCAGCCGGTGCAGCAGCTTCTCCATGCTGCTGTGCTCGGCGATGCGGCCGTGGTTGATGATGGCGATGTGGCGGCACAGGCTCTCCGCCTCCTCCAGGTAGTGGGTGGTGAGGATGATGGTGGTGCCCTGGCGGTTGATCCCGGTGAGGAACTCCCACATGGAGCGGCGGATCTCGATGTCCACCCCGGCGGTGGGCTCGTCCAGGATCAGCAGCCGCGGCCGGTGCACCAGGGCGCGGGCGATCATCAGCCGCCGCTTCATGCCGCCGGAGAGGTTGCGCGCCATCACCGTGCGCCGCTCCCACAGCTCCAGCTGGCGCAGGCTCTGCTCCGCCCGCCGCCACGCCTCGCGGCGGCCGATGCCGTAGTAGCCGGCCTGGTTGACCACGATCTCCCCGACCGGCTCCCACTGGTTGAAGTTGAACTCCTGCGGCACCAGGCCGATGCAGCTCTTCACCCCCTCCGGATCCCGGTCCAGGTCGTGGCCGAACACCTCCACCCGCCCGGCGGTCTTGGTCACCAGCGAACTGATGATACCGATGGCGGTGGACTTGCCGGCCCCGTTCGGTCCCAGCAGGGCAAAGAAATCCCCCTCGGCGATATCGAGGTCGATCCCCTTCAGGGCCTCGAAGCCGTTGCGGTAGGTCTTGCGCAGATCGTGGAGCCGGAGTGCTTGCATGGGCAGCGCGGATCATAGTCCGATCGGCGGACGAATGCATGCCCCCCGTTTGCCTGGGATTCCCCTCCCCGCGTAGTATGATCGACCCGCCGCGCGGGCAACCATGGATTCCGGCGCACCCGGGCAGTCCGCAGCCGGATCGGCAGGAGAAGAACAGACCAGCGGGGCCGCCGGCAGCGGCGGTCACCGT
>DRKP01000151.1 GCA_011051715.1 Sedimenticola thiotaurini | reverse complement strand
TCGTATACGTCGACACCCCCGGCATCCACCAGCGTGGCGATCAGCCGATGAACCGCTACCTGAACCGCACCGCCCGTACCGCCCTGGCCGACGTCGACCTGGTGCTGTTCCTGGTCGAGGCGCTGAAATGGACCCAGGAGGACGAGGCGGTGCTGCAGGCGCTGCAACGGGCGAAGCTGCCGGTGGTGCTGGTGGTGAACAAGGTGGACAGGGCCAGGGACAAGAACCGGCTGCTGCCCTTCATCGCCGAGGTCTCCTCCCGCTTTCCGTTCACCGACGTGTTCCCGGTCTCGGCGCGGCAGGGGGACAACGTGGCCGAGCTGGAGACGAAGGTACTCGCCCTGCTGCCGGAGAACGCCAACTTCTTTCCGGAGGACCAGCTCAGCGACCGCAGCGAGCGCTTCTTCGCCGCCGAGTTCATCCGCGAGCAGCTGATCCGCCGCACCGCCCGGGAGATCCCCTATGCCCTGACGGTGGAGATCGAGCAGTTCCAGGAGGAGGAGGGGCTCTACCGGATCGCTGCCATCGTCTGGGTGGAGCGGGAAGGGCAGAAGAACATCGTCATCGGTCGCAAGGGGGCGGCGCTGAAGGAGGTGGCGACCCGGGCCCGGGAGGAGATGGAGCGCTTCTTCGGCACCCGGGTGTTCCTGCAGATCTGGGTGAAGGTGAAGAAGAGCTGGTCCAGTGACGAGAGTGCCCTGATCCGGCTGGGATATGGGGAGAAGTAGCCCGACCGCCCTCGGCCCCGCCTTCGTGCTGCACCGCCGGGCCTACGGAAACCACGGCCTGCTGCTGGAGTTCTTCACCCCGGAGGCGGGGCGTCTCGCCGCCGTCGCCCGGGGCGTGAAAGGCCGGCGGGGTGGTGGGGGGGCGGCCCTGCTGCAGCCGTTCACGCCACTGTTGATCGCCTGGAGCGGACGCGGCGAGGTGAAGACCCTGGTGCGCTACGAGGCCGCCGCTGCGCCGCTGCCGCTGGCGGGCAGGGCGCTCTACTGCGGCTTCTACCTGAACGAGCTGTTGCTGCGCCTGACCCGGCGCGGCGATCCCGGCACCACCCTGTTCAGCCACTACGCCGGCACCCTGGAGCGGCTGGCCGATCCGGAGGCGCTGGAGCCGGCCCTGCGCCGGTTCGAGCTGCAGCTGCTGGAGTGCCTCGGCTACGGCCTGATCCTGGACCGGGAGGCGGAGACCGACTCCCCCCTGGTGCCCGAACGCAGGTATCATTACCGCCCGGAGCAGGGGCCGGTCCCGGCCCGACCCGGCGACGCCGACGCGATCAGTGGCGCCACCCTGCTGGCGCTGCACCGGGACCGTCCGCTGGGGCCGCGGCAGCTGGCGGAGGCCCGCCGGCTGAGCCGCCAGGTGCTGGCCCACTATCTCGGCGACCGGCCGTTGAAGAGCCGGGAGCTGTTCGACCATCCACACGCCGCCGGAGACGACGACCGATGACACCTTCCCGCAACCGGATCCTGCTCGGGGTCAACATCGACCACGTGGCCACCCTGCGCCAGCAGCGCGGGACCCGCTACCCGGAGACCCTGCAGGCGGCCCTGGTGGCGGAACAGGCGGGTGCCGACGCCATCACCATCCATCTGCGGGAGGACCGGCGCCACATCCAGGACCGGGACGTGGAGCTGCTCGCCGGCGTTCTGCAGACACGCATGAACCTGGAGATGGCGGCCACCGACGAGATGCTGGGGATCGCCTGCCGCATCGCCCCGGCGGACTGCTGCCTGGTGCCGGAACGGCGCCAGGAGCTGACCACCGAGGGGGGGCTCGACGTGGCCTCCAACCAGGAGGCGTTGCGCGACTTCTGCGCGGCGCTGGCGCAGGCGGGCGTGCGGGTCTCCCTGTTCATCGATGCCGACCCGCGGCAGCTGGAGGCGGCGGCCGCGGTGGGCGCGCCGGTGGTGGAGATCCACACCGGCCACTATGCCGATGCGCAGAACCGTGACCAGCGCCGGGCCCGGCTGGAGGAGATCCGCAAGGCGGTGGTGCTGGGCCGGGAGCTGGGACTGCAGGTCAATGCCGGTCACGGTCTCGACTATCACAACGTGCACGACATCGTCGCCATCGACGGTATCCGCGAGCTGAACATCGGCCATGCCATCATCGCCCGTGCCCTGTTCTCCGGCCTGGAGGGGGCGGTGCGGGAGATGAAGCGTCTGCTGGGCGGCTGACCATCCCCCACAGGGCCCACCCGGGTCGGAGCGGGCCTCAGGCCGGCGCGTCCGGCGCCGGCGATTGCCCGAGGATCTCCCCGGCCGCAGCCATCACCCGCTCCAGCAGCTCCTTCGCCTCCGACTCCCGTTCCGCCCTGGCCGCCTGTTCCAGCCGACCCGCCAGCCGCTGCAGCTCCGGCAGGGCGCAGACAGCGGCGCCTCCCTGCAGCCGGTGGGCCTCCTCGGCCAGGGCCTGCCAGCGCTCCTCCCGGGCGCTGTCGGTGAGGATCGCCAGCTGATTCGGCAGCTCCGCCAGGAAGTGGCGGAACAGCTCCGCCGCCAGTTCCCGGTTGCCGCCGGTGGCATCGAGGGCGGTGGCCGGGTCGCGGTGACCGCCGGCACCGGCCGGCGCGGTGATGACGTCCCCGCCCGCGGTCTGCCCCCCCAGCAGGCGGCCGATGACCTGCCACAGGCGCTTCTCGTGCACCGGCTTGACCAGGTAGTCCACCATTCCCGCCTGCAGTGCCTGCTGCCGGTGTTCGGGGACCGCGTCCGCGGTCAGGGCGACGATCGGTGGCGCCTGGCCGGCCGGGCTCTGCTCCAGGATCCGGCGGGTGGCCCCGGCACCGTCCAGTTCCGGCATATGCAGGTCCATCAGGATCAGGTCGAAGTGCTCCCGCACGGCCCGCTCCACCGCCTCCTGCGACCGCGCCACGGCGGTGACGTCGGCACCGGTCTGGGCCAGCAACGCCTGGATCAGGCGCAGGTTGACCGGGTTGTCGTCGGCCACCAGGAAGCGCCTGCCACGGTAGTCGGGGACGCTGTCCGCCGCTTCCCGCTGGTCACCGCCCACCCCATGGTCGCCGGTGATCACCTCCAGCAGCACCCGCTCCAGGGTTGTCCGCTTCACCGGTTTGCTGATGCAGCGGAAGGCCCCCAGCCGCTGGATCCGTTTCAGGGTATCGATACTGGAGGTGCTGGCCAGCACCAGGCAGGGCGCCTGCCAGCGGCTGCCGACCTCGTCCAGCCGCTGCCCTGCCTGCTCCAGTTCCGCGGCGGAGAGTCCGAGGATCACCAGTGAAGGCCGTTTCCCGGCCTCCGTCTCCTCCAGCACCTCCACCCCCATCGCCATCACCAGGTGGCGGATCGAGAGCCGCGACAGCCGGTGTTCGTCCAGCAGGACACAGGAGACCCCCCGCAGCGGCTGCGGGGCCGGCGGGGGGGAGCCGGAGGCCTCCTTCTTCAGCCGGATCGAGGCACGGAAGCTGGAGCCCCTGCCGACTCCGCTCTCCAGGGTGATCTGCCCCTGCATCGTCTCGGCCAGCTTGCGCGAGATGCTCAGTCCCAGGCCGGTGCCGCCATAGACACGGCTGGTGGCGCTGCTGCCCTGGCTGAACGAGTTGAACAGTTCATCCTGCACCTCCCGCGGGATGCCGATGCCGGTGTCGGTGACGGTGAAGGCCAGGGTGCACTCCTCCTCGCTCTCCTCCTCCAGCATCACCCGCACCACGATCTCCCCGCGGTGGGTGAACTTGATGGCGTTGCCGAGCAGGTTGACCAGGATCTGGCGGATCCGGGTCTCGTCGCCGACCAGCCTGGCCGGGACGTCGGAGTAGATCAGCAGCACCAGCTCCAGCCCCTTCTCGTGGGCGCCTGGGGCCAGCAGCGTCACCGGCTCCTCGAAGCAGCTGGCGACATCGAACGGGATCGATTCCGGCTCCAGCTTGCCGTACTCCAGCTTGGAGTAGTCGAGGATGTCGTTGATGATCTTCAGCAGGCTGGCCCCCGAATGTTCGATGGTCTGGGCCAGGTCACGCTGCTCGTCGGTCAGCTCGGTCTTCAGCAGCAGCCGGGTGAAGCCGATGATGCCGTTCATCGGGGTGCGGATCTCGTGGCTCATGTTGGCCAGGAACTCCGACTTGGCGTTGCTCGCCTTCAGCGCCCGCTTGCGTGCCAGGTCCAGCTCCACGTTCTGGATCTCCAGCGCCTCCATGGTCTGGGTCAGGTCGGCGGTGGCCTGGTTGATCTGGTGCTGCAGGATCTCCTGGGAGTCGGACAGCGCCCTGGCCATGGCGTTGAAGCCCTCTTCCAGGCTGCGGATCTCGCCGTCCGAGATCTCCGGCACCCGGGTGGAGAAATCGCCGTGCTTCATCCGGATCACCGACTGGGTGAGATTCGACAGCGGGCGGGTGATGCGGTGGCCGAGGGCGATGGCCACCACCCCGGTGACCAGCAGGCCGAGCAACAGCACCAGCAGGCTGTTGAACAGGATCTCCCGCTGCTCCTGGCGCAACCGCCGGTCGCTCAGGGTGACCGTGACCATCCCGATCAGGGGAGGGGCGGTGTCCTCGTTGGTGATGGTGTTGTCGATCTGGTCGGGAAAATCCTCCATCTCCGGGGGGACGTAGAGCGAATAGACCGGGGCGGAGAAGCTGTGAAAGGAGGCGCGGTGCCCGTCATCGGGCTCTTCCCGCGACTGTTCGCCGAGTTTCACCAGGGTCTCCCCGGAGCCGTCGGTGACCTGGATGGTGATCACGTCCGGGTAGTCGAGGATGCTCTGGAGGATCCGCTCCAGCAGCTGCCTCTCACCGGAGAACAGGCCGTAGACGCTGACCGCGGCGGCCTGGCGGGCGATGGCCTGCCCCTGTTCCTGGAACGCCCGGTTGATGCTCTTCAGCTGGGCGGTGACGATATAGCCGGTCAGGGTGAGAGCCATGATCGCCGCCGGCAGGATGCCGAGCATCAGGGCACGGGTCTTGATCCGGGACAGGCGCCTGAGGTTCATGGGCCCTCCAGTGCTTCCAGGCGGCGCTGGACATCGTCTGCGGACGGCAGCTCGATGCCGAGCGAATGGGCCACCTGGGTATTGATTCTGACATGGAAATAGCGCGGGTACTGGGGCGCGGGCAGGCGTCGTCGCGGATCGGCGAGAAAGCGGCGGATCAGGTCGCTGACGTGGCGTCCCACGTCCTCCGGTGTCGAATAGACGGCGGCGACGGCCCCCGAGCGCACATAGGCGGCGGAGAAGCCGATCACCGGCACCCGGCTGTGGTAGCTGGAGAGCATGATGTTGACGATGGTCCAGCGGTTGTATACCAGCGGGTCGGGCAGGGCCAGCAGCACGTCGCT
Organism: Sedimenticola thiotaurini; assembly: GCA_011051715.1. Lineage (GTDB taxonomy): Bacteria > Pseudomonadota > Gammaproteobacteria > Chromatiales > Chromatiaceae > HyVt-443. The sequence goes on along the minus strand of DRKP01000151.1, from coordinate 10,725 downwards.
GCGCGACAGGATGCGCCGGACCGCCTGTCCCACCTTGTCGCCGTCGTCCACCTCCCGGACCTGCACCTGCAGGCCGAGTTCGCGTCCGTCGAGACGCACCGCCGCGGCGCTGTCACGGGTGGTGGGACCGAGCAGGACACCCAGTCGATGGCGTTCGGGGCGGATCAGGGGGATCAGCTGCAACTGGCGGCGCAGGGGCTGATCGATGAAGACGGCGGAACGGGAACCCTCCTCCCCCGCCGGGGAGAGCCCCAGTTCGGCGGCGGCGGAGCGGGGGATCAGGGTATTGAGCACCGGTACCCGGATCTCCCGGGCCTGCAGCGCCCGCGCGGCCTCGATTCCGACGGTGACGATCAGCGACCAGCGTTCCCCCTCCTGCCCGAGTCGCTCCAGGATTCCGTCATCCAGCCCCTTCTCGATCAGTCGCGGGGCACAGTCGGGAGTGGCGACGTCCGGGCAGAAGCCGTCGATGCCCGCTCTCACACTGTCCAGCATCTGCCGGTAGACATCGCTGTCGCCACCGGTCACCACCAGGATCCGCGGGCCGGCGCCGGCCAGGGGCGGCAGCAGCAGGAGGAGCAGCAACAGCAGCAACGTCCGGGCACGGTCTGACACGCCCGGGCGCGCCTGCCCCGGGGCCGGCGTGTTGCTGGCGGCCCTGGCCCGATTCATCCGGATCCGTCCCTGAACGCCGGCTGCGCCGGCGGTCGCTGGCGGGGTGAGAAGGAGCGGTCTGTATCCACTGTGCTGCTGCGGGATGCCGCCTCGTCCGTTGCAATGATCAATGAAACTGGAGCTGGGCCTGCAGATACAGGCGCTGGGTCCAGATGTTGATCTGGTTGATCTCCGGGGAGTTCATGAAATCGATGGTGTCGCCTCCCAGGTTCTGGAAGATCAGGGCGACGTCGAGATCACTGTCGGACAGCCGGAAGCGCTGACCCAGGCGCAGATCCAGCCGCTGATACACCGGCACCTCGGTTCCTTCGCCGCCCCAGGTCATTTCGCTCATGTAGTAGTAGGCGGAGCTCAGCTCGAGGCCGCCGCGGAAACGGTAGCTGCCGAGAAGGCTCAGGGTATGGCGCGGCACCGCCTGGTCCAGGCTGCGCATGATGACGCGACCATCGCCGGGGATGTCCTTCAACTGTTCTCCGGAGGCATCGGCCAGGCTGTAACCGAGTTTGACCAGGGCCGCGGGGGTCGGTTCATAGGTGAGGTCCAGTTCCAGGCCATCGATGGTCAGATGGCCGCCGTTCATGTAGCTGCCGGCCCCTTCGCCTCCCGGGATCGGCCAGGGACCGGCAATGGTACCGATGTGCATGTCGCTGATGGTGTTGCGGATGCGCTCGTGGAACAGTCTCAGATCGAGACGCGTTCCCCAGCGGGGGAAGTCGCCGAGGTAGCCCACTTCATAGGAGGTCATCTCTTCCGGATCCAGCTCTTCCAGCGTCTTGTAGAGATAGTCGACCGGGGTCATGTCCGCGGCCAGGAAGGCGACGAACTCCGCATTGTCCTCCCACAGGGTGGGCATGCGGTAGGCGCGGGAGGCGATCAGGCGCAGCCCCTGGCCGGTCGCGAACTGGTAGTTGACCGCCAGGCGCGGTGAGAACAGCCCCCGCTTGCCCTCGAACTTCTCGAACATGCCGCCCAGATTCCACTGCAGATTGGAGCGCTGGCGCCACTCCAGGTTGGCGAACAGCCGCGCCTGGTCACGCTCGATCCACTCCTCCCGGTTGAGCACCCAGATACTCTGGATGCTGTCCCTGCGCACCCCGGCGCCGCCCACCAGCCGCAGGGACGGGCCGAGCTGCGAGGTGTACTGGGCCTCGATGTCGTAGCGGTGGGTGGTGAAACCGAGGCCGTAGGCCAGCGGTGGCAGGGGCGGGACCTCCACCTCGAGGTGATCGTCGATCCTCTGGTAGTTGTGGTAGAACTGCAGCGAGAACTCGTTGTTCTCGTCCGCTGTATGGGTCCAGCGCAGCTGCTGGAAGTGATTGACGTGGTCGGCGTCACGGGGCGGCTGGAAGGGGTCGTCGTAGAAACCCTCGCCGATCCGGTTGCTGCTGTAGCCGGCCTCGATCAGAAAACGGTCCCGGGCGTTGCCCTGGTAGTCGCCGCGAAAGCTGAGTGACCGGAGCAGGCCGTCGTCCGGGCGGCTGTCGAAGCCGCTGTCCTCCTGGTAGTTGGCCGACAGGCGGTAGCTGAATCCGTCGGCGCCGCCGGCGTGCCGGGCGAACAGCTGGCGCCTGTCGCCTTCACCGATGGTGGCCTTGAGGAAGTTGCCCTGCTGGCCCGTGGGGTGCTCGGTGATGATGTTGATGGTACCGGCGAAGGCATTGGAACCATAGGCGGCGGCGTCGGGGCCCCGGATCACCTCGATCCGGTAGACATCGGACAGCTCCAGCGGCAGGTCCGACCAGGCGACGCCACCGAAGCCCGGATCGTAGACCGAACGACCGTCCACCAGCACCTGCATGTCGCGGGCAAACTCGTCGGCGCCGCCATGGTAGGTGACCGACATGCGCTGGCCGGTGACGTAGGCCACCTGCATGCCCGGCACCAGCCGCAGGACATCGGGGATATTGAGGGCGCCGGAGGCGCGGATCAGGCGCTGGTCGATCACCGTCACCGATGCCGGCGTCTCCAGCAGGGGCTGCTCCAGCCGGGTGGCGGTGAGTACCAGGGGCATCTCCTGGTAGAAATACTCTTCCGATGGGGCCGCGCCGACGGTGCCCGGCGACAGGGTGATCACGCCGCTCAGCAACAGCGGCAGGAGTGGGGTCCGAAGTGGTGACGTGGGTGGCATTCTGGCGTACTGGGATGATGAGGGAACGATTTTTCCCCGCATAGTAGCATCGTTTTCGCCCCCCGGTTGCAGTACACTTGCGCTCATGGAGTATCCAACCATCGAGGCCTTCGTCGGCGCCACCCCGTTGGCGCGGTTGCAGCGCCTGCCGGCCGCGGGGGGCGGCAGGGTGCTGGTCAAGCTGGAGGGCAACAACCCGGCCGGATCGGTGAAGGACCGGCCGGCGATGAACATGATCGTCCGGGCCGAGGAGCGGGGCGAGATCCATCCCGGCGACACCCTGATCGAGGCCACCAGCGGCAACACCGGCATCGCCCTGGCCATGGCGGCGGCGATCAGGGGCTACCGGCTGCGGCTGATCATGCCGGAGAACATGAGCCTGGAGCGGCGCGCCTCCATGCGCGCCTATGGAGCGGAACTGGTCCTGGTCACCCGGGAGCAGGGCATGGAGGGGGCGCGGGACCTGGCACGGCAGATGGCCGAGGCCGGCGAGGGGAGAGTGCTGGATCAGTTCGCCAACCCCGACAACCCCGACGCCCACTTCCGCACCACCGGGCCGGAGATCTGGAACGATACCCGCGGCCAGGTCAGCCACTTCGTCAGCGCCATGGGCACCACCGGCACCATCATGGGGGTCGGCCGCTATCTGAAGCAGCGCAATCCGGCGGTCCGCATCATCGGGGTGCAGCCGGCGGAAGGGGCCAGCATCCCGGGCATCCGCCGCTGGCCGGCCGCCTATCTGCCGGCCATCTTCGATCCCGGCCTGCTGGACCGGGAGATGGACGTCACCCAGGAACTGGCGGAGGAGACCACCCGCCGGCTGGCCCGCGAAGAGGGCATCTTCTGCGGCATCTCCTCCGGCGGCGCGGTGGCGGCGGCATTGCAGGTCGCCCGGGAGAACCCGGAGTCGGTGGTGGTGACCATCATCTGCGATCGCGGCGACCGCTACCTCTCCACCGGTGTCTTTCCTGCCGAATAGGGGGCTCCGGCCGGCGCTCGTCGGCCTGTCTCTGCTGGGCACCCTGGCCACCGCCTGGGCAGTGCAGCTGCTGCAACTGCAGATCGGGGCACTGCAGGGTGAGGACTGGGCGCTGCAGGGGGTCTCCCTGAGCGTCGATCTGGGTGACCGCGCCGGCGCCCGGCAGGCATTCGAACTGCAGGCGCGGAGATTCCGGCACCGGCTCCTGCCGGGCCCGGTCGAAGGGATCCGGGTGGTGTGCGGCGACGGCACCCTGTCGGACCGGGGCATCGGCTGTGGCAGCGGCCGCCTGAGCCTGCAGTCCGCTCCGGTCAGCGCCCGTTCCGCCCCGCTGCGCTTCGACTGGCGGCAGGACCGCTCCAGTCTGGAGCTGGAGCTGAAGGATGTCGTTGTCGCCGGTGGCCGTCTGGCCCTGGAACTGGCCGATCGCGGGGGCCGCTGGCAGGGGAGTGCGACGGCGACCGGGCTCGAGCTGTCCCGCCTTCCCGCGCTGTTCGGCGTGGCACCGCAACCGGGTCTAGGGGGAACCATGGCCCTGTCGCTCCGGGCCGCCGGTGACGGCGACCGGCTGGAGCGTGGCCGCTGGGGCCTCACCCTGAACGCTCTCGCCTTCTCCAACCCGGATGGGACCTACCTGGGTGACGGCGTGGCGCTGCAGTGGGATGGCGGCGCCAGCGGCAGTGGCGCCGCCATCGCCGGCCAGCAGCGGCTGCAGCTGCTCCAGGGGGCCCTGCTCACCCCCTTCGCCTATCTCTCCCCGGAGCGGGGCGCGATCACCCTCGCCAGCGACTGGCGGCTGACGGGGCGGCGGCTCACGCTGTCGGCGCTGGACTACCGGGATCCGGGTCTGCTGCGGCTGCAGGGAGAGCTGCGACTCTCCCTCACCGGCGCCGGCGCCAGCCTCGACGGTGGCCATCTCAGCTCCGGCTGGAGCGATGTCGGCCGCCTGTTCAGCAGCTATCTGCAACCGGCGCTCGGCGATCCGGCGTACGACCAGCTGCAGCTCGATGGCCGCGTCCGGCTGGAGGCCACCCTGGATGAGCCCTCCGGCTTCCGGCTGCAGCTGGACGGGGTCGACGTGGAACAGCCGGGGCAGCTGCAGTTGCGGGGCCTGAGCGGCGATCTGCGCTGGCGGGCGGACGCACCGGGCGGCGGCAACCGGCTGGCCTGGAAGGGGGGGCGCCTGTTGCGGATTCCCTTCGGCGGTGCCGCGATGGAGTTGCGTATCGGCCCGGACAGGGTGGCCCTGGAACGCCCCCTGGTGCTGCCGCTGTGGGATGGTGAGCTCCACGTCGACCGTCTCTCGCTGGCCGGGATCGGCAGCGACGGCGGGCTGGAGGGGAGCTTCCAGGGGTTTCTCACCCCGGTCTCCATCGAGCGGGTGACCCGCTCGTTCGGCTGGCCGGAGCTGGCGGGCAGGCTGTCCGGCATGATCCCCATGATCAGTTACCGGGACGGCACCCTGTCGGTGGACGGAACCCTGTTGATCCGGATCTTCGATGGCCGCATCCTGATCCGTAACCTGCGGCTGGAGGATCTGTTCGGACCGCTGCCGGTACTGAGTGCGGACATCCGGATCCACGGCCTCGATCTGGAGACCCTGACCCGCACCTTCTCCTTTGGTAAGATCACCGGCAGGCTCGATGGCGAGATCAGCGGCCTGCGGCTGGAGGGCTGGCGGCCGGTCGCCTTCGATGCCCGGTTCCAGACACCGGCGGACGACGACACGCCGCACCGGATCAGCCAGCGGGCGGTGGACAACATCGCCAATCTGGGCGGAGCCGGCCTCTCCGGCGCCCTGTCGCGCAGTTTTCTGCGGGTGTTCGAGGAGTTCGGCTACTCCCGGCTCGGCATTCGCTGCCGGCTGCACGACGGTATCTGTGACATGGGGGGCGTTGCGCCGGCGAAGCAGGGATACTACCTGGTCCAGGGCGGCGGCATTCCGCGTATCGACATCGTCGGCTTCAACCGCCGCACCGACTGGGAACTGCTGGTGCAGAAGCTGCGGGAGATCACGGAAACGGACGTGGCGCCGGTGATCGAATAGCCTGTGGCCGGTATGGGCCGGCATCCCCAGCAACCGATGAATTCTCCGGGAGTGAAGTGATATGAACAGATTCAAGATCGGCGGAGGGCTGCTGTCGCTGCTGCTGCTCACCGCCTGCGTCACCATCAACATCTATTTTCCCGCCGCCCAGGCGGAACAGGCGGCGGAGAAGATCGTCGACGACATCCTCGGCAAGGAGCAGAAACGGGCGCCGGCCCCGGCCGGGGACAAGGGGGCGTCGCTGCTGCCGCAGGAAGATGGCGGCTACGCCATGCGGCTGCTCGATCTCCTGATCCCCGTCGCCCGGGCCGCCGAACCCGACTTCACCGTCGACACCCCCCAGATCCGCAAGCTGCAGGCGGCGATGAAACAGCGCAACGCCCAGCTCAGGCCCTATTACCGCAGCGGCGCCATCGGTTTCACCCGTGATGCCCGCATCGCCATCCGCGACGCCGGGGCCGTCCCGCTGAAGGAGCGCAACCGGGTGAAGAAACTGGTGGCGGCCGAGAACCGCGACCGGGATGCCCTGTACCGCGCCATCGCCGCCGCCAACGGCCACCCCGACTGGGAGAAACAGATCCGCGACACCTTCGCCCGCACCTGGGTGCAGAAGGCCGACGCCGGCTGGTGGTACCAGGACGCCGGTGGCGCCTGGCGGAAAAAATAGCGGCCATGGGGCGATCCAGGCGCCGCCGGCTGCCGACCGAACCGGTCACCGTCTCCATCGACGCCATGAGCCATGACGGCCGCGGCATCGCCCGGGTGGAGGGGAAGACGGTCTTCGTCCAGGGGGCGCTGCCGGGGGAGCGGGTCCGTTTCCTCTATACCCGCCAGCAGCGCAAGCACGACGAAGGCCGGGTGCTGGAGGTGCTGGAGCCGTCACCAGAGCGGGTCGAACCCCGCTGTCCCCAGGCCGGTGTCTGCGGTGGCTGCAGCCTGCAGCACCAGCGCCCCGAGGCGCAGATCGCCCACAAGCAGCAGGCCCTGCTGGACGCGCTGCAGCGCATCGGCGGGGTGACGCCCGGACAGGTGCTGCCACCCCTGGGTGCCGGCAGCGTCTGGGGCTACCGCAGCAAGGCCCGGCTGGGGGTGAAGTATGTGGCGAAGAAGGAGCGGGTGCTGGTGGGGTTCCGGGAGCGCGGCACCAGTTTCATCACCGACACCGGGCGCTGCGACGTCCTGGATCCCCGGGTCGGGACCCTGATCCACCCCCTGGCCCGGCTCGTCGAGTCCCTCAGCGTGCGCCGGCGCATTCCCCAGATCGAGGTCGCGGCCGGTGACGAGGCCTGCGTACTGGTGTTCCGGCTGCTCGATCCGCCCACCGCGGAGGACCTGGAAAAACTGCGCCGTTTCGGCGCCGACCACGGCATCGTCCCCTATATCCAGGAGGGCGGGCCGGAGAGCGTGCGTCCGCTGGAGGGGGCGCCGGCCGACCTGTACTACCTGCTGCCGGACCAGTCGGTGAAGATCCGCTTCCTCCCCGCCGATTTCACCCAGGTCAACCGTGCGCTGAACCGGCGCATGGTGGATCGCGCGGTGGCGCTGCTGGATCCGCAACCGGAGGAACGGCTGCTGGACCTGTTCTGCGGCCTGGGCAACTTCACCCTGCCGCTGGCGCGCCGCTGTGACGAGGTGGTGGGAGTGGAGGGCGATGCCGGCCTGGTGCAGCGGGCGCGGGACAACGCCCGCCACAACGGCATCGGCAACACCCGGTACTACACCGCCAACCTGTACGACTCGCTGCAGCGGGAGCCCTGGCTGCTGGAGTCGTTCGACAAGGCGCTGCTGGATCCGCCCCGCTCCGGGGCGCTGGAGGTGCTGGAGCACCTTCCCCGCCTCGGTGTGCGCCGGCTCCTGTACGTCTCCTGCTACCCCGGCACCCTGGCCCGGGACGCCGGAGAGCTGGTGCAGCGCCACGGTTACCGGCTGGTCAGCGCCGGGGTGATGGACATGTTCCCCCACACCACCCACGTCGAGTCCATCGCCCTGTTCGAGAGAGACTGATCACGGGCGCCGGAATCCCACCCAGCCAGGCAATGGAGACGGAAGCAGAATCATGGCCATCGAGATCGAACGCAAGTTCCTGGTGACGGGAGACGGCTGGCGCGACCAGGTGATCGGGCAGGACCGGCTGAAGCAGGGTTACCTGTGCAACCGGGAGAACGCCACCGTGCGGGTGCGGGTGGGTGGCGGCCGGGCGCTCCTCAACATCAAGAGCGCAACCACCGGCATCCGGCGGGCGGAGTACGAATACGAGATCCCGCTGCAGGAGGGGGAGGAGCTGCTGCGCACCATGGCCCGGCAGCCGGTGATCGACAAGACCCGCTACCGGGTGAGGCATGGCGGCCACGTCTGGGAGCTGGACGTCTTCGAGGGCGCCAACCGGGGGCTGGTGATCGCCGAGGTCGAGCTGGCCTCGGAAGACGAGCCGTTCGAGCGGCCGGAGTGGGCGGGGGAAGAGGTCTCCGGTGATCCGCGCTACTACAACGCCAGCCTGATCGAGCACCCATACCGCGAATGGTCGCAGTGACGCGGCGGATCGAGATCGACCTGGGCGATCAGACCCTGACCCTGCTGGAGGAGGGGAGGAGACCGCTGCGGTTTCCGGTCTCCTCCGCCGCCAACGGCCCCGGCGAGGAGGCGGGCAGCGGCTGCACCCCCCGCGGGCTCCATGCCATCCGCCTCTGTATCGGCGACGGGGAACCGGTGAACCGGGTCTTCGTGGGGCGCCGTCCCACCACCGAGATCTATTCGCCGGAGCTGGCCCGGCGCTGGCCGGATCGGGACTGGATCCTGACCCGCATCCTCTGGCTCACCGGCCGCGAGCCGGGCCGCAACCGCGGTGGCTCGAGGGACACCCTGCGGCGTTTCATCTATATCCATGGCTGCCCCGACAGCGAACCGATGGGGGTTCCCCGCTCCCATGGCTGCATCCGCATGCGCAATGCCGATCTGCTGCAGCTGTTCCCACTGGTCGGGGCGGGGATGGAGGTCCGCATCCGGGAAGGCTGACCGGCGGCACTTTCGGGCCGGTTCATCGACCCCGGGTTTCGGTGCCCGACCGGCTCCGGAAATGAGGAGGGGGTGGCAGGACCCGGCTACTGGACGAAGAAGCTGGTGAAGAAGAGGTCGTCCACCGACGGGGAACCGGTCAGTTCCTTCATCACCCCCTGTACCGCCTTCAGCGCCTGTTTGCGCAGCTTCTCCTTTCCCTTCGGCTGTTTCAGCTCCGCCCCCTGCTGATCGCTCAGCAGCAGCAGCAGCTCATGACGAATGGCCGGGGTGTGCAGTTTCAGCGACTCCAGCGCTTCCGGATCGCGGGTCATCAGCTGGACGTCGCAACGCACGTAGCGGGCGCCGCCCTGGACGTTCACCACCAGCGAGGGGGACAGCTTCAGGTACTCCACCTGCACCTTTTCCTGTTCCCCGTCCTCCGCCGCCGGGCAGGCGAGGGGAAACAGCAACAGCAGAAGCAGGGCGGTCACAAGGGGCTGGGGGCGTGGCATGGTGTTGTCCGGTATCCGTGATAGAGTCCTGTCAGCCGGCGTATCGGCAGGCGACGCCGGAACTGAACATCAGACCAGCGGGAGAACCGACCCATGAGCCACGGCCCTTTGATGCTGGATATCGCCGGCATCGAGTTGACCGGTGAAGAGCGCGACATGCTGCGCCATCCCATCGCCGGCGGCGTCATCCTGTTCAGCCGCAACTTCGAATCGCCGGAACAGTTGCGTGCCCTGGTGACGGAACTGCACCGGCTGCGTGAACCGGCCCTGCTGGTGGCGGTGGACCAGGAGGGTGGCCGGGTCCAGCGCTTCCGGGACGGTTTCACCCGGCTGCCCCCCGCGGCCTGGTTCGGGCGCTGCCACGACGAAAATCCGGCCCTGGCCCTGCAGTGGGCACACGAGGTGGGCTGGCTGATGGCAGCTGAGCTGCGTGCCGCGGGAATCGATTTCAGCTTTGCGCCGGTGGTGGATCTGGGCAGTGGCGCCAGCGAGGTGATCGGGGACCGGGCGTTCCATGCCCAGCCGGGGGTGGTTGCCGAACTGGCCACGGCCTGGATGAGGGGGATGCACGAAGCGGGCATGGCCGCGGTCGCCAAGCACTTTCCCGGCCACGGCAACGTGGTCGAGGACTCCCACCTGGCGCTGCCCCGTGACCGGCGCGATCCCGAGGAGATCATGATGGACGACCTGCTGCCGTTTCAACGCCTGATCGAACGGGGCGTGGAGGCGGTGATGCCCGCGCACGTGATCTACGAACGGGCCGACCCGCAGCTGGCCGGTTTCTCCCGCTACTGGCTGCAGCAGATCCTGCGCCAACGGCTCGGCTTTCAGGGCGTGGTGTTCAGCGACGACCTGACGATGGCGGCCGCCGGAGAGGCGGGGGACTACCCCCGGCGCGCCCGGTCGGCACTGGATGCCGGTTGCGACATGGTGCTGGTCTGCAATGCCCCGAAGGCGGCGGCCAGGGTGCTGGATGCGCTGCAGGGCTATACCAGTCCGGCCGGGCAGATGCGCATGATCCGCATGCACGGAAGGGGGGAGGCGGAACATCCCTCACTGCACCTCAACGCACGCTGGAGAGAGGCGGTGGAGATCGTGGCCGCCTACGAGGAGAGCCCGGTGCTGGACCTGGGCCTGTGAAGCCGGATACGGGATCCCGCTTCGTTTTTTCTCCGGGATAACCCTGAATTCATACCGGGCAATCCCCCGGGATGAGGGGTAAATGTGATTTTTTTCGACTCCATTGCTTGCAATCGGCAAGTGGATGTGAGAAATAGTCTCACCACGATCACGGATAAAAATAATAACGAAAACAGTAAATTATAAAAACCTAATACAGATTGGCCGGATCGTGTGTCAAAGGAGATTTGGCGTGGCGGGCCTGATCGGG
>DRKP01000150.1 GCA_011051715.1 Sedimenticola thiotaurini | reverse complement strand
GAGGTTTGTTACGAAAACTGACACAGGCCGGAATCCGGGAGACTCCGCCACCTGATTCTCCCGCCGACTCCGGCCAAGCCGTCAAGCGACCACGGGCGACGATCGGGCGGTCGCGGATCCGGATCCCCGGGTACCACGCCACCACCGTCGAGTTGACGGAGGTCAATGCCCGCACAAGGCCACTGCTTTAGATTCATTCGACCATCGGCCGTCGATCCCCATGGAGCGCACATTGCCCCGTAACCCGTTCATTCTTCTGCTTTCTCTGCTCGTGACCCTGGCCACGGGATCAGCGCTGGCCGAGATTCCTCCCCAGCGCCAGGCGGAACTGATCTACCTGCTGCGACACGACTGTGGTTCCTGTCACGGCATGCGCCTGGAGGGGGGACTGGGGCCGGCATTGAAACCGGACCGGTTCGCCGGCTGGAGCACCGAACAACTCGCGGCCACCATCCTGCACGGGCGACCGGGCACGCCGATGCCCCCCTGGCGCCCCTTCTTCACCGACCGCGAGGCCTACTGGCTGGCCGGCCAGCTGAAGCGGGGTATCCGCCCATGAGGCGTCTGCTGTCATGGTTCGCGGCCCTGCTGCTGTTCTCCACCGCTGCGGGGGCGGAGTGCCTGCTGCGCGGCACCGGAGACATGGGGGTGATCGTCGAGCGCGCCAGCGGCAGCCTGCTGGTGATCGATACCAGCGCCCACCGGCAGCTGTTCCGCGTCACCGGCCTGGGCGATCTCTCCCACGCCTCGGCGGTCTATTCCCGGGACGAGCGCTACGCCTATATCTTCGGCCGTGATGGCGGCCTGACCAAGGTGGACATCCTGTGCGGGCGGATCGAACGGCGCGTGGTCCAGGGCGGCAACAGCATCGGCGGCGCCATCTCCCAGAATGGTCGCCTGATCGCCGTCTCCAATTATGAACCCGGCGGGGTGAAGATCTTCTCTTCCGACGACCTGTCACTGGTGGCGGACATCCCCGCCACCCGGGTCACCGGGCGTGACGGCCGGGAGAAGGGCTCCAAGACGGTTGGCCTGGTGGATGCCCCGGGCGAGCGCTTCGTGGTCGGCCTCTACGACAGCGGCGAGACCTGGATCATCGACATGACCGACCCGGCGAGCCCGGAGATCACCCGTTTCACCGACACCGGCACCCTCCCCTACGACGGCCTGATCACCCCGGACGGCCGCTACTACATCGCCGGCCTGTTCGGCGAGGATGGTCTCGCCCTGCTCGACCTGTGGCACCCGGAGCGGGGGATCCGCCGCATCCTGGACCACTACGGCAGGGGCGAGCAGCGACTGCCGGTCTACAAGATGCCCCACCTGGAGGGCTGGGCCATCGCCGGCGACCGCGCCTTCCTGCCCGCGGTCGGCCACCACGAGGTACTGGTGGTCGGGACCGGCGACTGGCAGGAGAAGGGGCGGATCCAGGTCCATGGCCAGCCGGTGTTCGTCATGGCGCGCCCCGACGGCCGCCAGATCTGGGTCAACTTCGCCTTCCCCGACAACGACACGGTCCAGGTGATCGACACCGAGAGCCTGCAGATCATCAAGACCCTGAAGACCGGCAAGGGGACCCTGCACATGGAATTCACCCCGCGCGGCGAGGAGGTGTGGATCTCGGTGCGCGACAGCGACGAGATCCAGGTCTACGACACCGAGACCCTGCAACTGACCCACCGGCTGCCGGCGCAGAAGCCCAGTGGCATCTTTTTCACCGACCGCGCCCACCGCACAGGACTTTGACGAATCATGACCCCCCGTTCCGCAGCAGAAGTGCCCGATCGCCGCGCCGAAACTCCTGCCGATGGCCTGCGATTGGCCGTGAGTCTGCCCCTGCTCCCGCCCCCTTCGGGCATGATCCGGGGCGTCCGGTTCCGTCCAGAGGTTCACTAGGGATGCCGACCACCGCCCCCATGCTCGAGCATCAGGACAGCGGCAGCGGCAGCGCCGGGGAGAGCATTGCATTGAACGATCTGGAAAAACGGTTGCTGGACCGGTATCAGAAGGGATTGCCGCTCTCCCCCACCCCGTTCCGGGACATGGCCGAGGAGCTCGGCACCAGCGAGGCCCTGGTGTTGCAGATCCTGCAACGGTTGCAGCGGGACGGGGTGATCAGCCGGGTCGGACCGGTGTTCAGGCCCAAGCGCATCGGTGCCAGCACCCTGGCGGCCATGGCGGTACCGGCCGCCGATCTGGAGCGGATCGCGGCGATCATCAACGACTTTCGCGAGGTCAACCACAACTACGAGCGGGAGGATCACTACAACCTCTGGTTCGTGGTCACCGCCCCCAGCCAGGAGCGGCTGCAGGCGGTCCTGCAGGAGATGGAACGGGCCACCGGCCTGCCGGTCCTCGACCTGCCCCTGGAGCGGCAGTTCCACATCGACCTGGGGTTCCCGCTGTGGTGCTGAGTGACCGCGACTACCGCCTGATCGAGGCGATCCAGGACGGCCTGCCCCTGAGCAGCCGCCCCTACGCCGACATCGGCGCGCGGCTGCAGATGGACGAGCAGGCGGTGATCGAGCGCATCGCAGCGCTGCAGGAAGAGGGCATCATCAAGCGCATGGGAATCGTCGTGCGCCACCATGAACTGGGTTACACCGCCAACGCCATGGTGGTGTGGGACGTGCCGGACGAACGGCTGGAGGAGATCGGCGAGCAGCTCGGGGCCCAGCCCTGCGTCACCCTCTGCTACCAGCGTCCGCGCCGGCTGCCGGAGTGGCCCTACAACCTGTTCTGCATGATCCACGGCCGCGACCGCGGCCGCGTGCTGGAGATCATCGACGAGATGATCGCATCCCACGACCTGCGCGAGATCCCGCACAAGGTGCTGTTCAGCGGCCGCCGGTTCAAGCAGCGGGGCGCCCGCTACCAGTGATGGATGCCATCGACCGGGCCATCGTCAACCGGCTGCAGGAGGGGTTTCCGATCGCTGCGCACCCCTACCGGGAGGCCGCCGAGGCCCTCGGTATCAGCGAGGAGGAGCTGATCCGGCGCCTGAACCGGATGCTGGAGCGGAAGCAACTCTCCCGCTTCGGCCCCATGTACCATGCGGAACGGCTCGGTGGCGGCCTCAGCCTGTGTGCCATGAGCATCCCCGCCGACGACTTCGAGCGGGTGGCGGAGCAGGTCAACGCCTTCCCCGAGGTGGCCCACAACTATCAGCGCGACCACCGCCTCAACATGTGGTTCGTGCTCGCCACCGAGACGCCGGAACGGATCCCCCGGGTGCTGGAGGAGATCGAGCGGATCACGGGATACCAGGTCTACGACATGCCCAAGGAGCAGGAGTTCTTCGTCGGCCTGAAGTTCGAGGTCTGATCACGCCCGCCGTGTGAATCGTTTCGGCTGCAGATGAAGAATCCGCCCCCCGGCCGCAGGAAAAAACTCTGTGCTCTCCGTGCCTCTGTGGTGAAATAGCCCCATGCCCGAAACCACCAACCCCCCTCTGGACGCCCTGGACCGGCGCATCGTCGTCGCCACCCAGGCCGGACTGCCGCTGGTGCCGGACCCCTACGGTGCGGTGGCGAGGGAGGCGGGGTGCAGCCGCGGCGAGGTGATGGAACGGATGCGCCGGATGCTGTCCAATGGGGTTATCCGGCGCATCGGGGCGGTCCCCAACCACTACACCCTGGGCTTCCGCGGCAACGGGATGAGCGTCTGGGACGTGGCCGACGACCGGGTGGAGCACTACGGCCGCCGCATCGGCGAACTGGAATTCGTCAGCCACGCCTACCGGCGCCCGCGCCATCTGCCGGAGTGGCCCTACAATCTGTTCGCCATGGTGCACGGCAGGGACCGGACGGAGGTGATGGAGAAGGTGGCGCGGATCGCCGCCATGCTGGGCGAAGACGACCGCGGCCACGAGGTGCTGTTCAGCACCCGGATCCTGAAGAAGACCGGGTTGCGGATCGGATCCGGATGAAGAGAATCGCTGCAGACGCGGCACCCCCAGGACAACCAGCCGATTGAAAAAACCATGTTTCGAATCTCCCAATTCATGCAGGAACTGCTCGACCCGAAACCACCCGGGCCGAAACGCAACCCGCCCGGCCCGGTGGTGATCTGGAACCTGGTGCGGCGCTGCAACCTCACCTGCCGGCACTGCTACTCCATCTCTGCCGACAAGGACTTCCCCAACGAGCTGGACACGGAGCAGGTGTTCCGGGTGATGGACGACCTGAAGCGGTTCCGGGTGCCGGTCCTGATCCTCTCCGGCGGCGAGCCGCTGCTGCGGCCGGACATCTTCGACATCGCCCACCGCGCCAAGGCGATGGGTTTCTACACCGCCCTCTCCACCAACGGCACCCTGATCGACCGGAGCAACATCGACGCCATCGCCGATGTCGGCTTCGACTACCTGGGGATCAGCATCGACGGCATCGCCGGGACCCACGACCGCTTCCGCCGCATGGAGGGGGCCTTCGACGCCTCCATGGCGGGGCTGCGCCTGTGCCGCGACCGGGGCATCAAGGTGGGGCTGCGCTTCACCATGACCCAGGACAACGCGGAGGAACTGCCGCAGCTGCTGGAGCTGATGGAGCAGGAGCGGATCGACAAGTTCTACTTCTCCCACCTCAACTACGCCGGCCGTGGTAACCGCAACCGGGACGACGACGTCTTCCTCAACACCACCCGCTGGGCCATGGACCTGCTGTTCGAGCGCGCCCTGGCCGATGTCCGCAGCGGCCGTGGCAGTGAATTCGTCACCGGCAACAACGACGCCGACGGGGTCTACCTGCTGCACTGGGTGGAGCAGCGCTTCCCGGAACAGGCGCAGCACATCCGGCGGAAGCTGGTCCAGTGGGGTGGCAACAGCTCCGGCGTCAATGTCGCCAACATCGACAACGAGGGCCGGGTCCATCCCGACACCATGTGGTGGAACCACGACCTGGGCAACGTCAGGGAACGCCCCTTCTCCGAGATCTGGCAGGACACCACCGATCCGGTGATGGCGGGGCTGAAACAGCATCCACGGCCGGTGACCGGCCGCTGCGGCGCCTGCCGCCACCTGGAGATCTGCAATGGCAACACCCGGGTCCGGGCCCTGCAGCTGACCGGCGATCCCTGGGCCGAGGATCCGGCCTGCTACCTGACCGACGCCGAGATCGGGCTGCCGGAGATGCCCGCCGTCGAGGCCGTGGACGAACCGGCATGATCGCAACCTCCCCCCGGCATACCGTGCAAAAGCCCACGGAGGCGCCGCCCCGCGGCCAAACCGCCCATCCCTCCTTCGCGGCGGGGGCGCCGCTCCTGCGCATGGTGGTTTCCGCCCTGGTGCTCCATCTGGCCCTGGCCCTCTCCCCCGCCCTGGCCGCCAGCGACAGCGCAGCCCTCTACAAACAGTACTGCGCCGAGTGCCACGGCCCCGGCCGGCTCGGCCTGATGGGACCGGCCCTGCTGCCGGAGAACCTGCGACGGCTGAAGCGGAAGGCGGCGGCCGGGGTGATCCGCAACGGACGCCCCGCCACCCAGATGGCCGGCTTCGGCGACCGCCTCGACGACGACCAGATCCAGGCCCTGGTCGACCTGATCTACACCCCCCTGCCCCGGGTGCCCCGCTGGGGCATGCAGGAGATCGCCGCCTCCCGGCTGCTCTACCACAAACCCGGGGAACTGCCGGACCAGCCAAAGTTCGATGCCGACATCGACAACCTGTTCGTGGTGGTGGAACTGGGCGATCACCACGCCACCCTGCTCGACGGCGACCGGCTGGAGCCCATCTTCCGCTTCCCCACCCGCTACGCCCTGCACGGCGGGCCCAAGTGGTCCGAGGGGGGGCGCTACATCTACTTCGCCTCCCGTGACGGCTGGATCAGCAAGTTCGACGTATTCAATCTCACCTACGTGGCCGAGGTGCGGGCCGGGATCAACACCCGCAACCTGGCCGTCTCCCACGATGGCCGCTACGTGGCGGTGGCCAACTACCTGCCCCACAGCCTGGTGATCCTGGACGCCCGCGACCTCAGGCCGCTGAAGGTGATCCCGGCGCGCGACCGGGAAGGCAACAGCTCCCGGGTCAGCGCCGTCTACACCGCCGATCCGCGCAGCAGCTTCGTGGCGGCGCTGAAGGACATCCCGGAGGTGTGGGAGATCTCCTACGAGGACGAGCCACCGGCGGGCTTCGCCGGCTGGATGCACGACTACCGCGAGGACTCCGGCGAAGGCAGGTCGAAAGAGCGCTTTCCGGTGCGGCGCATCGAACTCCCCGCCATCCTGGACGACTTCTTCCTCACCCAGGACTACGAGAAGATCGTCGGCAGCAGCCGCGAGGGCGGCACCCAGGTGGTGGACCTGGACCTGAAGCGGTCGGTGGCCACAGTAGACCTGCCCGGCATGCCCCACCTCAGTTCCGCCATCACCTGGAAGCGGGGTGACCAGACGGTGATGGCGACACCCAATATCCGCAAACCGGAGGTGACCATCGTCGACACCGCCACCTGGCAGGTGATCAAGCGCATTCCCACCAAGGGACCCGGGTTCTTCATGCGCAGCCACGAGAACACCCCCTACGCCTGGACCGATGTCTTCTTCGGACCCAACCGGGACCTGATGCACGTGATCGACAAGCAGAGCCTCGAGATCGTCAGGACCCTGAAGCCGGAACCGGGCAAGACCTCGGCCCACGTGGAGTTCACCCGTGACGGCCGCTACGCCCTGGTCAGCATCTGGGACCCGGACGGCGCCCTGGTGATCTACGACGCCACCACCCTGGAAGAGGTGAAGCGATTGCCGATGAAGAAGCCCTCGGGCAAGTACAACGTGCACAACAAGCTGACCCGTTCCAGCGGGACCAGCCACTAGCCCGAATGTTTCACCCGGGAACGCGATGATCGCGCCGGGATCGGCGTTCAGGTGCGGATTTGCGATTGAATCAATAGCCCAGGCTATTGATGATTGAGCAAATACCGCAGATGGACGGCAAGACCGGT
>DRKP01000149.1 GCA_011051715.1 Sedimenticola thiotaurini | reverse complement strand
GACCTATGAGAACAAAGACAAGGAATTGGCGGCATTCGAAAAGCATGCCATGGGTCAGCCCACCGATCTGGCCATGCTCAAGCTGCTAATGGATCAGCATGGTCTCGGCACCGCTGACTTGCCGGAGATTGGCTCCAAATCCATGGTGTCGCGTGTGCTGTCAGGGAAGCGTAGTTTGAACAAGAAGCACATCCAGGCACTGGCGGAGCGATTTGGCATCAATCCAGGGCTGTTTTTCTAACACGCCAGCCCGGAAAGGTTCGAACACAAGGTACGCTTGCTATCACGCACCCTGTGTACGGTTACTTCGCGGAAATCAACAGCTTATCTGGCAACCCGATGGGGGCAGTGTCGGTTTCTAAGGGTTACCGCGAAGAATTTCGCGTAATTGCGTAAATGGCGGAGAGGGAGGGATTCGAACCCTCGGTACGCTATTAACGTACACACACTTTCCAGGCGTGCTCCTTCAACCACTCGGACACCTCTCCGGAACGGACCGCTTGTCTGCCTGTCGTCACTGGGGGAGCGACGAAGGCGTGAGGGGATCTGGGGTCGCCCTCGGGGCCGTGTGACAGCCCTCCCGCTTCCACTGCCGGCCAGGGGCCGGGCGGCGCCGGGAAACGGGAGGCGCAAGAGTATACCAGATGCCCCCGGCATGCAACGAAGCGGAGTGGTGACCGGACGGGCGGCAGCGGGGGCATGCCTCTCCCGGATGTTTCGCGTATATTCCTGCGCCAGTGATGTACTTGCAGCGGGTATCCGACACCATGGCAGCAGGAAAGAAGAAGCGGAAGAGATCCACCCGTCCCTCGCTGGCGGAACAGGCCGACCGGCACAGGCTGTATGAGCACTCGGTGCAGTACGCGGAGTCGGAGATCGATTTCGTCGACGACACCTACCGCACCCTGCGCGGGCGCCGGGCCCGGCTGTTGCGGGAGGACTTCTGCGGCACCGCCAACGTCTGCTGCGAGTGGGTGCGCCGGCGCAAGGGAAACCGGGCCATCGGCGTCGACATCGATGCCGAAGTGCTGGCGTGGGGCCGCAGGCACAACCTGAAGCGGCTGGGCCGTTCCCAGCGGGAGCGCATCGAACTGCTCCAGGAGAACGTGCTGACGGTGGAGACGGATCGCCCCGATATCGTCTCGGCGATGAACTTCAGCTACTGGCTGTTCAAGGAGCGCCGGCAGCTGAGACGCTATTTCGAGCGGGTGCGGGAGACCCTGGCCGACGACGGGGTGCTTTTCCTGGACGCCTATGGCGGCTACGACGCCTTCCGCGAGATCGTGGAGGAGCGGGAGATCGACGCGGAGGGCGGTTTCACCTATGTCTGGGAGCAGGAGAGCTACGAGCCGGTCAGCGGCCGCCTGCTCTGCCACATCCACTTCGACTTCCCGGACGGTTCGCGCATGGAGCGGGCCTTCAGCTACGACTGGCGCCTGTGGACCCTGCCGGAGATCCGGGAACTGCTGGCGGAGGCGGGGTTCCGCCGGGTGACCGTCTACTGGCAGGGGTGGGACGAGGATGGGGAGCCGGACGGTATCTTCGAGCCGGTGGAGGAGGGAGAGGCGGACGCCGGCTGGATCTGCTATCTGACGGCGGAAAAATAGCGGCGAAGAAGAGGCCCCGGAGGCGGCCGCCCCCGGGACCCGGTTGCTCCCGGCCCGCTGTTCAGGCGGCCGGCGGCAGCTGTCTGGGCTGCCGGAACTTGATGATGTGCAAGTGGCCCTTGCTGCATTTCACCTCGAAGCTCTGGATGCCGTCGTCCCCTTCCTGCACCGCGAACTCGACCGGCTGCTGGATGGTGTGCTCGTACTTGCCGTTGTCCAGATCGACCAGGATGACGTCGTCCTTCGGGTCGTAACTGAGTCCGCTCAGGGGTACCCACTCGGCGGCGATCTGGTCACCCAGTTCGAGGCTGGCCACCTCGATCTCGGTCAGTTCGGTCGGAATCACGATGCTGAAGTGATCCAGGTAGTCCTTCAGGCGCTCTTTCTCGATGATCTGTGTTGCCATGGTCGTCGTTCCTCAAGATCCATACGTGTATCGACTACCTGCTAGATGAAGCCCGGAGCGGCGCTTTTCAATAGCCGGCCGCCAGTTCCAGCACCTCCACCCGCCCCTGCATCACCCGCCAGCGCAGATCGAAATCGTGCAGACGCATGCCGAACACCCGTTCGCCCTCCTCTTCCCCGCGGTAAGCGGGCCGCGGGTCGATCTCCAGCAGACCGCGGATCAGTTCCCGCACCCGCTCGCCATCGGCGCGCTGCCGCAGCTGCCGTTCCGCCTGCGGGGTGAACCGGACCGGAAGGCGCCGTTCGGGGGCCGCAGGGGCGAAGCCGCCCCGCGCGTCGGGGATGCTGTCGACATAGGGGACGTAGGGCTTGATGTCGACCACCGGCGTGCCGTCGAGCAGGTCCACGCCCCCCAGCTCCAGCTCCACTCCCCGGTCACAGTGCACCCCGCGCAGCTCCATCACCGACAGGCCGAGGGGGTTGGGCCGGAACGGCGAACGGCTGGCGAACACCCCCACCCGCCGGTTGCCGCCCAGCCGTGGCGGGCGCACCGTGGGCTGCCACTGCTCGCGCATGGTGCGATGGAACAGGAACTGGATCCAGACATGGGAGTAGCCGTCGAGCCCGGCCACTGCCTCCGGGCGGTCATAGGGGGGCAGCAGCTCCAGGGTCGCCACCGCCTCGGGCACCAGCCCGGGCTGGCGCGGAATACCGAACTTCTCCTTGAACGGTGAGTGGATGATGCCAATGGTCTCGAGGGTCGTCTTCATGGATAATCCCGCCTTGGCCGCTTCCGTCTTTTTATTAACCCGGCAACCTAATATGTCGTATTCAGAGCCTCAGGCATCTTCCCTATCAAGGCGCGTGCCGCAGGCAAGGGTGGTCCCCTTGTCAAGGCACGCAACGCCGGGAGGGGAGATGCCTGAGGCTCCTGACCTATTGAAATCAGATGATAGGCCGTGCTGTGCGCGCCCGCGGACTGCGTTGTCGAAACTGGCTGTAGAGATGCTACAGCGGCGTTTC
>DRKP01000148.1 GCA_011051715.1 Sedimenticola thiotaurini | reverse complement strand
GTGATGGCGCCGACCAGGGCCAGGAACATGTCCCACTGGGTGTCCCAGGGGTCGCCCTGGGTTCCCAGGAAGGCGGTGGCCGCCTCGCCGCTGAGCAGGGCGGTCCACCACTCGATCAGCTCGTAGAGGGCGGAGAAGGCAAGGCAGATGCTGGTGACGATCAGGAACAGCCAGCCGCCCGGTCGCAGCGGGCTCAACCGCAGCAGGATCTCCCGCGCCAGGATCGCCGGCACGAAGCCCTGGACGAAATGGCCGACGCGGTCGTAGTGGTTGCGGCCGAGATCGAGGGCGTCGCGCAGCCAGTTGAACAGGGGGACCTCGGCATAGGTGTAGTAACCTCCGACGATGAGGATCACCGCGTGCAGGGCGAGCAGCCGGTAGAGCAGGGGGGTCAGCGGGAACACCCGGCCGGTGGCCAGCAGCAGGGGGATGCCGATCATCACCGGCAGGGTCTCCAGCAGCCAGGTATAGCGGTCGGCCACCGGGTCGATGCCGCTGGCCAGCAGCAGCAGGCTCACCAGGAACAGCAGGACCCAGGGCTCCCGACGTCCCTGGAGGCCGCTCATGCCGTTCCCGCCCTGTTGCCCGGTCGCATATCGGTCAGCGAGTCAGTGCAGTACGTTGGGGACGGCCAGGGTGAAGGGGGGGATGCGGGCGTCGAACTCCTCGCCCCCGTCGCTGCGCATCTGGTAGCTGCCATGCATGCTGCCCACCGGGGTCTCCAGGATGGTACCGCTGGTGTAGTGGAACCGTTCCCCGGGTTGCAGGACCGGTTTCTCTCCCACGACACCCTCTCCCTTCACCTCCTGGACCTTGCCGTTGGCGTCGGTGATGATCCAGTGGCGCTTCAGCAGCTGGGCGGTCTCGGTTCCCCGGTTGAGGATGGTGATGGCGTAGGAGAAGACGTAGCGATCCTCCTCGGGTGCCGACTGGGACTCGATGTAGGAGGTCTCGACCTGGATCTCGATCTGTTTCATTCCGATCGGGCGCTGTGCTGTCCGGGATTCTGCTGCGTCGCCGCCGGGACCGGCGGTCTGTGCGGCAAGGTAACGGCAGCGGGGGGCAAATGCAACCCGGTCGGGCCGGCGGTGGCATCAAGTCCGCCGGTCAGCGGCCGAAACAGGGTAGCGAAGGGTCAATCGCGGAGAGAGATGTGATCCCCATGAAGAGACTCATAGCGGTACTGCTCCTGCTGGCATGGTGCGGGCCGGCCCTGGCGCTGGAACCGGCGCAGCAGCTGGCCGCCGCCGCCGCGGCGGGCCGGGTCGACAGCGTGCGCGACCTGCTGGCCCAGGGGGTCGATCCCAATGCGGCCAATGCCGCCGGGCGGCCGGCCCTGGTCCTGGCCGCCTTCAGCGGCAACCTGCGCACCCTGCAGCTGCTGCTGGGTGCCGGCGCGGATGCCAATGCCGTGGATGCCGCCGGCAATTCGGCGATGATGGAGGCGGCGGCCAACGGCCACGGGGCCGTGGTCACCGCCCTGCTGGCGGCGGGTGGCGACGTCAATCTGAAGAACAAGGCCGGCCTCTCGGCGCTGAAACGGGCCACCCTGGCCGGCCGCACCGGAGTGGTGGAGCAGCTGCAGGCCGCCGGAGCCACCGAAGAGGGTGACGGCGATGGATGAGCCGAGTGTGAACCGTGACCGTGAAGAGGAACCGAATGTGTGAGAAAGTGGCTCCTGCCTGAACGGCGGGTCCAGGAGAACTCCCATGTACAGAATGAACAATCATCGGCATCGCAGACCCGACTTCCTCCTGGTCCTGATCACCCTGGTGGGGATCGCCTTCGGCGCCACCCTGGCGCTGCAGTACTACGCCCTCTCCGACGGTCAGGCCGGTGACCGGTCGGCGCTGTTGTCCCGCAACGACTACTGATCCGCCGCGTCCGCCCCTTCTCCGCTTTCCGGGCCGGTGCCCGCCGTCCTCCCGGCCCGCGCTTTGGTGTAGAATCCCCGCCGTCCCGCCGCAACCGGCGGATTTCCCCTTTTCGCCCTGGCCCGGCGGTCCAGTGGCAGTGACCGGATCACGGATTTTCAATGAGCGACAGGCTGCGAGTCGGAGTGGTGGGCGTCGGCTACCTGGGGCGGTTTCACGCCCTGATCTATTCCCGGATGCCGGAGGTGGAGCTGGTCGGCGTGGTGGACAGCGACCCGGAGCGGGCGCGCCAGGTGGCGGAGGAGGCCGGCTGCCGGCCGCTGGCGGGGATCTCCGATCTGGAGGGCCGGGTCGATGCGGTCAGCGTCGTGGTCCCCACCACCGCCCACCTGGAGGTGGCGCGGCCATTGCTGAAGGGCGGCGTGCACATGCTGATGGAGAAGCCCATCGCCGCCAGCGCCGACGAAGGCGCGGAGATCGTCCGGCTGGCGGAGCAGGCCGGCGTGGTCCTCCAGATCGGTCACCTGGAGCGCTTCAATGCCGGCGTCATGGCGCTGGCGGAGCGCATCTCCCGGCCCCGTTTCATCGAGGCCCACCGCATGAGCGGTTTCGTCGCCCGTGCCACCGATGTGGATGTGGTCTCCGACCTGATGATCCACGACATCGACATCATCCTCTCGCTGGTGGATTCCGAGATCGTCGCCCTGTCGGCGGTGGGGACGCCGGTGCTCACCGAGCACGTGGATATCGCCAACGCGCGCCTGGAATTCGCCAACGGCACCGTGGCCAACGTCATCGCCAGCCGGGTGTCGGACCGGACCACCCGCCGCATCCGGGTGTTCGAGGAGAACCGCTACGAATCACTCGACTTCATCGAGCAGCGCATCGACACCGCCCGGCCCCGACCGCGTCCGGGCGGGGAGTGGCCTGAGGTGGTGAGCGAGCGGCTGGAGGTGGAGCCGGTCAAGCCCCTGGACGCGGAGATCGCCGCCTTCGTCGCCAGCGTCCGCGGCGGCCCCCCGCCGCTGGTGGACGGCCGGGTCGGGCTGAAGGCACTGGAGGTGGCGCTGCGGGTGCGCGGGGAGATCCACCGGCGCCTGGAGAGGGAGGGGTAACCCCCTCACTCCTCACTCCCCCCCACCCAGCTCCGCCGCCGCCTCGATCGCCGCCCGCAGGCTGCCCATGTCGGCGCGGTCGCTGCCGGCCAGATCGAGGGCGGTGCCGTGGTCCACCGAGGTGCGTACGATCGGCAGGCCCAGGGTGATGTTGACCGCGCGGCCGAAGCCCAGGTGCTTCAGCACCGGCAGCCCCTGGTCGTGGTACATGGCCAGTACCGCGTCCGCCCCCTGCAGCAGCCGCGGGGTGAACAGGGTGTCCGCCGGCAGCGGTCCGACCAGCTCCATGCCCTCGCCGCGCAGCCGCGCCAGCACCGGTTCGATCACCTCGATCTCCTCCCTGCCCAGGTGCCCCCCCTCGCCGGCATGGGGGTTGAGGCCGCAGACCAGGATGCGCGGTCGCGGCAGGCGGAAGCGCCGGACCAGGTCCCGATGCAGGATACGCAGCACCCGGTCGAGGGAGTCGTCGGTGATGGCGTCGCTCACCGCGCGCAGCGGCAGGTGGGTGGTGGCGAGGGCCACCCGCAGGCCGGGGCAGGCGAGCATCATCACCGGGCTGCCGCCGGTGAGCCGGGCGAGAAACTCGGTATGGCCGGTGAAGGGGATGCCGGCCTCGTTGATGACCGCCTTGTGCACCGGGGCCGTGACCAGGGCGGAGAAGGCACCGTCCCGGCAGCCGGCGACGGCACGGCGCAGGGTCTCCAGCACGTAGGGGGCGTTGGCGGCCTGCAGCCGGCCCGGTTCCGCCGCCACCGCCAGCGGAACCGGCAGCACACTGAGGCGGCCGGGTTCGATGGCGGCCGGCGCCCCGTCCCCGAACAGATCGATCTCCAGTGGCAGCCCCAGCCGTTGTGCCCGTTGCCGCAGCAGGTCGGGATCGGCGACCGCCACCAGCGGCCGGCGTGCCTCCTGGGCCAGGCGGACGGTGAGGTCGGGGCCGATGCCAGCCGGTTCCCCCGGCGTCAGTACCAGCGGACGGGCCGGCTCAGCCACTGTCCAGCTTCTTCTCGATGAAGGCCTCGTCGCGCAGACGCCGCAGGTAGAGTTCACTCTCCTCCTCGAACTTGCGCTTGCGGATCTTGTCCCGGGCCTCCGCCTTCTTCACCTCCTCGGTGCTGTCGTAGCTGCGGCGGTCGAGCACCTGCAGCAGGTGCCAGCCGAACTCGGTACGGATCGGCTCGCTCAGCTCGCCGATCTCCAGCCGGTTCATCTCCTCCTCGAACCGGGGCAGCAGGTCGCCGGCCGACACCCAGCCGAGGTCGCCGCCCTTGATCGCCGAGGCGGTATCCTCGGAGTTGGCCCGCGCCAGGTCGGCGAAGTCGTCCCCTCCCTCGATGCGCTGGCGCAGCTGCTCCAGCCGGGTGCGGGCGTCCTCGTCCGAGGTCACCTCGCTGGTCTTGATCAGGATGTGGCGCACCCGGGTCTGCTCCACGATCATGCGGTCGCCGCCCTTGTAGTCCTCCACCTTGATGATGTTGTAACCGCTGGCGGAGCGGATCGGATCGCTGATCTCGCCCCGCTCCATGGTCGCCACCCGGTCGACGAACAGGGTGGGCAGCTGGTCGGTACGGCGCCAGCCCAGGTCGCCACCCTCCAGCGCCTGCTGGCTGTCCGATTCGGTCAGCGCGGCGGTGGCGAAGTCGAGGCCGTTGCGCAGCTCCTGCACCAGCCGTTCCGCCTTCTTCCGGGCCTGTTCCAGCTGCTCCGGGGAGGCGCCCTCCGGGGTGGCGATGAGGATGTGGCGCAGGTGGTATTCCGAGCGGCCGGTCGGGCCGGCCGGCTTGCGCGCCAGAAAGTTCTTCACCTCCTGGTCGGTGACCCGGATGCGCTGGGTCACCTCCTTCTGCAGCAGCCGCTGGATGATCATCTGTTTGCGGATCCCCTCCCGGAAGGAGCGCAGGTCCATTCCCTCCTGCTGCAACGCTTCGCGGAACTCGGACAGGGTCAGGCCCGCCTTGCGGGCGATGCCGTTGACCGCCTGGGCCACCTCGCCCTCGCCCACCTCGATGCCGGCCCGCTTCGCCGCCGCCAGCTCCAGCTTGCGCATGATCACCCGGTCCAGCACCTGCCGTTCCAGCACCTCCCGGGGCGGCATCCCGGTGGTGCCGCGGGCGCGCAGCTGGACGCGGATCCTGTTCACCTCCTGGTCCAGCTCACTGCGGGTCACCACGTCCTCGTCGACCACGGCGACGATCTCGTCCAGGGGTTCGGCGGCTGCCAGGTCCAGGGGCTGGGCCGCTGTCGCCAGGATCAGCAGCGACAGCCATGTCCACAGCCTGTCACGGGTCATTCGTATCATGTTTCCTCAGTCGTTCCGGTGTGGACCCGGCGGGTCCACGGTCGTTGCCATTGTACCGCCTGCCGGCCCGGGGAGCCTCTGATCGGTCCGTCATCCCGGTCGCCGCTGCCGCGCCACCGTCAATTGGCGTGGTAACCGGAGATGTTCTGCTCCAGGTAGTCGTCCACCCGCTGCCCGAGACTGGCCAGGCCCTTGAGCTGGAACTGGATCAGCACCGAGTTGGTCGGCTCCGCGTCGATGCCGGTCAGCAGCTGCTGGGCCACCAGTCTGATCCGCCAGCAGCAGGCATCGTACTCGATGCCGGCGAAGGCCAGGTTGGTCACCCGGTTGCGCAGCGAGTAGGTCCAGCGACCCACCAGGCTGACCTGGGGGCTCACCGGCCAGCGCCCGGAGAGGTCGGTCTGTTCCAGCACCTGGTCGGTCAGCCGGTAGGCCAGGTTGGCGATGCGCTCGTCGCCGTCCTGGTAGTGCAGCG
>DRKP01000147.1 GCA_011051715.1 Sedimenticola thiotaurini | reverse complement strand
TTCATGGAGCCGCGCATCCCGGAGGGGGCCCGGGTGATCGCCTTCACCGGCACCCCCAATCCGCCGGACGCGGCCAGGGGGGAGTGGCCCCTGAAACCGGGGGCGCCGGCCTACAAGAAGATCTACAAGCACGTCCGGCCGACCTCCTGGATCGCCGAATACTGGAAATGAGCCGCGGGGGCAGCGGGCAGCCCCTCCCCGTCATCCCCGCCGTTCTCCAGCACGCCGGCTCTCTTACCTCATCCCGGCCCATTGCGGCCAATCCGGCCCGTTTTCACCATTCCGGTGCAGGCCGGAATCCAGGAGACTCGACCGCAGGGATGCGGGCTCTTGCCGGGAGGTGGGTATCCGGATGTCCCTTCGCGCCGGGGGCGGCGCTCCTGCAGAATGGATCGTGGGGTAGGAGCGGTACCCTCGCCGCGAACGAATGGGGCGACCGCCAGCCCCCCCGGGGGAGTTTCCGCTCACGCCTTTTCCCGTCATTCCGGCGCAGGCCGGAATCCAGAATCCTGGACTGCCCCCTCTTCGCCGTAACCGGGGATCGTTCCCTCACGGCATGCCGGTGCTATCGCGTTCTTTCGTCACCGCTCCCCCCGGTCGATATCAGGGCGAGGTAGAGGGCGGTGAGCCACCACACCAGCTGCCCCATGAACGAGGAGTAGAAGGCGAGATGGGTGTTGAACGGGAACCACATGGCGAGCATGGCCACCGCCACCGGCCAGGCCAGCCGCCGCTGCGGTGGTGATGCGGCCCGCCACTGCCGGAGCAGCAGGCCGTAGAGCAGCAGCAGCCCGAGCAGTCCGATGGAGCCCGCCTCGGCGCCGATCTCCAGGAGGTATTGATGGGGGTGGGTCGGCCTCCTGCCCTGCTTCAGATAGAAGTCGTCGGGACCGGCATAGTGGTCGTAGGCGTTGCGGAAATCCCGGACGCCGACGCCATTGACCGGGTTGTCTTCCAGCATGGAGACCGCAGTGCGCCAGATCGGCAGCCGATAGGCGAGTGCCTGGTCGACCTTCGCCTCGTCGCCGGAGAACAGCAGCAGCGTGGTGTCGATGCGGCTGGCGATGGTGGGGAAGAGGCGATAGGAGAGGGTCGCGGCGGTGGCCAGCAGGAACAGGATGACGACGGCCACGACCAGGGCCTGGCCGCGGCGGGCCCGCAGGAAGGGTACGCCATAGGCGACCAGTATCACGGTGAACATGATCCAGCTGGCCCGGGAGCCGGAGGCGACCACCACGAACAGGGCGGCGATGAACGGGATTGGCACGATCCATCGCGGCAGCCGCTCCAGGGACCAGCCGAACAGCAGCGGGGAGAGGATCGCCAGGACGATACCGAGCCGCAGGTGGCGGCCGAACAGGCCGTTGAGCCGGGTGCCGGCCGGATAGCCGAACAGATCCCGCCCGATACTGAACTGGAGCAGGGCGTCGGCCGCCCAGAACAGCAGCAGCAGCCCGGTGAGTCTCAGCAGCAGGTTCCGTTTCCCGCGGGAGTCGATGGCCCAGACGATGAACAGCCCGGCGAAGTAGAAGCGCAGGTAGAGCAGGGTGACCCGGCCGGCCTCCGCCGGCGTCACCGCGTCCGGCAGTGACAGCAGCATCGGTACCCAGATCAGGAGGAAGGCGATGGTGAAGGCCCGGCAGCGCCCGGCCACCGGCGACAGCCGGCCCTGCCGCCAAAGGACCATGGCGGCCACCGCCATCAGTGCCCCGGGCAGTTCGGCCGAGCGGCCAAAGGGCAGCAGCAGCAGGACGGACCACACCAGCAGCACTGGCCAGGGCCAGTGCCGCAAGCGGGAGCGAAAGAGGGAATCGCTGTGGGGCATGTCGCTGTTTCCATCGGGCCAGGCCGGGGAATTCTACCGGGTTCCCCATGCAATTGAAGCTTTGCTGCTATAATCCCGCCCCATTTTGACGAGAAACAGCAGTCGGCTGTAAGGATCGGGCAGCAATGAAGGTGACGATTTTCGGTTCCGGTTATGTCGGCCTGGTGACCGGCGCCTGCCTGGCCGACGTGGGCAACGACGTCGTCTGCGTCGATATCGACCAGGACAAGATCGACATGCTCAACAACGGCGAGGTGCCGATCTTCGAGCCGGGCCTGGAGCAACTGGTGCAGCGCAACGCCGAGGCCGGGCGACTCACCTTCACCACCGATATCGGCCGGGGGGTGTCCCACGGCCTGTTCCAGTTCATCGCCGTGGGGACGCCGCCGGACGAGGACGGGTCCGCCGACCTGCAGTACGTGCTGGCGGTGGCCCGCAGCATCGGCGAGCACATGGACGACTACAAGGTGATCGTGGACAAGTCCACGGTGCCGGTGGGGACCGCCGACAGGGTGCGGGAACAGGTTCGGCAGGCCCTGGCGGGGCGCGGCCTGGAGGCGCTGGAATACGACGTGGTCTCCAATCCCGAATTCCTCAAGGAGGGGGATGCCATCGACGATTTCATGAAACCGGACCGGATCGTGGTCGGCA
The DNA here is from genome assembly GCA_011051715.1 of Sedimenticola thiotaurini. Lineage (GTDB taxonomy): Bacteria > Pseudomonadota > Gammaproteobacteria > Chromatiales > Chromatiaceae > HyVt-443. The sequence goes on along the minus strand of DRKP01000147.1, from coordinate 8,409 downwards.
CCGACAACCCGCGCACCACAGAGCTGCTGCGCGCCCTCTATGCCCCCTTCAACCGCAGCCACGACCGCCTGATCGCCATGGATATCCGCTCCGCCGAGCTGACCAAGTACGCGGCCAACGCCATGCTGGCGACCAAGATCAGCTTCATGAACGAACTGGCCAACATCGCCGAACGGGTGGGGGCGGACATCGAGCAGGTGCGTATCGGCATCGGCTCCGATCCGCGCATCGGCTACCACTTCATCTACCCCGGCATCGGCTACGGCGGCTCCTGCTTCCCCAAGGACGTTCAGGCGCTGGAGCGGTCGGCCCGGGAACACGGCTACGAGGCACGCATCCTGGCCGCGGTGGAGGCGGTCAACTACAGCCAGAAAGAGGTGCTGTTCGAGAAGATCCGGGCCCACTACGACGGCGATCTCCAGGGTCGCACCATCGCCCTCTGGGGGCTCTCGTTCAAGCCCAATACCGATGACATGCGCGAAGCGCCGAGCCGGGTACTGATGGAGGCCCTGTGGCAGGCCGGGGCCCGGGTTCGGGCCTACGACCCGGAGGCGATGGACGAGACCCACCGCATCTATGGCGAGCGGCCGGACCTGGTGCTGTGCGAATCCCCGGAACAGGCCCTGGACGGGGCCGATGCGCTGACGGTGGCGACCGAGTGGAAGGTGTTCCGCAGTCCCGATTTCGACCGGATCCGCAGCGCCCTGACCGAGCCGGTGATCTTCGACGGCAGGAACCTCTACGACCCCCGGTTCCTGCATTCCCGGGGGTTCGTCCACTACGCCATCGGCAGGCCCGGGTGAACCGGCACGACCGGCCCTGCCCGGTCCGGTTCCGACTGAAACCGGTTTCCGGATTGTGCTATCATCCGCCAGCGCCGATCGTCGCTGCCGGCCGTCGGTCCGGTCCAGTCAGACGGCCCCGCCGCGGCGGTGACGGGCGGTCCGCCTGTGGTCCTGTCCACGCGGGAGACGGGATCGATCAGGGGTACCGCGACCACTCTTCACCACTCCCGGCCTTACGGCCCGCCCGGCCCCGAACGGGAGAGTCCCCCGGCCGGCTTGCGGAACGTTCGGCGGCCGATCCCCGGGCCGCAGCGGACGACGACGAAGTGAAACGACCATGACTGCCTACAAAGCACTGGAACAGCGTCTGCTGTCGACACCTCATACCTGGCTGGTGACCGGCGTCGCCGGTTTCATCGGTTCCAACCTGCTGGAGACCCTGCTGCGCCTGAACCAGCGGGTGGTGGGGCTGGACAACTTCGCCACCGGCTACCGGCACAATATCGACCAGGCCCTGGCCGACGCCGGGCACGCGCCGGACAGTGATGCCTTCCGCTTCATCGAAGGGGATATCTGCGACCTGGAGACCTGCAGAGCCGCCTGCGACGGGGTGGACTTCGTACTCCACCAGGCGGCGCTCGGATCCGTGCCCCGCTCGATCGAGGATCCGCTGCGCACCAACCGGGCCAACATCGACGGTTTTCTCACCATGCTGGTGGCCGCCCGGGACGCCGGTGTGCGGCGTTTCGTCTACGCCGCTTCCAGCTCCACCTACGGTGACCATCCGGACCTGCCGAAGATCGAGGAGAGGATCGGCAACCCGCTCAGCCCCTACGCGGTGACCAAGGTGGTGAACGAGCTCTATGCCGGGGTGTTCGCCCGGACCTACGGCTTCAGGACCATCGGCCTGCGCTACTTCAACATCTTCGGCAAGCGCCAGGACCCCAACGGCGCCTATGCCGCCGTCATTCCGAAGTGGATCGCCAGCCTGCTCTCCGGCGAGACGGTCTACATCAACGGCGACGGCGAGACCAGCCGTGACTTCTGCTACATCGACAACACGGTGCAGATGAACATTCTCGCGGCCATGACCGAAGACGAGGCGGCGCTGGACCAGGTGTACAACGTCGCCCTCAACGATCGCACCAGTCTCAACAGCCTGTTCGGGATGATCCAGGAGCGCCTGCTCCAGCGCCGGCCGGACCTGCGCCCGGTACAACCGGTCCACCGTGATTTCCGGCCCGGTGACGTGCGTCATTCACAGGCCGATATCGGCAAGGCCGTGCGGCTGCTGGGATATGCCCCCACGCACGATATCGCACGTGGACTGGACGAGGCGATGGACTGGTATGTGGCGGCGCTCTCCTAGGGTCTGCCCGCCGGCGTCTGTGGCAAACGGGAACAACCAGGACAGGTTTGACGAATGTACCAGGAACGACACGATCCCATAACGGATCGCCGCATCCGCGTCGCCCTGATCGGCTGCGGCCGCATCTCGGCGAAGCACTTCGATGCACTGGAAAAGCACGCCGAACGGACCGAGCTGGTGGCGGTCTGCGACACCGACCCTGGGCGGCTGGAACAGGCCGTGGCCCGGACCGGGGCCCCGGGTTACCCGTCTCTCGGGCGGGTGCTGGCGGAGTCCGATGCCGATCTCTACGTGCTGACCACGCCCTCCGGGCTGCATCCGGAGCAGACGGTGAGGATCGCCGGCGCCGGCCATCACGTGATGACCGAGAAGCCGATGGCAACCCGCTGGAAGGACGGCCTGCGCATGGTGGAGGCCTGCGACAAGGCGGGTGTCCGTCTCTTCGTGGTCAAGCAGAACCGGCGCAACGCGACCCTGCAGATGCTCAAGCGCGCGGTCGATCAGAAGCGCTTTGGCCGCATCCACATGGTCGTCATCAATGTCTTCTGGACCCGTCCCCAGTCCTACTACGACATGGACGCCTGGCGTGGCACCTGGGAGTTCGACGGCGGCGCCCTGATGAATCAGGCCAGTCACTACGTGGATCTGCTCGACTGGCTGATCGGTCCGGTGGAGAGCGTCCAGGCCTATACCGGGACCCTGGCCCGCGATATCGAGGTGGAGGACACCGCCACCATGAACGTACGCTGGCGCTCCGGCGCCATGGGTTCGATGAACGTCACCATGCTGACCTATCCGAAGAATCTGGAAGGATCGATCACCATCCTGGGACAGAAGGGCACGGTGCGGGTCGGTGGCGTCGCGGTCAACGAGATCCAGCACTGGGAGTTCGACGAGCCGAACGAGGACGATGCCCGGATCGAAGAGGTGAACTACGAAACCAGTTCGGTGTATGGCTTCGGCCACCCGCTCTACTACGACAACGTGATCGAGACCCTGCGCGGCCGTGCCGAGCCGGAGACGGACGGACGCGAGGGGCTGCGCTCTCTGGAGATGCTGATCGCCGCCTATATCTCTGCCCGCGACGGCCGCCGGATCTCCCTGCCGCTGGAATACTGAGACGATGGACGAGTGCCGGATACATCCCACCGCCATCGTCGACGAGGGCGCCCGGATCGGGGCCGGCAGCAGGATCTGGCACTGGGTCCATGTCTGCGGCGGGGCGGTGATCGGCCGGGACTGCAGCCTGGGGCAGAACGTGTTCATCGGCAACCGGGTGCGGATCGGCAACAACGTCAAGATCCAGAACAACGTTTCGGTCTACGACAACGTCACCCTGGAGGACGATGTGTTCTGCGGCCCCAGCATGGTGTTCACCAACGTCTACAATCCGCGCTCGGCGGTGAGCAGGAAGGACGAGTATCGCGATACGCTGGTGCGGCAGGGGGCCACCCTCGGGGCCAACTGCACCGTCGTCTGCGGGATCACCGTGGGCCGTCATGCCTTCGTCGCGGCCGGTGCCGTGGTCAACAGGGATGTGCCGGCCTTTGCCCTGGTGGCGGGGGTGCCGGCGCGCCGGATCGGCTGGATGAGCCGGTATGGGGAACGCCTGCCCCTGCCGTTGGAGGGAGACGGTGAAGCGGTCTGCGAACATACCGGCGACCGCTATCTGTTGCGTGACGGGATCTGCACCCTGCAGGAGAGCTGACCGACCGCGCCCGTCCCTTCCGGGCGGGCCATCGCATCGTGTTCGAGGAACCAGATGAACTTTATCGATTTGAAGACCCAGTACGCCCGTATCGAGGAACAGGTGCAGGCGCGTATCCAGGATGTCTTTCGGCATGGCCGTTTCGTCATGGGCCCCGAGGTGGACGAACTGGAGCAGCGGCTGGCGGAGCTGGTCGGGGTGAAACACTGCATCGGCGTCTCGTCGGGCACGGATGCCCTGCTGGTGGCGATGATGGCCCTGGGCATCGGGCCGGGTGACGAGGTGATCACCACCCCCTTTACCTTCATCGCCACCGGCGAGATGATCGCCCTGCTGGGGGCGAAGCCGGTGTTCGTCGATATCGACGAGCGCACCTTCAACATCGATCCGGACGGGATCGGCCGGGCGATCACCGACCGCACCCGCGCCATCATGCCGGTCAGCCTCTATGGTCAGTGTGCCGACATGGACCGGATCAACGGCATTGCCGCAGACCACGGCCTGCCGGTGATCGAGGATGCCGCCCAGAGCCTGGGGGCGACCTACCGGGGCAGACAGTCGTGCGCCCTCTCCACCATCGGCTGCACCAGCTTCTTCCCATCCAAGCCGCTGGGTGGATACGGTGACGGTGGTGCCTGCTTCACTGACGACGATGATCTCGCCCGGCTGATGCGCGAGATCCGTGTGCACGGCCAGGACCGCCGCTATCACCATCCGCGGATCGGGATCAACGGCAGACTGGACACGCTGCAGGCGGCGATGCTGCTGCCGAAACTGGATATCTTTCCGGAGGAGGTGGCGCTGCGGGCGGAGTGCGGTGCGCGCTATACCCGCCTGATCGGGGAGCGCTGTCCCGATATCGTTCCACCCCATATCGCCCCGGACAACACCAGCGTGTTCGCCCAGTACACCATCCTGGTACCGGACCGGGAGGCGACCCGGCAGCGGCTGCAGGCGGCGGGGATCCCCACTGCCGTGCATTATCCGGTGCCGCTGAACCGGCAGCCGGCACTGGCCACGGACGAGTTCGATCTCCCGGTGGCGGAGCGGCTCTCCGGGCGGGTGATCAGCCTGCCGATGCACCCCTATCTGAAGGAAACGGAGCAGATGGAAGTGGTGGCCGCTCTCGCCGGTTGAGCAGAGGCCGGGCGGGGATCCTGCCGAAGGAACACGGGTTCCCCCGAAGCCGGGGAACGGACGACAAGGGAACAGAACATGTATAGAGACCACTCGGTCGCGGTCGTTGTGCCGGCCTACAATGAGGAACACCAGATAGGCAAGGTCATCGACACCATGCCGGATCTCGTCGACTGGATCGTCATCGTCGATGATCGCAGCAGGGACCGCACGGCGGCGGTGGTCGGGGAATACGCGCAGAAGGAGAGCCGTGTCGTACTGCTGCGGCACGAAGTGAACCAGGGAGTGGGCGGAGCGATCGCGACCGGCTACATGTGGGCCCGGGATCACGACTGTGCGATCGCGGTGGTGATGGCCGGGGATGCGCAGATGGATCCTGCGGACCTCCCGGCCCTGCTCGATCCCATCGTCGACGACGTGGCGGACTATTCGAAGGGCAACCGGCTGGTGACCGGCGAGGCGTTCAAGAAAATACCCAGGATCCGCTTCTTCGGCAATTCGGCGCTGTCGCTTCTGACCAAGATCGCTTCGGGATACTGGCATGTGGCCGACTCCCAGACCGGTTATACGGCGATCAATTCCGCCGCCCTGAAGGCGATCGACTGGACCCGCATGTACAAGCGCTACGGCCAGCCCAACGATCTGCTGGTCAAGCTCAACGTCTATGGTTTCCGGGTCATCGATGTGCCGATCAGGCCGGTCTACGATGTGGGTGAAAAATCGGGGATCAATATCAAGAAGGCGATCTTCACCATCGGCTCGCTGCTGGTCCGTCTCTTCTTCTGGCGCCTGAAGGAGAAGTACATCATCCGCAGTTTCCACCCGCTGGTGTTCTTCTATGCCTTCGGCATGTTCATGTTCGCCATCAGTATCGTCTTCTTCTTTCGGACGCTGGTCCTGTGGGTGGCACAGGGCTCGATACCGGAGATCAGCTTCCTGGTCTGGCTGTTCTCGTTCGCCATCAGCTTCAATGCCATCTCGTTCGCCATGTGGTTCGACTACGACGAGAACAAGCATCTCAATCCGCCAATGAGGCACCGCGATGTCCAGCGCAGCCTGACCGGGCGGCAGGGTGGTGACTGAGCGGATGAATTTCATCCGCCTGTTGCTGCAGCACAAGCTCAACAGGGATATCGCGTGGACGATCGGCAGCTTCATGGTGCTGGCGGTCAGCGGCATCGTCATCAACCTGGTGATCGCCTGGTACCGGGATGCAGCGTCCCTGGGTGTGTTCAATCAGGCCTACGCGGTCTACATCGTCGCCTCCCAGGTGGCGGCCTTTGGGCTGCACTATTCGGTTCTGCGACATGCAGCCTACTACGAGCGCGCCGAATCGGAGCGGAACCGGATGCTGCTCACCGCCGCCGGCCTGGCGCTGGCGTGTGGCGCCGCCGTGTCCCTGGTCGTGGCTGCCGCGTCCGGCTGGATCGGGGAACTGCTGGACAGCGGCCAGACCGGCAGGGCGGTGACCTATGTCGCCGCCGGGTTGCTCCTGTTTCCGCTGAACAAGGTATTGCTCGCCTATCTCAACGGGCTGCGCAGGATGAAGGCCTATGCCGGCATCCAGGCGCTGCGTTACCTGCTGATCATGCTCTGGGTGTCGCTGATCTCGGTCTCCGACCGGCCCTTCGAACTGAGCACCCTGGGCTTCTTCGTGGCGGAGCTCGGATCGATGGCGGTGGCGCTGTTCCACCTGCTCCGGTCCGGGCTGGTACGGTATGCACCGCCCGACCGCAAATGGCTCCGTCGCCACCTGGGCTTCGGGGCCAAGAGCCTGCTGGCGGGCATGTTCGTGGAGATCAATTCACGGGTCGATGTGCTGATGATCGGTGTCTTCCTCGCGGACCGGTACGTGGGTATCTACAGTTTCGCCGCCATGCTGGTCGAGGGGCTGTATCATGTGCTGTCGATGGTGAGGATAAACTTCAATCCGGTTCTTGTCGGCGCGATCCGGGATGGTGAATGGGAGCAGGCGAGGAGGCTGCTCGGCATGTCCCGGCGCTACGGTTATCCGGTGATGCTTGTTCTGGCCACTGCCGTACTGCTGGTGTTCCATGTGCTGACCGTCTATGTGCTTCCCGAAAAGGGCCTGGAACCGGGGATGACCCCGCTGCTGATCCTGCTCGCCGGGCTGACCCTGATCGCCGCCTACATCCCGTTCGACAACCTGCTGCTGGTGAGTGGTCATCCGGGCTACCAGACCATGCAACACATGACGGTGGTGCTGGCCAACGTCCTGCTGAATCTGCTGCTGGTGCCACTGCTGGGGATCGGCGGTGCGGCCCTGGCGACTGCTGCCAGCTACCTCGTGGGAATCGGGGTGCTGATATATCTGGTGAACAGGTTTCTGCACTGGAACCTGTTCCTGAACAGACGGAACGACTGAACCATGTGTGGAATCTTCGGCATCATTCTGAAGCCCGGCGCCCGCTTCTCACGGCGGGAGACCCGGCTCGCCCTGGAGGAGCTGTTCAGGCTGTCCGAGAGCCGGGGCAAGGAGTCGGCGGGAATCCATGTGCGCAGCGGCTGCGGCGACAGGGCATGGACACTGAAGGGGGATGTGTCGGGAACCCGCCTGTTGAAGACATCGGAGTATCGGCGGCTGATCGACCAGGCCCTGTCGTCCAGCTTCGATGCCATGGAGGAGAGTCCGGCGGAGTCGTTCATCGCCCTGTGTCATTCCCGTCTGGTCACCAATGGCCAGGCGGAAAGAATCGAAAACAATCAGCCGGTGCGCTACCGGGGCGTCACCGTGGTCCACAACGGGATCATCGTCAACGTGGACGAGCTGTGGCAGCGGAACCAGGGGCTGAAGCGCCATTCGGAGGTGGATACGGAGATCGCGGCCGCCCTGCTGGCGAGCCGGATGGAGAACGATGGGAACAGCATCGAAGCGACCCGCAGGCTGTTCTCCGATATCGAAGGCGCGGCCTCCATTGCCTGGACCGCTCAGGATCTCAGGGCATGCCTGCTCGCCACCAACACCGGCGACATCTCGTTCTATTCCGCTCCCGGGCGGGGGGTGTTCGTGTTCGCCTCGGAACCCTACATCCTGGGAACCGCGCTGGAAAAACTCTTCGGCGAACAGGGATTCGACCGGGATGGCATCACCTGGCTGAGGCCGGGGCGGATGTGCCGCATCGGGACCGGCGATCTGTCGGTCCAGGTGATGCAGATGGACGGCCCGGAACCGGCCGGTCTGCCATCGGAGGAGACCTGTCCGGATGCGACCAGGCACGAATCCTTTTCCGTCGCCTCCTCCCGGCCGCCGATGATTCTCAACCGTGACGCGGACGAATCCCTTCTTCGCTACAGCGAACGGTCGATGCGGGAGATCAGGCGCTGCAGCCGCTGTATCCTGCCGGAGACCTTTCCCTACATCGAGTTCGACGAATCGGGAGAGTGCAACT
>DRKP01000146.1 GCA_011051715.1 Sedimenticola thiotaurini | reverse complement strand
CGGAGAGCTGTTCCGGGCTCACCCCCTGCTCCTCGGCGGCGACGATGTAGCCGGCCATGATCGGCAGTACCGCCCCGTTCATGGTCATGGAGACCGAGACCCGGTCCAGCGGGATGCCGTCGAACAGGATCTTCATGTCCTCCACCGAGTCGATGGCGACCCCGGCCTTGCCCACGTCCCCCTCCACCCGCGGGTGGTCCGAGTCGTAGCCACGGTGGGTGGCCAGGTCGAAGGCCACCGACAGCCCCTGCTGGCCCGCCGCCAGATTGCGCCGGTAGAAGGCGTTGGACTCCTCGGCGGTGGAGTAGCCGGCGTACTGGCGCACGGTCCAGGGCCGGCCGGCGTACATGGTGGCGTGGGGGCCACGCATGTAGGGCGGGAAGCCGGGCAGGGTGTCCACCCGCTCCAGGGCCTCCAGGTCGTCCCGGGTATAGAGGGGCCTGACGTCGATCCCCTCCGGCGTGTGCCAGGTCAGCTCGTCAAGGGACCGCCCGCGCAGCTCCTTCTCCGCCAGTCGTCTCCAGTCGTCGAGGGTGGGTTTGTCGGGCATGGTCACTCCCCAGGGGAAAAGGGCCGAGGGCCGAGGGCCGAGGTTGTCTTACCGGCTCCTCGGCCCTCGGCCCTCTGCCCTGTCATTTGGCATAGCCGATGCGGATCAGGGCCTGGGTGATCTCGTCCAGGATGGCGGGGTCGTCGATGGTGGCCGGGACCTTGTATTCCTGGCTGTCGGCGATCTTCTTCATGGTGCCGCGCAGGATCTTGCCGGAGCGGGTCTTGGGCAGGCGCTGCACCACGGTCACCTTCTTGAACGCCGCCACCGGGCCGATCTTCTGCCGTACCAGGGAGATCAGCTCGTCGACGATCTCCTGCTCGTCGCGGTCGGCGCCGGCCTTCAACACCACCAGCCCCACCGGCAGCTCGCCCTTGAGCTGGTCGGCGGCACCGATGACGGCGCATTCGGCCACGTCCGGATGGGAGGCGAGCACCTCCTCCATGGCGCCGGTGGAGAGACGGTGACCGGCGACGTTGATGATGTCGTCGATGCGGCTCATGATCCACAGGTAGTCGTCCTCGTCCTTGAAGCCGGCGTCGCCGGTGAGGTAGTAGCCGGGCTGGGCGCTCAGGTAGGACTCCAGGTAGCGGTCGTCGTTCTGCCACAGGGTGGGCAGGCAGCCGGGGGGCAGGGGCAGCCGGATCATGATGCGGCCGATCTCGCCGGCCGGCTCCTCGTTGCCGTTCTCGTCCAGGATGCGCACGTCATACCCGGGCACCGCCTTGGTGGGCGATCCCGGCTTCACCGGCAGCTGCTCGATACCGAGACAGTTGGCCGCGATGGCCCAGCCGGTCTCGGTCTGCCACCAGTGGTCGATCACCGGCACCCGGAGCTGCTGCTCGGCCCAGGCCAGGGTGTCCGGATCACAGCGCTCGCCGGCCAGGAACAGGGCCTCGAAACGGGACAGGTCGTATTTCTTCAGATACTCCCCCTCCGGATCCTCTCGCTTGATGGCGCGGAAGGCGGTGGGCGCGGTGAACATCACCTTCACCCGGTGCTCGGAGATCACCCGCCAGAAGGCGCCCGGGTCCGGGGTGCCCACCGGCTTGCCCTCGTAGAGGATGGTGGTACAGCCGTGCAGCAGGGGGCCGTAGACGATATAGGAGTGGCCCACCACCCAGCCGACGTCGGAGGCGGCCCAGTAGACGTCGCCCGGCTCCACGTTGTAGACCGCCTTCATGCTCCAGCGCATGGCCACCGCGTGGCCACCGTTGTCGCGCACCACCCCCTTCGGCTGGCCGGTGGTACCGGAGGTGTAGAGGATGTAGAGCGGATCGGTGGCCAGCAACGGCACGCAATCGGCCGGTTCCGCCGCGGCCACCGCCTCGTTCCAGTCCAGATCGCGACCGGGCTGCATCGCCGCCTGCGCCTGGGGACGCTGGAAGATGATACAGTGGTCCGGCTTGTGGCCGGCCAGCCCGATCGCCTCGTCCAGCAGCGGCTTGTACTCGATCACCCGGTTCACCTCGATGCCGCAGGAGGCGGAGACCATCACCTTCGGCCGGGCGTCATCGATGCGGGTGGCCAGTTCCTTGGCGGCGAAACCGCCAAACACCACGGAATGAATGGCGCCGATGCGGGCGCAGGCGAGCATGGCGATCACCGCCTGGGGAATCATCGGCATGTAGAGGATCACCCGGTCACCCTTCTCCACCCCCCGGGCACGCAGGGCGCCGGCGAAGGCGGCCACCTCGTCGCGCAGCTCACGGTAGCTGTAGCTGCGGCCGTCACCGGTGACCGGGCTGTCGTAGATCAGCGCCGCCTGATCGGCGCGCCCGTTCTCCACGTGGCGGTCGAGGGCGTTGTAGCAGGTATTGAGTTCACCGCCGGTGAACCAGCGGTAGAAGGGCTTGTTGCTGTCGTCCAGCACCCTGTCCCAGGGTTTGTACCAGTCGATGCCGGCGGCGGCCTCGCCCCAGAAGCCTTCGGGATCCTGCAGTGAACGGGTATAGACCTCTTGATAGCTCATGATTGTTCTTCCATCGTCGAGGGCCTGGCCAGCTGTCTGCGGCCGGGCTGTGTTACATCCATCCGGGTGCCGGAAACGGATCCCCTGAACGCCATCGACCCATTCACGCCGGCACGCCAGCCGAATTGCAAACATTTTGGATTATGGTCCTGAAGCGCCCCTCCAGTAAAGCCGATTCTTACCGTAACTGCTTATTTTTATTGTTTTAATAAGAAATCCATCCAGCCCCCCATGGATATCCCTCAGTCCTGCGAAGCAGTTTGCAGAATGGGCCGGGGCAGAGTGAAGGATTGACCGTGCCGGACAGCGGGATCACCTTCCGTTTCAGCCTAGCAGATGATGCCGAATCCGCCCACCTCGTCCGCCAGGCGATCCCGGGGCTCCCTTCCAGGCGATGCAAAGCGTCCTATACTGGAAAGTCATAGATGTTTTCTATACGAGGACAAGACATGACCCTGCAAGAGCTGCTGGACCAGAAAGGTACCTCCATCATCTATGTCACCTCCTCCACCCGCATCCTGGACGCCATCCACACCATGTGCGACCACAAGGTGGGATCCCTGCTGGTCACCGGGGACGACGACAGGCTCTGCGGCATCGTCACCGAACGGGACATCCTGCGCTTCTGCGCCGACCACGATGGCAGCCTGGGCGAGGCCCTGATCAGCGAGGTGATGACACCGGACCTGGTGGTGGCGACACCCGACTGGACCACCGATCAGGCGATGTCGCTGATGACCGGGCAGCGCTTCCGTCACCTGCCGGTGCTGAGCGGAGGCAGGCCGATGGGCATGATCTCCATCGGTGACCTGGTCAAGGCGAAGCTGAAGGATGTCTCGGTGGAGGTGAAGTACCTGCGCGACTATATCAGCGCCTGACCGGGACTGTTTTCTGGTACCTTGCGGGTGTTGCGATCAGTACAGGACACCGACCCATGCGCCAGACCATTGCCACCTTCCTCGTCCTCCTTCTGCTCCTGGCCGTTGCCGGCAGCGGCCTGGCCGGAGGACAACGGGTGTTCCGGGACTACTTCGAGTCCCTGCCCCGGTTCTGGCGCCAGGTCTATCCGGACGGCGGCGAGACCCTCTACTGCGGCGACCGCTTCCCGCCGCACAAGGACCGGCGCTACAACGTCGAGCACGTCTACCCCATGTCCTGGGTGGCCAGGGCGGAGCGCTGCGGCCGGCGCGACGACTGCCGCCGCTCCAGTCCCCGCTTCAACCGGATCGAGGCGGACATGCACAACTTCTACCCCTCCCGGAAGGACATCAACAAGATCCGCAGCAGCTTCCCGTTCGGCATGGTCCGGGGCGAGGAACGGGAATATGGCCGCTGCGACTTCGAGTTCGATCCGCGCACCCGCCGGGTGGAGCCGCGGCCCGAGGTGCGGGGCAACATCGCCCGCGCCATGTTCTACATGCACGACGCCTACGGTCTGAGGATCTACCGGCGCCAGGCCGACCTGCTCAAGCGCTGGAACCGGGAGGACCCACCGGACGCGGAGGAGCGGCTGCGCAATGATCGGATCGAACGGGTGCAGGGCAACCGCAACCGGTTCATCGACGATCCCCGGGCGGCGGAGAAGCTGCGGTTCTGAGCGGAGATTCGCGGCAGGAGCACCGCGAACAACGGCCCCCGCCCTCACCCGAGCTGTGCCAGCACCACGCCGGGATCCCGGTAGTCCAGCTGCAGCAGCCGGGCCCGCCCCTCCTCCAGCAGTACCAGGCTGGGAAAGCCGTCAGCGCCGAGGCGGCGCGCCAGGGTGATCTCATCCCGCAGGGCCGCGCGTACCGGCGCGGAATCCAGATCCCCGGCGAAGCGTTCCGCATCCAGCCCCGTCTCCCGCGCCAGTTCCACCAGCGTCTCCCGGTCGGACGGGTTGCGCGCCTGCAGATAGTAGGCCTGCTGAATGGCCAGGATCATCGGTTCCTCCCATGCCGGCGACTGCAGCCGGGCGGCGATCACCGCCCGGCAGGCGGGCCAGGTGGAACGCCGGGGGTTGCACCGCTCCCAGAAGTCGAAATTGAACCCGGTCCCGGGGACCCGCTGCTGGATGTTGCTCCAGATGCCGCGGATGGTGCGCTGCATCCCGGCCGGCATCGGCTCGTCGCTGTCCGGCGCCAGGCCGCCGAGCAGGTTGCGCGGCACCAGCTCCAGCGGCAGGGCGGAGCGGATCGACGCCCACACCGGCCGGAACGCCCAGCACCAGGAACACATGGGGTCGTGCACGTAGACCAGCTGCCGGTCCGGTGGGCTCATCCGTCCCCTCTGTGCAACGGCAACCGGATGGTGAAGCGGCTGCCCCGGCCCGGCTCCGAATCCACGGTCAGACTGCCACCGTGATTCTCGTGGACGATGAAGTAGGAGACCGACAGCCCCAGACCGGTACCCAGCCCCACCGCCTTGGTGGTGAAGAAGGGTTCGAAGATGCGCCTGCGCACCGACTCGTCCATGCCCGGACCGTTGTCCTCCACCTCGATCACGGCCCAGTCGCCGTCACGGCGGGTGCGCACGACGATGCGCTGTGGCTCCCTGCGGTCCACCTGTTCCGCCATCGCCTGGGCGGCGTTCTTCAGCAGATTGAGCACCACCTGCTGGATCTTGGTGGGATCACAGGGCACCGGCGGCAGATCGTCCGCATAGTCGCGCTCGATCCCGATACGCCGGAAGTCGTAACGCTTCTTCAAATCGTAGTCGTTGGCCGCCAGCTCGATGGTCCGGTCCAGCAGCGGAGCGATCTCCAGCGGTTCGATACCGACGTCGCTCTTGCGGCTGAAGTCGAGCATGTTGGCGACGATGCGGGTGGCCCGTTCGCCCGATTCCAGCACCGCCTCGATCATCTGCAGCAGGCCGCGGCGCTCCATGTAGCAGCCGATGTCGACCATGTCGACACCGCACTCCCGGGCCACCCTGCGGTTCTGTTCCAGACCGTCACGCATGCGGTTGCGCATCACCTGGACGTTCTGCAGGATCCCGGCCAGCGGGTTGTTGATCTCGTGGGCCATGCCCGCCGCCAGCCCGCCCACCATCAGCATCTTCTCGGACTGGATCATCATCTCCTCGATCCGCACCCGGTCGGTGACATCGTCCACCCGGATCACCACCCCCTCGACGCCATTGGTCACCAGGGGATAGATGGTGATGTCGGAATAGCGCGGTTCCCCGTCCGCCCCCTGCAGCGGCACCTTGGTGTCGGAGACGGCGTGGCGCTCCCGAATCGCCTCCCGCACCTTGTCCATCTCCCGTTCCAGCTCCGGGATCAGGTCGGTCAGCGCCCGGCCCACCGCCCGCTCCGCCGGGATCCCGGTGCGCCTCTCCGCTTCCATGTTCCACTGGGTGACATGGACATCGGCATCCACCCCCACCAGCAGCGACGGCATCGAGTCGATGATGTTGTTGAGGTAGTTGCGCAGCCGCCGCAACTCCTGCTCCACCTCACTGCGCTGCAGCTTGTCCGCCTCCAGCGCCTCCACCATGGCGTTGAAGCGGGCGGCCAGGTCCCCCAGCTCGTCGGGCAGCAGCTGGTGCGGTCTCTCCAGCTCGAAGTCCAGCTCACCCTGCTCCACCCGCCGGGTCCCCTGCTCCAGCCGTTCCAGCGGCCAGGTGATGGCGCGGGTGATGAACAGCGCGATCACCAGCAGCAGGAAGGCGGCGATGCCGAACACCATGTAGAGGGCGTGGGTCAGCTCCCGGGACAGGGCATACGCCTTGACCACAGGGATCTCCTGCACGATGTAGAGCGGCAGCCCCGGCACCGCGACACCGACCCCCAGCACCTGCTCACCGCCGGTGCTGCGGTACTCGGCCCGGGCCACCGGCTCACCCCGCAGCAGCCGTCGCACCGGCTCCAGACCGGAGAGGTCGCGCCCCTCCAGCACCTGGCTCACATCGGGATGGGAGACCACCCGTCCGCGGCTGTCGAGAATGAAGAAACGACCGGCGCCGGCCATCCCGGTGGAGAGACCGGAGAGCAGCCCCTTGAGGCTGATCTCGGCATACAGCCAGCCCCGCAGGGAATCGCTGGCCAGATCCCTCACCGGCAGCGAGATCCGCAGTTGCGGCTCCAGGTTCCACTGCACGAACGAGATGCGCGTCTCCCGCGCCGACGGGGGCGGATCGAGGTTCAGGCGGCTGCCACGGGCCAGGTAACCATAGCGGAACAGCGACGTGACCACCGTCATCTCCCGGTCCAGCACCACCAGCTTGAGCAGCTCCCGGTGGCGCTCGTAGCACCACTGCAGCAGGGTCTGGTCGGCGTCCGTCAGCTGCAGGCGCCGGCGGGGGAACTCGAGGGTGGCGACGATGGCGCCGACCCGCCCCTGCAGCCGGTCGGCGGCACGCAACGCCTCCGCCCTGGCGAGGCGGCCGGCGTTCACGGTCTCGTAGTCGGTCAACTGGCGGGAGAAGAAGAGCACACCCAGGGCGGTCGGCAGCAGGCCGACGACGAGGAAGGCGGCCAGCAGTTTGTGGGCGATGCGGAAGCGCACGTCAGCGGATGATCTCGTCCGCCTGGGCCAGGATCTCGTCGGAGGGTCGCAGGCCCAGGCGCCGCGCCTCCTTCATCGAGACCACCAGCCGGACATGGAGCGGATTCTGCACCGGCAGGCTGCCGGCATCGGCCCCGCCGAGGATCGCGGCGACCAGTCCTGCCGCCTGACGCCCCACCTCGTAGAACGCCGGCGAATAGGCCATCACACCGGCGCGGGGGAGCAGGGAGTTGTCCACCACCATCAGCGGCAGCCGCTCACGGCTGGCCAGGGCCTGGAGCTGATCCAGCATCGCCACCGAGCGGGGATCGGGCAGCATGAAGATACCGTCGATGTCGGCCCTGGTCAGTCGTTCCGATTCACGCTGCATGGCGGCGCGGTCGTGCACCGGCAGTTTCACCAGCTCGATATCGAGTTCAGCGGCCACCCGGTCCAGGTAACGCTCGATCACGCCCTGCAGAAAGGGCTCCTCCGGATCGTAGAACAGGGCCACCCGCCGCAGCCCGGGAAAGGCGGTCTTGAACAGGATCAGCCGGCGCGGCAGGGTCTCGAAGGCGATATGGCTGATGCCGGTGGTATGGCGGCCGGGCCGGCGCAGGGAGTCGACCAGGCCGGACTGCAACGGGCTGGCCACCATGGTGAACACCAGGGGCAGTGCCTGCTCCCGGTTCAGCGCCTGCAGCCGTCGCGCCACCGGCGTGGTGGTGGTGACGATCACCGCCACCCGGCGCTGGCGGAGACGCTGCATCAGCGCCGGCAGCCGCCCGGGGTCGGCCTGCAGATCCTCGACATCGAACGTCACCTGCCTCCCATCCACCAGGCCCCGCCCGGCCAGGCCGTCGCGCAACCCGAGGTAGGCGGGGCGGAATGTGGCGGAGAACAGCACCACACCGACACGTGGCGGTGGGGGTGGCGCCGCCACGCCAGCCAGCGGGAGCAGCAGGCACAGCACCAGGGCGGCCGCCGCCGTGGACAGCCACCGCCCCCTCATGAGGCGCGAGCCAGCCGCTGCTCGATTCCCTGCAGCAGCTGCTGCAGATCGAACAGGGGCTTGGCGAACACGTGGTGCTCCCGCAGTCCCGCCCGGCGCAGCTCGGCGGACAGGCGGAAGTCGGTGGAACCGGTGTGGATCAGGAAACCGGGGGGGCACTCATTCCGGTTCAACCGCTGGATGAGCTGTTCCCCGTTCATCCCCGGCAGGCGCAGATCGACGATCAGCAGGTCGTATCGCCGTTGCCGGGTCAGCTCCAGCGCCTGTTCCGCGCTGGCGGCGCCATCGGTGTCATAGCCCTGGTCGCCGAGGTAGGCCAGCAGGCTGCCGCGGATGGCCGCCTCGTCGTCCACCACCAGTATCCGTGCCGCTCTCTTCTCCATCCCCGTCGTCGCTCCCTGGCCGGATCCACACCACCTGATAACAAAGAACTATAGCAGCAGCCCCGGTCGCCGGCGCTTCACGGCCGGTCGTCGGGACGCCGTTCCAGGAAGCGCTTGCCCTGCTCCATCAGGCGCACGAACCCGTCCTCGTCCCGGTCCAGGACCCGCCCCGCCACCTGGGTCACGGCGTTCAGCAGCGCCACCAGGGCACGCGGGCTGTGCTCGTTGAGAGACTGGATCTCGAAATAGAGATGGGGGTTCTCCCGCGCCACCTGATTGGCCACGTCGAGCTGGGCATCGAAGGTGGGGCTGGAGAGCCGGGCCAGTTCGCTGGCCTCCTCGCCGCTCTCGGCGAGGGCGTTGAAGAAGGCGATGTTGACGGCGTGGGAGAGACCGAGGACATAGGCCATGGCGCGGTCGTGGGCCTCCGGCGACATCTCCACCTGGTCCACCATGGTGGAGGAGAACAGCTCCCGCACCACCTCGGTCGCCTCCGGCACACCGACATCCACCAGCACCAGGTTGCGCCCCGACAGCAGCTCCGTGTCGGGACCGAACAGGGGATGCATGGAGGCGACCCGGCAGCCGGCCCGGCGCAGCGCCCCGAAGCCTTCCCGCAGCGGCCCCTTCAGCGAGCCGATGTCGGCGATCACCCCGGCGGGCCGGCGCTGCGCCAGCGCCAGCAGGATCTCCGCCGTCGCCGCCACCGGCGCCGTAATCAGGATCAGTTCCTGGTCCAGCGGGGCCTGCGCCAGATCCGGATAGTGGCGAAACCCCGGCGGCGCAGCGGCCGGATCGCAGATCTCCACCTGATAGCCCTGACTGGCGAGAAAGCGCACGAACCAGCGCCCCATCCGTCCGGCACCGCCGATCACCAGGGCGCGCTTGCCGCTGCCGCCGCCGAAGCTGGCGAGCTTGTCCTGCTCCTGGGCGGCGAGGGAGGCCCGGATCAGCAGCCGGAACAGCTCCTCCCCCACGTCCTCGTCGACTCCGACCCGGCGGGCGGTGTCCCGGGCCAGCTGCAGCACCACCTTTTCCCGGCCGAAATCACGGGTGCCGCGACCGGCGGTGGACTTGACCCGGCCGATCTCGGCCACCATCTGCTGGCGCCGCGCCACCAGTTCCAGCAGCTCCCCGTCCAGGGCGGAGAGTTCCGCCCTCAGCTGTTGCAGTCGTTCCATGCTCTTCCTTCAGATCGATCGTTCCGGGCAGTGTACCGCCGCCGACGGTCCGGCCGCGAATGCACGCGGGTGGATGCGAATGCTCCCGGACACGACCCGATCGGCCCGGCAACCACCGGTCGTCGTACACCGTCGCCGGACGTTGCGACCTTTCAAAACCTGATCCACCACTAAGACACCGAGTGCACAGGGATTGAAGAATGCTTCATTCTTTCGAAAAAATCTCCACCGGCATCCGGCCATGTCCCGATCGAGCCGTCGTTCCGGCGCAGGCCGGAATCCAGGGGACCAGCCCCCCACGCAGGCCCGCCCAGGCACCGGCGGCCGCTGCCTACGGCAGGGCGTAGACCAGCGGCACATACATCTCGTCCTCGCTGACGCCGCCGTGGACACCGACATGGCGCAACCGCCGCTCCCCCGGGATCCGGCCGGTGAGGCTGAAGTTGTGCCGCAGCAGCAGGGCATAGTCGCCGATCCGCCGATGCAGCTGCGGGTGGGGCCGGCCGAGGCCGAACCAGCCCTCCTCCAGCAACCACCGCGAGGGCAGGACCCGCACGGCATGGGAGAGGTGCTCCTCCAGGTAGCGCTCGAACTCCGGCCGCCGCTCCGCATCGACGTAGCAGAAGGCGAGGCGGGGCTCACCGCAGAGGGGCATGGTCAGCATCCGTTCCAGGCGGGGATGCCGCTCCAGGTAGAGCCGGCTCTCCGCGGTGGTGTCGACGAAGCCGTGGTCCGCCGTCACCAGCAGGGCGGTGCCGCTGCCGGCGAGCCCGTCGAGCAGGCGGGCGAAGAAGCCGTCCAGCTCCTGGAAGTGGACCTCCGCGGCGGTGCTGTGGGCGCCGTGCTCGTGGGCGATGGCGTCGTAGCCCGGCCAGTAGGCATGCAGGAAACGGCGCCCATCCCCGGCCCGGGCCAACCGCACGATCTGCCGGCACAGATCCGGCAGTCCGTTGTAACCGCTGATTTCGGCGGCGCCGGAGAAGGCCAGGTTGAAGCGGGAGGCGGCCAGCCACTCCGGCATCAGCAGGTGCGCCGGCACCGGCAGCCTGTCGGCAAAGGGGCCGGCCCCGGAGAGGTCCGCCGGCGACAGCAGCCCCGGCGGCACCGCCAGGCCACCAAGGCGCAGCTGGAACGGCAGCACCGTGAGCTGGGCACCGAGCTCGGCAAACCAGGTGAACCAGCCGGTGAAGCCGTGCTGCTGGGGCGCCACACCGGTGAGAAAGGCGGGGATGGCGCTGGCGGTGGTACTGGGACAGACCGAGGTCAGGCGCCCGCGCAGATGGGCCGCCAGCAGGCTGCCGCCGGCGTGTCGCTGCAGCCAGCGCTCCCCCAGGCCGTCGATCACCAGCAGCAGGATAGTGCGCGCCCGCCCGAGATCGGGACAGAGGGCCGGGTCCAGCGTCGGATAGCCGGTCTGCCCGCCATCGAGGGCGGCGCCGATGGAGGCCATCAGGTTGACGATGCTGCCGCCGCGATAGTCGGGGACGACCGGGGACATGGCTCAGGACGCCGGCCGGGCAGAACGGTGGATCATGGCCGTCGACGGGCTCCGCCGCGTCACTCTTCGCGCCGGTGGAACACCACCACGGCGCCGGGATACTCACCGTCGGCGATGGGGTGCACCGAATACTCCACCGGGAACGAGGTGCCGTCGCCACGCCAGAACACCTCGTCGGTGATGCGGAACTTGCGCCCCTCGCGGATCGCCCGGTGGATGGGTGACTCGACCTCGGGATAGAGGCTGCCGTCCTCCCGGGAGTGCTGGATCAGGTCATGGAGGTTGGCGTTGATCACCTCCTCGTGGCGGTAGCCGAGCAGGTCGAGGGCCTCCTGGTTGATGAAGTTGCAGCGGCCCATGCCGTCGAGGCCGAAGATCCCCTCACCGGCGGAATCCAGCAGCAGCTGCAGCTGCCGGTTGAGGTGGGACAACCGCTCCTCCGCCTCGCGCTGGGCGGTGATGTCCAGCCCCACGCCGCCCACCATCACCTGGTCACCGGAACTTTCGACGATGGGAAAGCGGATCAGCCGCCAGTAACGGGACAGATCGTCCCAGGGACTGGTCTCGATCGACTCAACCACCTGACGCTGCTCGATCGCCTGCTGCTCCTCGGCGGTATGGGGATCCAGCTCGTTGTCCGGCCAGATCTCCTCCGGCAGTCGCCCCACCACCTGGTCGCTGTTCAGGTGCTTGGTCTGTTCCCACACCGGATTGACGAAGATGTAGCGGCCGTCGCCCCCCTTCATGTAGGCGATGCCGGGCAGGTTGTTCATGAAGGCGCTGAAGCGGTCGCTGATCTGCTGGATGCGCCGGGTCTGATGCCGCACCTGGCGCCGCAGCACCAGCACGCTCACCGACAACAGCAGGGCGATGCCGGCGATCACCAGGAACGCCCAGATCGCCCATTCCGGCAGCACCGGGCCGCCCTTCTTCCCGAACCAGCGCTCCTGCAGCTGGTAATAGAGGGAGCCGCGGGTGCCCTTCAGCCGGGTCAGGTTGTAGTCGATGCGCTGAATGCGGATGGCGTTCTCCAGCTGATCGTTGTGGGGCGACAGGGCGATGCGGATCTCCGCCGGATTGAAGATCACCGGCGAGCGCTCCAGCTTGAACTGGGGATACTGGTCCAGGTCGAGGGTGCGGTTCACCAGGCCGGCATCCACCGGGCCGTTCGCCACCCAGGCGAGCACCGACTCGTAGTCGTCCACCTCCAGGAAGCGGACATCGATGTCGAAGCGGTGGGCCAGCTCCTTCAGATCGGCGAAATGGACATCACCGGAGAGGGCGATGACGCTCTTGCCGGCCAGATCCAGGGGCGACTCCAGGGTCTCGCCCTTCGGGATCACGATCTGGCCCCAGTTGACGTACAGGCTCTCGCGGTTGTAGTCGTAGCCCCGCTTCTCGGCGTCGTCGACTGCGATCGGGGCGAGCATGTCGATCCCGCCCGTCTTCAGCAGCTGGTTGCACTCGTCCCACTTGCAGGAGACGAACTCCAGGGTCCAGCCCTCCTGCCGGGCGATGGCATCGAGCAGGTCGACGATGAACCCGGTCGGCCGCCTGCCGTCGACGCCGGGATAGGAGAGGGGGGGATTGAGATAGATGCCGACGCGGATGTCGTGGTCGCCAGCGCCGGTGTGGGCGCTGGTGGCGAGCGACGGGGCGGAGATCAACAGCAGGGCAACCAGCCAGGAGAGCAACGCCGTGCCAGGGGGTCTTGCGTTCATCGGTGCAGTGTACCGCGACACCGGCGCCTTGGCACTCGGGCGGGAAGGCGGCCGGGGGGGAGGATCCCCTCCTCCCCCCGGCCTTCCTGAATCCGACGCGGATCCAGACTACAGCTGCGGTCTCGGCGTGGTGGCGGTCTCCACCGGAAGGATCGGGTACTCGACCCGTGGCTGCTCGCCGGTGAGTGTCTTGAGGAAGGCGGTGATCGCCTCCGCATCACCGTCGCTGAGCTCTGTCCCGAGCTGGGCGCTGCCCATGACCTCGACCGCCTGCTTCAGGTCCCACACCTGCCCGGAGTGGAAATAGGGCGCGGTCAGCGCGATGTTGCGCAGCGGCGCGGCACGGAACACATAGGCGTCGGAAACAGTCTTGGTCACCTTGAACCGCCCCTTGTCCTCCGGCGGCAGGATATCCGCACCCGGCTTCTTCACCAGCCCGAACGGGAAGTAACCGTTGCCACCCAGGTTGACACCGTTGTGGCAGGAGGAGCACCCCTTGTCCATGAACAGGGCCAGCCCCTTCTTCTCCTCTTCGGTCAGGGCACTGTCGCTGCCTTCCAGGTACTGGTCGAAACGGGAGGCCGGCGTGATCAGGGTCGCCTCGAAGGCCTCGATCGCTTTCGCCATGTTGTCGAAGGTGACCGGATCGGCCTCTCCCGGAAAGGCCTGCCCGAAGCGCTCCACGTATTCCGGCATGCTCTTCAGCGTCTTCACCACGTTGGCCGGCACATTGGCCATCTCCACCCCTGCCTGGACCGGCCCCTTGGCCTGGGCCTTGAGGTCTTCCGCCCGGCCGTCCCAGAACTGGGCCGAGTTGAACACCGCATTGAGTACGGTGGGCGCATTGCGTGGTCCCTTCTGCCAGCCATGGCCGACCGAAGTGGGCAGATTGTCGTCACCCCCCGTTCCCATGTTGTGGCAGGTGTTGCAGCTGATCAGGCCGCTGCGGGAGAGCCGGGGGTCGAAATAGAGCATCTTCCCCAGTTCGGTCTTGGTGCGGGTGATGGCATTGTGCTTCACCGCCGGTACCACCGAGGGTACCGGCTTGAACTGCTGCAGCGCCTTCTCCCGCAGGGGATCGGACGCGGCAAAGGCACCGGATACGGTAACGGCCAGGGCAATGGCGCCGGCCAGCAGGGTCTTTCCAGACATGATGACTACCTCCTCGTCGTGTACTGCATGGATCACGAAGGCGCGGACCGGAAAGCGGGCCGCCGGCCCGATCGAACCACAGGCACCGTCATTTCCCATGGTCCCGCCATGGGATACATTAGACCTGGACTGAATTTAAATAATTGACGATCATCAATCATTACCCGGCTTGCTGCAGGGTAATCCGCCGGCATGACTGCCCGGTGTCGGGAGGGATACAATGGTTCGTTTTCATCGAACTCTGCTGTATCGCCAGCCCGGTATCCGCTCATGAACCAGCCACGACCCGACTGCACCGCCGAACTCGAGACCCTTCTCGGACAGCGCATCCTGATCCTGGACGGCGCCATGGGCACCATGATCCAGCGTCACGGCCTGTCCGAAGCGGACTACCGGGGCGAGCGCTTCGCCGACTGGCCATCGGACCTGAAGGGCAACAACGACCTGCTCTCCCTGACCCGCCCCGACGTGATCCGGGGGATACACCAGGCCTACCTGGAGGCGGGGGCCGACATCCTGGAGACCAACACCTTCAACGCCAACCGCATCTCCATGGCCGACTACGCCATGGAGGAGCTGAGCCGTGAGATCAACGTCGCCTCGGCACGGCTGGCGCGGGAGGTGGCCGACCGCTTCTCCACGCCGGAGCGGCCCCGCTTCGTGGCCGGCGTGCTCGGTCCCACCAACCGTACCTGCTCCCTGTCGCCGGACGTCAACGATCCGGGCATGCGCAACATCACCTTCGACGACCTGGTGACGGCCTACGACGAGGCGGCCCGGGGGCTGATCGAGGGCGGCGCCGACATCCTGCTGATCGAGACCATCTTCGACACCCTCAACGCCAAGGCGGCGGTGTTCGCCCTGGAGCAGCTGTTCGCGGAGCAGGGGCGGCGCTGGCCGGTGATGATCTCGGGCACCATCACCGATGCCTCCGGCCGCACCCTGTCGGGCCAGACCACGGAGGCCTTCTACAACTCCCTGCGCCATGCCCGGCCTCTCTCCATCGGCCTCAACTGCGCCCTCGGGCCGGACCAGCTGCGCCAGTACGTGGAGGAGCTGTCGCGGATCAGCGAGTTCCATGTCTCGGCCCACCCCAACGCCGGCCTGCCCAACGAGTTCGGAGAGTACGACCTGGGGGCGGAGGCGATGGCCGGCCAGATCGGCGAGTGGGCCGGCAGCGGCTTCCTCAACATCGTCGGCGGCTGCTGCGGCACCACCCCGGAGCACATCCGCGCCGTCGCCGCGGCCGCCGCCGGCCACTCGCCGCGGCCACTGCCACAGATCCCGGCCGGGTGCCGCCTCTCCGGGCTGGAGCCGTTCAACATCGGCCCCGACTCCCTGTTCGTCAACGTCGGCGAGCGGGCCAATGTCACCGGCTCGGCGAAATTCAAGCGCCTGATCCTGAACGGGCAGTACGACGAGGCGCTGGACGTCTGCCGCGAGCAGGTGGAGAACGGGGCCCAGATCATCGACGTCAACATGGACGAGGGGATGCTGGAGTCGGAGGCGGCGATGGTGCGCTTCCTCAACCTGATCGCCTCGGAGCCGGAGATCGCGCGGGTGCCGGTGATGATCGACTCCTCCAAGTGGCCGATCCTGGAGGCGGGGCTGAAGTGTGTCCAGGGCAAGGGAATCGTCAACTCCATCTCGCTGAAGGAGGGGGAGGAGCGGTTCATCGAGCAGGCACGACTGGTACGCCGCTACGGGGCCGCCGCCATCGTCATGGCCTTCGATGAGGAGGGGCAGGCCGACACCCTGGAGCGTAAGGTGGAGATCTGCACCCGGGCCTACCGCATTCTCACCGGTGAGGTGGGCTTTCCCGCCGAGGACATCATCTTCGACCCCAACGTGTTCGCCGTGGCCACCGGCATCGAGGAGCACAACAACTACGGCGTCGACTTCATCGAGGCCACGCGCACCATCAAGCAGACCCTGCCCCATGCCCTGGTCTCCGGCGGTATCTCCAACGTCTCCTTCTCGTTCCGTGGCAACAACCCGGTGCGCGAGGCGATCCACGCCGTATTCCTGTACCACGCCATCCATGCCGGCCTGGACATGGGCATCGTCAACGCCGGCCAGCTGGCGATCTACGACGACCTGCCGGCGGAGCTGCGCGAGCGGGTCGAGGACGTCGTTCTCAACCGCCGGCCCGACGCCACCGAGCGGCTGCTGGAGATCGCCGACAGGTACCGCGGCGATGGCGCCGCCGCCGAGAGGAAGGAGGACCTGGCCTGGCGCAGCTGGCCGGTGGAGAAGCGGCTGGAGCACGCCCTGGTGAAGGGTATCACCGAGTTCATCGAGGAGGACACGGAGGAGGCGCGGCAGCAGGCGGAGCGCAGCCTGGACGTGATCGAGGGACCGCTGATGGACGGCATGAACGTGGTCGGCGGACTGTTCGGCGAGGGCAAGATGTTCCTGCCCCAGGTGGTGAAGTCGGCGCGGGTGATGAAGAAGGCGGTGGCCTGGCTGGAGCCCTTCATCGAGCAGGAGAAGCTGGCCACCGACACCCAGGCCCAGGGCAGGATCCTGATGGCCACGGTGAAGGGGGACGTGCACGACATCGGCAAGAACATCGTCGGCGTGGTGCTCCAGTGCAACAGCTACGAGGTGATCGACCTGGGCGTGATGGTGCCGGCCGAGACCATCCTGCAGCAGGCACGGGAGCACAAGGTGGACATCATCGGCCTGTCCGGCCTGATCACCCCCTCCCTGGACGAGATGGTGCACATGGCGAAGGAGATGGAGCGGCTGGGGATGCGCATCCCGCTGCTGATCGGCGGCGCCACCACCTCCCTGATCCACACCGCGGTGAAGATCGACCCGGAATACAGCGGACCCGCGGTCTACGTGCCCGACGCCTCCCGCGCCGTGGGGGTGGCCAGCAACCTGCTCTCCGCCGGTCAGCGCGAGGCCTACATCGAGCAGATCAAGAACGAGTACCGGGCGGCCCGGGAACGCCGCTCCGGCCAGCAGCAGAAGCGCAACCTGGTCACCCTGGCCGAGGCCCGGGCCAACGCCACGCCCATCGACTGGTCGGGGTACGTCCCGCCGGTGCCGCGGCGGCCCGGCATCCAGGTGCTGGACGACATCCCCCTGGAGCGGATCGTCCCATTCATCGACTGGACCTTCTTCTTCCACGCCTGGGAGCTGAAGGGACGTTATCCCAACATCCTTGATGACGAACACAAGGGTGGGGAGGCGCGCCGGCTGTTCGCCGATGCCCAGGCCATGCTGGCGCGCATACTCGAGGAGAAGTGGCTGCGGGCCGCGGCGGTGGTCGGCCTGTTTCCGGCCAACCGGGCGGGCGACGACGTGGTCCTGTACCGGGACCCGTCAGGTGAGGAAGTGCTCACCACCCTCCACTTCCTGCGCAAGCAGGGCCGTCAGCCGAAGGGCAAGTACAATGAATGCCTGGCCGACTTCATCGCCCCGCCGGAGAGCGGCAAACGGGACTGGATCGGCGGCTTCGCCTGCACCGCCGGGCTCGGTATCGACGACCACGTGGCCGCCTTCGAGGCCGCCCACGACGACTACAACGCCATCCTGCTGAAGGCGATCGCCGACCGCCTGGCCGAGGCCCTGGCCGAGTGGCTGCACCGCGAGGTGCGGCGGGAGTACTGGGGTTACGCCGCCGACGAGTCCCTCGGCAACGACGACCTGATCGCCGAGAAGTACCAGGGCATCCGCCCGGCCATCGGTTATCCTGCCAGCCCCGATCACAGCGAGAAGCAGACCCTGTGGGACCTGCTCCAGGTGCAGGAGAACACCGGCATCTGGCTCACCGAGTCGATGGCCATGGTGCCCACCGCCGCGGTCAGCGGCCTCTACTTCAGCCACCCCCAATCCCGCTACTTCGCGGTCGGCAAGATCGACCGCGACCAGGTGGAGGACTACGCCCGGCGCAAGGGGATGACACTGGAGGAGGCGGAGCGCTGGCTGGCCCCGAACCTCGCCTACCGGTAGGGGCAGCGCCCCCGCCGCGAACGCCCACCCCCGCACCACCCCCTTCGCGCCGGGGGCGGCGCTCCTGCAGGCTTTTTCCGATGGGATGCCTCCAACCGATGGTTTGGTTGTTCGTGGACTGGATATACACTGTGGCGACGGAGCAGCAGACTCCCTTCCAATACCAACCCCCAGACGACAAGGACCCCGGCCATGACCAGCAAACCCCTGGGCTTCAGCACCCGTGCCATCCATTCCGGCCATCACCCCGCCGATGCGCAGGGTGCCCTCAACCCGCCGGTCTACCTCAACGCCACCTACGCCTTCGATTCGGTGGCCCAGGGCCAGCGCCGTTTCCTGGGCGAGGAGGCGGGCTACATCTACAGCCGGGTGGGGAATCCCACCCAGAGCGTGCTGGAACAGAAGCTGGCCGGGCTCGAAGGGGGCGAGGCGGCCCTGGCCACCGCCTCCGGCATGGGGGCGATCACGGCCCTGGTCTGGACCCTGGTCGAAGCGGGCGACGAGATCCTCGCCGACAAGACCATCTACGGCTGTACCTACGCCTACCTGACCGAGGGTCTGGGCCGCTTCGGGGTCAAAGTCCGGTTCGTCGACATGACGCGGCCGAAACGGGTGAAGCAGGCCATCGGTCCCCGCACCCGGCTGCTGTTTCTCGAATCACCCACCAACCCCAACATGCGCATCGTCGACATCCGCAAGGTATGCCGGATCGCCCATCGGGCCGGTGCGCGGGTGATCGTGGACAACACCTATGCCACCCCCTACCTGCAGCGCCCGATCGAGCTGGGGGCGGACTTCGTGGTGCACTCCATGACCAAGTACCTGGGCGGCCACGGTGACCTGATCGCCGGCGCGGTGATCGGCCCGGCGGAGGAGCTGATGCAGGTGCGGGTGATCGGCATCAAGGACATGACCGGTGCGGTGGTGTCGCCATTCGACGCCTACCTCACCATTCGCGGCATCAAGACCCTGGCGATCCGCATGCAGCGTCACTGCCGCACGGCCCGCAGGCTGGCACAACGGATCGAACGCCATCCGGCCGTGGCCCGGGTCCATTACCCGGGACTCAAGTCCCATCCCCAGCACCGGCTGGCGAAGCGCCAGATGCGCGACTTCGGCGGCATGATCGGGTTCGAGCTGAAGGGGGGCTACGATGCCGGGGTGCGCTTCATGGACAGCCTCCGCCTGGCGCTGCGGGCGGTCAGCCTGGGCGACGCCGAGACCCTGGTGCAGCACCCGGCCAGCATGACCCACATCACCTACCCGCCGGAAGAGCGGGCGAAACACGACATCAGCGAGGGGCTGGTGCGAATCTCGGTCGGTCTGGAGGATTCAAAGGACCTGTGGCACGACATCCGGCAGGCGCTGGATGTGGCGGGCCGGAGTGAATAGCCCGCCTGGTTCGTTGGTGGCGTAAAGAGTATGCAGGAGCCCACCCCGACGCGAAGGAGATGGGTGCGGGCCCGGCTTGTTCGCGGCGGGGGAAGCGCCCCCCAATCGATACCGAAGATCATGGATGATCAGCAACGTCTATGAAGCCGGATCGGGCCACGAGGCGGCGATCAGCTGACTGCCGACCAGGGACAGCACCACATAGGCGGCGAAGAACCAGAGACCGGCCTGGATCTCGGCATGGGTCAGGCCACCAGGCTGGTCGGTACTGAAGAAGACCACCAGCAGCGCCACCACGAAGACATCGGCCATCGACCACTTCCCCAGGTGCCTGCTCAACCGGAGCCCGTGCAGCGACAGACTGTGGCTGCGGCTGAACAGGGTGAGCAGGGCGACCAGGGTCTTCAGGGTCGGCAGCAGCACGCTGAACAGGAACAGCAGCAGGGCGAGCCACAGATCGCCGTGGCCGCGCAGGGCCTGGATGCTGCTCAGCACCCCCTTGGACTGGAACTGGAACAGGGTCTGACCGATCACCGGCAACTCCCGGCTCGCCTCCAGGGAGAGGATCGGCGTGGTCAGGCCGACCACCAGCGCCACCAGGGCCACCCCCAGGGCGGCATAGCCCAGATCGCCGGGACGCCGCCGGATCAGCCACGCCAGCAGCAGGATGGCGCCGGCCAGGGCAAAGAACAGCTGCGTCGCCCGCTGCACCGCCCGGCGATGTTCCGCCTGCCGCTGCTTGGCCTGTTCCAGCCGTTCCAGTTGCCGGGTATAGCCGTCGTAGAGGCCGAAACTGAGCAGCTCCAGCAGCCGTTCGCCACTGTTGTCCAGCAGCTGCTCCGCCTCCAGCTGATGCACGATCTCCCGGGTCACCTGCTCGTAGGCGCGGGCCTGGTGCCAGCTCTGCCAGCCGCTGCCGGCAAGGGCGGCGAACAGCACCGCCAGCAGCAGCCATGGCAGGATTCTGGGAATCGGGATCAATCGGGTTTCCTGTTCCGCTTCGTTGCCTGGATGGCCGGGACGGCCACACCTCCCGCGCCAGTCTATGCGCTGGCGACCGTCCGGGTATACCCCCGCGGCCGGCTGCAGCTTCTCCGGCCGGTGCCGATACCCCGTTATGATCAAGGTTGACGCAAACCCGGGGGAACAATAGATTCAGACCCTGTTCAACGGCGCAAGCCGGGCCCAGATCCGCCACCGCCGTTGCCCCGCAAGAGGCCGCGTATCCGATGAGTCATGCCGGCAGAGGAACCGTGGAACCGACCCAACACCAGAGGAGAACACATGTTACAGCCAGGTGATCCGGTGCCGGAGTTCGAACTGCCCAACGCCGATCTGGAGATGACCAGTTTCGGCGACTACCGGGGCAATCACCATCTCGTCATCTATTTCTACCCCAAGGACGACACCCCGGGCTGCACCATGGAGGCGATCGACTTCTCCGACCGGCTGGAGGAGTTCAGGCAGGCGGGGGCGGAGGTGATCGGCGTCAGCATGGACAACTGCCTCAGCCACGGCGAGTTCCGCGACAAGCACGGACTGGAGATCACCCTGCTCGCCGATATCGAGGGGGAGCTGTGCCGGGCATTCGATGTCCTGCGCGAGAAGGAGGCCCACGGTGAACGTCGCCTCGGCATCCTGCGCTCCACCTTCGTGGTCCACCGGGACGGGACCATCCGCCATGCCCTGTACGATGTGAAGCCGAAAAAACACGCGGCGGAGGTGTTGGAGCTGGTCAGGGCGTTGCCGGATTCGTAGCAGCGGCGCTCCTACAGGTCCCTTCCGATTGTAGGAGCGGCGCCCTCGCCGCGAACGAATCCTGCCGGTTCCGTACGCCTTTCGCGCCGGGGGCGGCGCTCCTGCGGGCTCTCTATGGGGGTGGGGTCTTCCCCGCGGCCGCCGGGGCGTTCCGGGCCGCCTGTGGAGGCCCTCCGCCGGCGGACGTTCGCAGCGATCCATCGCGCAGGGCCGACACCGAAGGCCCGGAACGTCGCGGTGGACGCGCCACGGCTGGATGGACACCTTCCAGGCGGGGACGCCTACAGGGTTTGGTGCGGGCCCGCGGTGGTGGAGGGGAGCAACACCTCCTCCCACAGGTCCTCCCGCTGCATCAGCCGGGAGAGGAATGCGTGGTTCATCTCGTGACCCGGGCGCAGCGCGGTGACCCGGCCGATGATCGGTCTGCCGGCCAGGGCCAGGTCGCCCAGCAGATCCAGCACCCGGTGGCGCACCGGTTCGTCCGGCAGACGCATGCCGCCGAGGATGCGCCCCCCCCACACCGGGGCAACATTGCCCAGGTGGGCGCCACGCAGTACCGGCCGGCGACCGATCAGGCCGGCCAGTTTCGCCGGCAGGGCCCATTTCACCCGGCCGAAGCTGCGCGCCGGGGCGATCTCGTGGCAGAAGACCTCCGCCGTCGGCTCCCCCCGCCAGTGCATGCTGCCGAAGCCGCGCAGGTCCATGGTGACGTCGATGACCGGCCGCCCGGACGGTTCGACGCAGATCCGGCGATTGTCCTGCCGATGACAGAACCGGCCGGTGACGCGGATGACCCGCCTGCCGGCGTCCTGGGTCTCGACACCCGCCTCCCGCAGCAATTCGCACCAGGGACCGGCGCTGCCATCGAGGATGGGCAGCTCCTCGGCATCCAGCTCCACCCGGGCATTGTCCACGCCGAAGGCCAGCAGTGCCGCGAGCAGATGTTCGACGGTGCGCACCAGGGTGCCGTCCTCCGCCTGCAGCGCCGTGCACATGGGCTGGGACACCCGGTTGCCCCACAGGGCGGGAATCGAGACGGTTCCGCCCCCCCGCCCCCGGCGCCGGAAGCAGATCCCGCTGCCGGCGGGCGCCGGGCAGACCCTCACCCGGACGCGCCGGCCGGTATGCAGACCGCGGCCCGTTGCGACGATGTCACGCGCTACGGTGGACTCGGTGGCGGGGTGGTGCATCGGTGAGACGGGCTCCATGGTGTCGTTTACGGCCCGGCGGGCCTGTATATTGTACACATGGGTCCGACCGAGCCAGCACAGTTCGCCCTCACCTTCTCCTCCGGCATCCCGAAGATCCCGGGGCTGGCCCGGCTCCTGGGAGTGGATGCGGTGGTCCGTCACAGCCCATTCCGGCCACCAGGGGGGAATCGCCGTGCGGCCATGGTGATCGGCTGGGGCAACAAGCCGAATACGCAGCGGGCACAGGAGTACGCGGCGCGACACCGTCTCCCCTACCTGGCCCTGGAGGACGGCTTCCTGCGCTCGGTCGGCCTCGGCGTCGACGGCGAGCCGCCGCTGTCCGTGGTGGTCGACGACCTGGGCATCCACTACGACGCCCGCCGGCCCTCGCGGCTGGAGCGGATCCTGCTGGACGACCCCGATGACCCGGAGCTGCTGGAGCGGGCCCGCAGCTGCATCGGGCGCATCCGCCGCGAACGGCTCTCCAAGTACAACAGCGCCCCGGAGGTGACCCTGCCGCCGGGCGACCGCCCCCGGGTGCTGGTGATCGACCAGACTGCCGGCGACCTCTCCATCGCCGGCGCCCTGGCCGGCCCGGAGAGCTTCCAGCACATGCTGGCAGCGGCCCGGCGGGAGAACCCGGAGGCGGAGCTGCTGGTGAAGATCCATCCGGACGTCGGCAGCGGACGCCGGCAGGGCCACCTGACACAAGCGGACGTGGCCGGGCCGGTACGCATCCTGGACCGCCCGGTCAACCCGATCCACCTGTTGCAGCAGGTGGACCGGGTCTACACGGTCAGTTCCCAGATGGGATTCGAGGCGCTGCTGGCCGGCCGGCCCGTCACCTGTTTCGGGGTACCCTTCTATGCCGGCTGGGGGCTCACCGACGACCGCGTCCCGGCGCCCCGGCGGGGGCGGCCGCGGACCCTGGAGCAGCTGTTCGCCGCCGCCTGCCTGCTCTACAGCCGCTATATCGATCCGGAGACCGGCGAACCCTGCACCATGGAGCGGGTCATCGATCACCTGGCACTGCAGTACCGCCAGTTCCGACGCAACAGCGGCACCATCCTCTGCTACCGCTTCGTGCCCTGGAAGCGGGGCTATGTGCGCCGCTACCTGCAGTCGCCGTGGAACCGGGTACGCTTCGTCGAGCGGCTGGAGGAGATCGAACGCAGCGGTGACGATCCGGACATCCGCATCGCCGTGTGGGGACTGGACTGCCCCACCGAGGTGGCCGACCTGGCGACCCGGCGGCAGATCCCCGTATGGCGGGTCGAGGACGGTTTCATCCGCTCGGTGGGCCTGGGCAAGTCCTATATTCCGCCCCTCTCCCTGGTGGTGGACCGCAGTGGCATCTATTTCGATCCGACCGCTCCCAGCGATCTGGAGCGGATCCTGCAGCAGGCCGATTTCAGCACCGCCGAGCTGGAGCGGGCCGAGGCCCTGATCCGGACCATCGTGGCGTCCCGCCTCAGCAAGTACAACGTCGGCCGGGGGGAGCCCCTGCGGACCGGGGCCCGGCCCGGACAGCCGGTGCTGCTGATCCCCGGACAGGTGGAGGACGACGCCTCCATCCGCGCCGGCTGCCCCGGTATCCGCAGCAACCGGCAGCTGGTGGAGCGGGTGCGGCGGGAACGGCCCGACGCCTTCCTGCTGTACAAGCCGCACCCCGACGTGGTCAGCGGGCACCTGGCGAATCCGGGAGACGATGCCGGCGCGCTGGCCGACCAGGTGGTCACCGACGCCACCATCGACGCCTGCATCGAGGTGGCGGACGAGGTCCACACCCTCACCTCCCTGACCGGGTTCGAGGCGCTGCTGCGCGGCAGGCGGGTGGTCACCTACGGCCAGCCGTTCTACGCCGGCTGGGGTCTCACCACCGACCACCGGCCACCGGCACGCAGGAGCCGGCACCTGCGCCTTGCCGAACTGGTGGCGGGTTGCCTGTTGCGCTACCCGTGCTACCTCGACTTCCGCAGCGGCCGCTTCACCACGCCGGAGCGGGTGCTGTCCCTGCTGCAGGAGGAGCTGGCCGGGCAGGCCCGCCCCGGTATCCGCACCACCCGCCTGGGACGGAAATGGCGTAAACTCCTCTTCTTCGCCAGGGGCCTCTACGATCACGCCCGCCAGGGATCGTGACGTCCGCCCGCAGGGGCGGCGCTCCCATGGGGCGGTGCGGGGTGGCGCCGTCGCCGCTGAGAGAAATGCAGCTACACAAGGACCAACCACGATCCATCCATGGTGACAGACCGTACCACCACGCCCCGACGCCGCACCTTCCTCTTCCTGCAGGGCCCCATCACCCCGTTCTTCCGCCTCGTCGGGGACGGGCTGGAGGCGCGCGGACACCGGGTGCGGCGGATCGACCTGTGCTTCGGCGACCAGCTGTTCTGGCGCCGGCCGGGCGCCACCCACTATCGCGGGCGGCTGGCCGGATGGCCCGCCTTCATCGACGGCTACCTGCAGCGGGAAGGGGTCACCGACCTGATCCTGCTCGGGGAGCAGCGTGCCTACCACCGGGCGGCGATCGAGGCGGCGAGGCGGCACGGCATCCAGGTGGTGGCGACCGACTTCGGCTACCTGCGCCCGGACTGGATCACCTTCGAACAGGACGGGATGTCGGGTGAGTCCCGCTTTCCCCGGACGCCGGCCGCCATCGAGGCGCTGGCCGCCCGCTGTCCCCGGCCGGAGTTGTCGCGGCGGTTCCGTGACAGCTTTCCGCGCCAGGTGATCTGGGACATGGCCTATCACCTCTCCAGCTCCCTGCTGCGCCCGCTCTATCCCTTCTACCGCTCACACCAGATCTATCACCCGATCCTGGTCTACCTCGGCACCGGCCTGCACCTGCTGCGCGCCCGGCTGGGCGCCGCCGGGACGGAGCGGGCGATCCGGGCGCTGATCGGGGCGGATGTCCCCTACTACCTGTTCCCGCTGCAGATGCAGAACGACTTCCAGCTGCGCGCCTACTCCCCCTATCCGGACATGAGGACCCCGATCCGGGAGGTGATGGCCTCGTTCGCGCGCGCCGCTCCCGCCGGCGCCCGGCTGGCAATCAAGGTGCACCCGCTGGACCCCGGCATGGTGAACTGGCGCCGCTTCTGCCGTGGCGAGGCAGACCGCCTGGGGCTGGGGGAACGGGTCGTCTTCATCGACGGCGGATCGCTGGAGCGGCTGCTGGACCATGCCCGCGGCGTGGTCACCATCAACTCCACGGTCGGCGTCTGGACGCTGCTGGCCGGCCGGCCGCTGAAGACCCTGGGCGACGCGGTCTATGATGTCCCCGGTCTTACCTTCCAGGGTGGGCTGGACCCATTCTGGACCGAGGCGGCAGCGCCGGACGCCGGCCTGCGCGACGCCTTCGTCCGCGCCCTGGCCGGCACCATCCAGCTGCGTGGCGTCTACTACAACCAGCCGGGCCTCGACGCGGCGGTGGCCGAGGCGGTGGAACGGCTGGACCGGAACCTGATCAACGAGCCTTTGCCCCGGGAGGAGACGCATGGGTAGACCGGTACCCGGACCGACGGCGCAAAGGCACGGTGCCACATTGGGGCCGGGGGGCTCCCGACATCGATGAGCGAGCGACTGCGCAATCCCCGGACCATCCTCGTCACCGGTGCCACGGGCGGCATCGGCCGGGCCCTGGCCCTGGAGTACGCCGGGCCCGGTCGCACCCTGATCCTGGGTGGACGCGACCGGGAGAGGATGGAGGAGGTGGAGAGCCTCTGCCGAAGCCGGGGGGCCGGGGTGATCCCGTTGCGACTGGAGCTGCGCGACAGCGGGCGCCTGCAGGAGAGCCTGATCCGGATCGACCACCAAAACCCGATCGACCTGGCGATCGTCAATGCCGGCATCACCAGCCATATCGGCCCGGACGGCGAGGGCGAGAGCTGGCCCCGGATCGAGGCGGTCATCGACATCAACCTGAAGGGGGCCCTGGCCACCGTCACCCCGCTGGTGGAACGGATGCGCGCCCGGGGCAGCGGACAGATCGCCCTGGTCAGCTCCCTTTCGGCCTGGTTCGGGCTGCCGCTGACACCCGCCTACTGCGCCAGCAAGGCGGGACTGAAGGCCTATGGCGAGGCGCTGCGGGGCTGGCTGGCGCCCCGGGGCGTCTCGGTGAACGTGATCCTGCCGGGATTCGTGGAGAGCGCCATGAGCAGGCAGTTTCCCGGGCCGCGGCCATTTCTGATGAGCCCGGAGGAGGCGGCCGCGCGGATCCGGCGGGGACTGGAGCGGGACCGGGCGCGGATCGCCTTCCCGTTTCCGCTGGCCGCGGGGATGTGGGCGCTGGCGCTGCTGCCTGCGGCAGCGGCACTGCGTATCCTGAAGCGACTGAACTATACCCTGTAGCGGGAGTCCCGGATGCTGGATTTTCTTGGAATCGGTGCCCAGAAGACAGGTACCACCTGGCTCTACGAACAGTTGCATCGCCACCCGGCCATCGCCTTTCCCGGCGGCAGGGAACTCCATTTCTGGGACAGGCCCAAGGGACGCACCCTGCAGTGGTACCTGCGACTGTTCTCCGAGGGGAAAGCCGGTATCCGGCAGGGTGAGATCACCCCGGCCTACGCCATCCTGCCGCCAGCCACCATCGCGGAGATCCACCGGCTGTTTCCGGATACCCGCCTCGTCTATCTCATCCGCAATCCGATCGAGCGGGCATGGTCCTCCGCCCTGATGGCCCTCGGCAAGGCGGAGATGACGCCGGACGAGGCCTCGGACACCTGGTTCATCGACCATTTCCGCTCCCGCGGATCGCTGTTGCGCGGGGACTACGAACAGTGTCTGCGCAACTGGCTCGCCGCCTATCCGCGGGAGCAGCTCCTGATACTGCGCTTCGAGCAACTGAAGGAAGACCCCCACGGACTCCTTCGACGCTGCGCCGAACATATCGGCATCGACCCGGAAGGATGGTCTGAACGGGACCTGGAAATGGTTCACCGCCCCGTCCGCCCGGGGCCCGGGGTGCCACTCCGCCCCAGTCTGCTGCCGGTTCTCGAGGAGTTGTACCTGGAGCGGATCGAACGGCTCGAATCCTTCCTGGGGTGGGACCTGGCCGACTGGCTGCCCGGAGCGGGCGACCACTGAGGAGGACAGGGGTACCGACCGGTCAGGTACGAAGAAGCGCCTCCAGGCGGACCCTCTTCTCTTCCAGCTCGGGAAAGAGATGATCGAAGCGGTGGTACAGCGCGACCACCGCCTGCAACGCCTGCCAGCGCTGATCCGCGGAGATCAGGCCGAAGTCCCAGGCATCCTCGACCAGGGGATGCCAGCTGGTGATGGAGTGCACCAGGCGGGGATTGGCAGCGGGATTGGAGAGTTGACCGGGGTGACTGCGCATGGCGCTCAACGGCTCCGGAAACATCACGACCCGACCCTGAAACGCCAGATCCAGGATGACGGCCATGTCGATCAGGCCGAGGTAGCGATCCGGGGCGGCGGTGGTGAAGAACCAGGGCCCGAGTCCGAGCGGCAGCGAACGACGCCTGAACATGCTGGTGGTCAAGGGGCCGACCGGATTCCTGGCGGACATCAGCATGGGGGCCGCCGCGCCGCCCGGCGTCGACACCAGCAGGCGATCCTCCAGACGACGCACCGCCTGCTGTCGCCCCTCCCCGTCGATGACGAGGTAGGAGGCGGTCACCAGCGTGGCGTCCCGGTGCTCGACGAACCCACGCAGCATCTGCTCGACGCAGGAGGGGGCCAGCAGATCGTCGTCGAGCAGAAACTTGACGTATTCCCCGCGCGCCAGCCGGATGCAGTTGCGGAAATTGGCATAGACGCCCCGGACCGGATTGGGGTGATACCGAATACCCGGATACCTCTCCACCAGTTCCCGCACGTCCCCGCTGGGACAGTTGTCGCTGACGACGATTTCCGTCGTCGCCCAGGTCTGGGTCAGGGCGCTCTCGATCGCCGGGCCGAGGAAGTCCGGCTTGTACGCCGGTATCACGATACTGACCAGTGGTTCGGACATCAGGATTCAGCCCGGGCGCCGGCAGCGTGAGGCCGCCATTTCACTCTGCTCTGTCCCCATGGCCAGCGACCGTCCGGGCCGACCCCGGCAAGCCGTTCAGCGAACGGCCTGGTGGACGACACGCCCCCGGGACGCCTTCTTCCCCCTGCTGCCGCCCCCGTGCCGCTTGCGCACCAGTCGCTGGATGAGGCCGATCTGTTTCGCCAGGCACTTATCCAGCGCATAGTGGCTGACCACGGTCTGCCTCGCGGCGCGGCGGATCGGCTCCATGCGCTCCGGGTTGTCCAGCGCCTCGTCCACCCGGTCGGCGACCTCCTGTGGCGAGAAGAAGTCCACCAGCAGGCCGTTGCGGCCGTCCCTGATGACCTCCTCCACCGGCGGCGTGCGGGAACCGACGATCAGGCAACCCGCCGCCATCGCCTCCAGCATGGACCAGGAGAGGACGAAAGGAACGGTCAGGTAGATATGGGCCGCGGAGAGCTGCAGCACCTGGAGATAGGTGTCGTAGGGGACCTGACCGAGGAAGTGGATCCGCTCCAGGTCGAGATCCAGCTTCTCCAGGTAGTATTCCCGGTAACTCTTCCCGTCACTGCGCTTGCGGCCATAGCTGGTACCGTCCCCGCCGACCACCAGGATCCGCGTGCCGGGCCGTCGCCGCAGGATCTGTTCGGCCGCCTTGATGAAGGTGGGAAACCCCCGGTAGGGCTCGAGGTTGCGCGCCACATAGGTGACGATCTCCTCTCCCGCCCGCAGTTCGAGCCCTTCGACCAGGCCCGATCGCAGGTCCGGTCGGGGATGCGCCCGCCCGACATCGACCCCATCGTGCAACACGGTGATCCTGGGGCGGTACTCCCTGGGGTGCTGGGACCACTGCCAGCGTGTCGGGCTGATCCCATGATCGGCCACCTGCAGGTTGAGCAGGTGCAGCATGTTGCGCGACTCGATGCGGCAGACGTCGTCCAGGTTGGGCGGTCGTTTCGGGTCGAAGTCCACATCGCTGCCGAAGGGGTGGTAGTACCACTCGAAATAGCCCAGGATCGGGGTATCGGGCCAGATCGCCTTCAGGTACAGCGCCTCCCCCCAGCCCATATGGGCGACGATAATGTCGGGCCGGAATCCCGCCCGGGACATCTTCTGCGCCGTCCGCGCCACCGCCTGGCCGTTGAGGATACCCTCCTCGGTCAGGCGCAGGTAACGATGGGTCTTGGGCGACGGCTTGCGTGCCGGCCGGTACTCCACCTTCCGCACATTGGGCAGCGACGGCTTGCCGGGGCGGGTGAGGAAGACCACCTCGTTGGCCGGATCCGCCGCCAGGCGGGGGGCCAGGTGCTTGAACTGTCCGGGGCAGTTCTGGTGGATGAACAGAATCCTCACTTCTCGATCAGCCCCCGGCGCATGCTGTCCTGGATCGGCTTGATCAGGTACTCCAGCATTGTGCGCTTGCCGGTCAGCAGATAGACCTCGGCCGGCATTCCCGGATAGAGATCCAGGTCCCTGGTGTGCTTGGGGTCGATCTCCACCACGGCGCGGTAGAACGCGGTGCCGTCGCTGGTGGCGAAACGATCCGCCGACAGACGCGTCAGTCTGCCCGGCAGCGCCGGCGTGGTGCGCCGGTTGAATGCGGTCAGGCGCACCTCGGCCTGCAGCCCCTCGTGCACGATGTCGATGTCTGCCGGACGCACCGTCGCCTCGATCACCAGCTTGTCGTTTCGGGGGACGATCTCGAGGATGGTTGCCCGCGGCGGAATCACGCCACCCACGGTGTGGACCGTCAGTCCGACCACCTCGCCACTCTGGGGCGCGCGGATATCGACCCGCCTCAGGGTGTCGCGGGCGGTACGCAGGCGCTCCTCGGTATCGAAGATGTTGGTCTGGTAACGCTGCAGATCGGCGTTGACCTCCTCACGCCGCTTCTTGTCCAGGTCGATGATGCGCAGCTCGATCTCGGCCATCCGCTGCTTGACCTGGGCGATGGAGGAGCGAAGCTTGCCGATCTGACCCTCCAGCTTGGCCGAGGCCCGAACCAGGGAGAGATACTTGGGCTTCTCGTAGATTCCCTTCTTGTACAGAACACTGGCCGCCTTGAGCTCCTCCTTGATGGTCTGCAGCTGCTTCCTGGTCGACCTGATCTGCTCCTGCACCCCTTTGACCTGCTCCCCGTACTCGGTGTTGCGCTGGCGGAGAACCGCCTTCTCCCCTTCCAGTGATTCGCGCCGGGTGCGGAACACCTGCTCCTCTCCCTCCAGCATCTTCGCGATCTTTGGATCGTCCCGGCGATCCAGCAGTTCCTGCGGGAACTCGATGCTGTCGCGGTTTTCGATCTCGGCCTTCAGTCGCGCCAGGGTCGCCTTCATCCCGTCCAGCTTTCTCTGCAGCAGCTCCACGCGCGACCTCGCGGCGACATCGTCCAGCCGGATCAGCACCTGACCGGCCTCGACCTGGTCGCCCTCCCTGATCAGGATCTCCTTGACGATCCCGCCCTCCAGGTGCTGCACCTTCTTCCGCTCGCTCGCCACCTTGACGATACCGGGGGCGACTGCTGCGCTCTGCAGCGGCGCCAGCGCCGCCCATGCGCCCAGGCCACCGAACCCCAGCAGGATGATGAGAAACCCGAAAAAGACCAGGCGCCGCCTGCTGGCATCGAAGCGCGGCGTATAGTCGAGCACGTATTCCGGCGGCGACAGGCTCTTCGGGGCCTCTGCCGTGTTCTCGTTCACTTCGGTCACTGTGGTCATTTCCCTTTCCTGCCCATGAACGCCCCGGCCATCCGGGCAATCGAACTCTCGGGTTCCGGCTCGAGGATCTCACCTTCCTTCACCTCGACCTCCTCTCCATGCTCGACCGTCTTCGGCTCCCGACTCTCCGGGGCAGGCCGTTGCGGTGCATTGGGTGCCCCACTCCCCCGTTGCGGTGGCGATGCCTCCACCGCCACTTCGGGCTTCCCGGCTCTTGTCTCCTCCTGCGCGGCAACGGCTTCTCCGGCAGCGGGTCGCGCCGGTTGCGGGCGGCCACGCCGCCTCTTTCCCTCCCCGTCCGCCACCGCTCCCTTGCCCGCGGCGGCCTGGATGCCGCTGGCCTTCGCCCGTGCGGCACCACCACGGCGCCCATCCCTCTTGCCGGATGCGTCCCGCGGCAGCCTTCTCTTGTCCTGCGACATTCGCTTGCGTTCGTCATGGCTCACCAGATCCTGGGCCATGCGCGCCTGAACCTGGTCACTGGGGCCATACAGCTCCACACCGCCATCCTTGAGTACCAGGAGTTGGTCGGCCGCCACCAGGATGCTCGGCCGGTGGGTGATGACGACGACGGTTACACCTGCATCCCTGGCCTCGGCCAGGGATCTCTTCAGGTGTTCTTCACTGACCGCATCCAGATTCGAGTTGGGCTCGTCGAGCACCAGCAGGCTGGGATCACCATAGAACGCGCGGGCGAGGCCGATCATCTGCCGCTGTCCGGCAGAGAGATACCGGCCGCTCTCGCCAACCTCGGTGTCATAGGCCTCGGGAAGGGTGAGAATCATGTCGTGGGCACCGGCCCGCTTCGCCGCCCGGATCACCGCCTCGGGGTCGCTCTCCTCCGTCATCCGGGCGATGTTGTCCCGCACGGTACCGGAAAACAGCTGGATGTCCTGGGGCAGGTATCCGACATAGCGCCCCAGGTCGTCCGGGTGCCAGGCGGCCAGGTCGGTGCCGTCCAGCCGGGCCGCCCCGCCACGGGGAGCCAGGATGCCGACCAGGACCTTGCCCAGGGTGGTCTTGCCGGCGCCGCTCGGCCCGATGACGCCGAGGAACTGGCCCGGCGGCAGCACGAAGTTGATCCCCTTGAGGATGAAGCGCTCGCCGCCCGGGACGGTGACCACGATCCGGTCCGCCTGCAGCAGGCCATTCGGACGGGGAAGCTCCATCCGGTTGTAGTAGAGGCTGAACCGCTCCGGATCGAGCGCCTCCTTCAGGCGCCCGTAGGCCGCCTTTGCCGAAACCAGGCTCTTCCAGGTCCCGATGGCGTGTTCCACCGGGGCCAGGGCGCGGGAC
This sequence comes from Sedimenticola thiotaurini, assembly GCA_011051715.1. GTDB lineage: Bacteria > Pseudomonadota > Gammaproteobacteria > Chromatiales > Chromatiaceae > HyVt-443. Next base: position 2,175 of record DRKP01000146.1, on the reverse strand, counting down.
ATGAGGATCGCGGCCGCAATCATCGCTCCCGGCAGGAGCTCGTGCTCGATGAACAGGAAGGCACCGGTCCCGTACAGGGCGATCTGCAGCATGAAACGGAGATAACGGGCGAAAGAACCGGCGGTGTTGATCTTGTCCGACGCCTTGGAGAGGGACAGCAGGGCATCGCTGTTGGAGCTGCGCCAGCGGTCGATGACGGCCGGTGTCATGCCCATGGCCTCGATCACGTCCGCATGGCGGACGTACTGCTCGACCTGGGACTGGGCCTTGGCGGAGAACTCGCCGGCCGCCTCGATCGGCCGCCGGGTGGCCAGTTCGTTGATCACTGCGATGATGAAGAGCAGGACGGCACCACCGATCGCCAGGGATCCCAACATCGGATGCATCAGGTAGATCACGCCCACGTAGAGCGGGATGAAGGGCGCGTCGAAGAGGGAGAAGATCCCTGTGCCGGACAGAAAGGTGCGCAGCTCGCTGGCGTCGCGCAGGGCCTGGGCGTTGCGTCCGGCACTGCCCGCAGCCTGCCTCACCGTTGCCTCCAGTACCTGGGGCGTGAGGGTGGAATCGAGTCCCATGCCGATGCGGGTGAGGAGCCGTGCGCGGATCATGTCGAGCAGCCCCTGCACGGTGAGGGCGATCGCCGCCGCGATGGTCAACAGAACCAGGGTTTCCTCGCTTTTGCTGCTGAGGACCCGGGTGAACACCGACAGCATGTAGAAGGGCAGGGTCAGTACCAGCAGATTGAAGAAGAAACTGAAGACGCCAATCGACAGGAAGGCGCCACGGAATCGGCCGATCAGCCGGGGAAGCGTATATTGCTCGTTCATATCGTCTTCTGTCGCTTGTCGCTGGTCTGCGGCCGGAAAAAACGCGGAGTGGCCAGGTCAACCGGGTGTCGGCACTTCTCCGGAAATCTTGATTCAACGGCATCCCGCGCCTGATGGCGGAATGGTAATACGGGGGGAAGGGGGTGAAAAAGAGCACGGGCTCGCGCCCGTGCTCTCTTCCTTCACTGCGTCATCCCTGACAGGTCGTTCAGACCGCTAGGCTGCGATCAGACTTCGACCACCTCGATGTGCCAGTTGGCATCGACCAGGGCCTGCAGGCTGTTCAGCACGCCAGTGCCGGTGGCCTCGCCCTGGAACACGATGCGGTCTTCCTGGGTCTCGCGCGGATCGTCGTCGCCATCGTGATCGAAGAAGATCACCAGGTCCTGACCGACCTCGGCCACCGTCACATAGTCCTCCAGAGCCTGGACGGAGTTGAAGTCGTCGACGTTCTGCAGGTCGGTGACCTCGAAGACCAGCAGGTCGTTCGGCTGCATGAAGTAGCCGTGCTCGAAGTCGGCAACCACATCCTGGCTGATGTCGGTCCAGCGGCTGTAGATCTGATCCAGGTGGCTGTTGTCACCATCGACCAGCACGTTGAAGGCATAGACGTCGTTGCCCTGGCCACCACTCAGGTAGTCGCTACCGGCACCACCGTACAGCACGTCGTTGCCGTCGCCACCCATCATGGTGTCGTTGCGGGCACCGCCTTCCATCCAGTCGTCACCCTCGTTGCCTTCCATCAGGTCGCGGCCGTCGCCACCGAACATGGTGTCGTCCTGCAGGCCACCGGACATGGTGTCGTTGTCGTTGCCACCGTCCATCCAGTCGTTGCCGTTGTCGCCGGTCAGGGTGTCCTTGCCGTCACCACCGAAGACCCAGTCGTTGGCCTCGCCGCCGTACAGGTTGTCGTCGGAGTCGCCACCGTAGATGACGTCTTCGCCGTCCTCACCATACACGGTGTCCTCGCCGTCGTTACCGAAGACGGTATCGTCGCCGTTGCCGCCGTAGACCAGGTCGTCACCGGCCTCGTCCAAGCGGAAATCGCCGTCGAAGTTGGGCCACCAGTCAAGCCAGGTGCTCCAGGGATCGAAGTTCCAGCCATTGTCGCCAACGATGTAATCGTTGCCACGGTCGCCCATCATGGTGTCGTCGCCTTCACCACCGAACAGGTAGTCTTCCTCCTGTCCGCCGCGGATGAAATCGTCGCCGTCGCCGCCGAACAGGAAGTCGTCGTCGCCGTTACCGTTCAGCCGATCGTCGCCTTCACCGCCGATGATGATGTCGTCACCATCGTTACCGGCCAGCTGGTCGTTGCCGCTCGCACCCACCAGGGCGTCATCGCTCT
>DRKP01000145.1 GCA_011051715.1 Sedimenticola thiotaurini | reverse complement strand
GAGAACCGAAAGGTTCGACAGGCCCGCGCAGCGGGCCTGAACGGCGGAGCGGAGCGAGGCCGGCCCCGGAGGGGCGGAGGGCGCAGCCCGGAGTGATCCTGCCGCCCCAGCCATATTTGCGGAGTGCTGCGGCCGACCACGGCAGGATGAGAACCGAAAGGTTCGACAGGCCCGCATAGCGGGCCTGAACGGCGGAGCGGAGCGAGGCCGGCCCCGGAGGGGCGGAGGGCGCAGCCCGGAGTAATCCTGCCGCCCCAGCCATATTTGCGGAGTGCTGCGGCCGGCCACGGCAGGATGAGAACCGAAAGGTTCGACAGGCCCGCGCAGCGGGCCTGAACGGCGGAGCGGAGCGAGGCCGGCCCCGGAGGGGCGGAGGGCGCAGCCCGGAGTAATCCTGCCGCCCCAGCCATGGTTACGGGGGGCTGTGCCTGGCGCCCCGGGATTTCGGGCGGCAGTGTGCAACAGCAATGCGTCAGGCCAACCGACCTGAAGGGGGAGCCATGCCGGACGGTGGCATGATGCTGTTTTCGGGGAATTCCAACCCGGAACTGGTGAGCGAGATCTGCAGTTATCTGAACCTGCGACCAGGCAAGGCCGTGGTCGGCAAGTTCAGTGACGGCGAGGTGATGGCCGAGATCCAGGAGAGCGTCCGTGGTCGGGACGTCTACGTGGTCCAGTCCACCTGCCAGCCCACCAACGACAATCTGATGGAGCTGCTGGTGCTGATCGATGCCCTGCGCTGGGCGTCGGCGTACCGGGTCACGGCGGTGCTGCCCTATTTCGGCTATGCCCGCCAGGACCGGCGGCCCCGATCGGCGCGGGTGCCAATCACCGCCCGCCTGGTGGCCAAGCAGATCGCGGCGGCGGGGGCGGACCGGGTGGTGACGGTGGACCTGCACGCGGATCAGATCCAGGGTTTCTTCGACATCCCGGTGGACAACATCTACGCCCTGCCGATCCTGCTCGGCGACGTGTGGCGGCAGAAGTATCCGGATCTGATGGTGGTCTCACCCGATGTCGGTGGCGTGGTGCGGGCCCGGGCCCTGGCCAAGCAGCTGGACGACGCCGACCTGGCCATCATCGACAAGCGCCGGCCGGCGGCCAACGTGGCCCAGGTGATGAACATCATCGGCGACGTGGAGGACCGCAGCTGTGTCCTGATCGACGACCTGGTGGATACCGCCGGCACCCTGTGCAAGGCGGCGCATGCGCTGAAAGAGCATGGCGCGAGGCGGGTGGTGGCCTATTGCACCCACCCCGTGCTGTCCGGTCCGGCGGTGAACAACATCACCCACTCAGAGCTGGATGAGCTGGTGGTGTCGAACACGGTGCCCCTGCACCAGGATGCGCGGGCCTGCAGCAAGGTGCGGCAGATCAGCATCGCCGAACTGCTGGCGGAGACCATCCGGCGCGTCGCCACCGACGAGTCGGTCACTTCACTGTTCATGGACTGATTCCCGGGCAGATCCTGTCGGTACGATTCTGTTCACCGCTGTTCTGGTCGCGGAACGGCGGTGTTTTTTGCAACCGAGTGATTTGGAGAAAATCATGAGAGAGACCTACGAAATCAACGCGCAGCTGCGCACGGACACAGGTAAAGGTGCGAGCCGCCGCCTGCGTCGCCAGGGCCTGATCCCGGGCATCGTCTATGGTGCCGGGCAGGATCCGGTGATGATCACCGTCGCCCACAATGAACTGCTCCTGCAGCTGGAGCATGAAGCCTTCCTCTCCAGTGTCCTCGATCTGAACCTGGGCGGCACGAAGGAACAGGTGATTCTCAAGGACCTGCAGCGCCATCCGGCCAAGCCGTTTCTGCTGCACGTCGATTTTCTCCGCGTCAGCGCCAAGGACAAGCTCCGTACCAATGTACCGCTCCACTTCGTCAATGAAGAGACCAGTGTCGGTGTCAAGGCGGGAGGGTCGGTCTCCCATCACATCACCGATGTGGAGGTAAGCTGTCTGCCCGGCAATCTGCCGGAGTATATCGAGGTGGACATGGCCGCCCTGGAGCTCGGTGGTCATATTCAGCTGTCGGACCTGGTCCTGCCCGAGGGGGTCGAGCTGGTGGCGCTGATCACCGGTGGCGACGATCTGCCCGTCGTCTCCATCCATTCCGGACAGAGTGGCACGGAAGAAGAGGGGGAGGCCGAAGAGGGCGGCGAAGCGGAAGAGACCCCGGTCGAGTAATCGTTTCGTCGACATGGCGGTGGGGCGTCTGCTCCGCCGCCTTCCCCGGCCCGTTCATCGCAGGGATACCTGCTGGATCCACCCGCGGGCCGTTACCATCGAATCATGCCGTCATCCTCCATCCAGCTGATCGTAGGCCTGGGCAACCCCGGTGCCGAATACCGGGAGACCAGGCACAACGCGGGTTACTGGTTCGTGGAAGACGTGGCCGAACGCCATGGCTGCTGCTTCCGCAGTGAACGCCGGTTTCACGGTGACACCTGCATGTTCACCCTGGAAGGACGCGCCTGCCGGCTGCTGAAGCCGACCACCTTCATGAATCGCAGTGGTCAGTCGGTTGCCGCACTGGTCAACTACTATCGTATCCCGCTGGAACAGGTCCTGGTGGTCCACGACGAACTGGACCTGCCGCCGGGAGCGGTGCGCCTGAAACAGGGTGGTGGTCACGGCGGCCACAATGGCCTGCGTGACATCATCAGCGTCCTGGGCGGGCGCGACTTCTGGCGGCTGCGTGTCGGCATCGGCCACCCTGGTGACAGCAGGAAGGTGGTGGGCTATGTGCTGGGGCGTCCGTCGAAAGAGGACGATCTGTCGATCCGGGATGCCCTGTCCCGGGCCGAAGACGAGTTGCCGGACATCCTTGGGGGTGCGTTTCAGCGGGTCATGAACCGGCTGCACACTGCAGCACCGCCCTGATCCCGGTCCAGAGGTACAGACCTGCAACGAAAAAACCCCGCCGCGGGATAACCGGGCGGGGTTTTCTTCAGGCTGGTGTTGCCGGTGTCAGAGGTCCATACCCCAGGCCACACCGAACGAGTCCTGATACATGCTGATGTCGGCCTCGCCGCCACCCATCCACGCCGGGATGGAGTTGTTGCCCTTGACCGTGTTCTCGAAGGCGTGCATGTAGCTGAAGGTGACCTCCTGGCCGTTGTCCAGCGTCCAGGTGGCGCCCAGGGTCAGGTGATCCTCCACCACGCCCGGGGCAAGCACGTTGAACAGGGTCTCGGAGCCGGAGATCGGGCTGGAACCGTGGTTCCAGCCGGCGCGGAACGTCCAGTCCGCGTTGTACTCGTAGGCGGCACCCAGCTTGTAGACCGTCTGGTCGTCCCAGCCGAAACCCCAGCCGCCGGATTCACCCAGCAGCGGGGTACCGGTCATGGCTGGCGGCCCCATGCTGCCGGAAGGCCCCTTGTTGCCGATGGAGTTCACCGAGCTGTAGTTGATGCGCATGATGTCGAACGCCAGGGTCAGCTTCGGGGTTGCCTTGAAGGCGATACCGGCACCGAAGTTCTCAGGGATGTCGAAATCACCCTGCTCGGCGAACAGGCCCTTGTAGTCGTCGAACTCGGACATATAGGTGCGGGTCTGGTAGGTGGCGCCCAGGGTCACCCGGTCGGTGATCTGACCCACCCAGCCGATCCGCAGGCCGGCACCGTAGGACCAGTCGGGATCGTTGTTGGTGACCTTGCCGGGGCTGGAGGTGAAAGCCGGATTGTCAAAGTTTTGCAGGCCGACGGCGGTGAACTGCTGGGCCGCCAGGTTGAGGCCGATGCCGATGGAGTGCTGGTCGTTGATCTTCCAGGCAAAGGTCGGGACGACGAACAGCTGCATCAGGTCGATGCTGGTCCTCTTCCCCGACATGACGCCGGTGAACAGGGGAATGCCGTTGGCATAGTCCGTATTCATGCCGCCGTTGCCGAAAACAGAGACACCCAGCGACATGCGGTCATTCAGCATGTAGTTATAGCCAAACTCGGGCACGAAGAAGTTCTGCCTGTCGTTGGCGCTGTAGCTGCCGGCAAAGGGATTCGGCGCCATGATTTCGGTCTTGCGGCTGGGCCGGAACCACTCGAGTCCCGCGTCGACGCGGTTGCCCAGCAGAACCATGCCGGCGGGATTCATCCCGGCGCCTACCGTGTCCTGCACCAGGGCGATACCGACACCGCCCATGCCCTTGGACTTCTGGCCGATGCCGTGAGGCGCGTAACCGTTGGTGGCCCAGGCGCTGGTTGCAACAAGAGATGTGACAGCCACCGCTGTCATGCTTTTTATCAACTTCATCGATTCGTCCTCCCGTCCTCGATCGCCGTGGCGATCTGGCGGTTCGCAGTGCCTAAATATTAGTGTATGATTATATTTTTGTTGGTTTTTTGCCCGGATGGAAAAGGCCCGCCAATAGTGGTTTATTGGTTTGGTGCTGTCAAGTGCATATGGGGCGGGTGGACCCATGCCTTTCCAGTATGCAGTCCGGTTTCCATTGGCAGGCAATCCGCTTTTTGACCGGCTGCGGCAGTGCGACCACAGTCGCCTGGGGCGGCCGATCGCATGTTGCCTGAATCCCCGGTAAGGGTGCCGGAGAAAAGCAGTCGATTCAGAGTTGACACAACCTCCTGGGTGCGGGCAGAATAGCGGGCTTCGTGGAGGGGTTCCCGAGTGGCCAAAGGGATCAGACTGTAAATCTGACGGCTCAGCCTTCGGAGGTTCGAATCCTCCCCCCTCCACCACATGGGTTTGATCCGGGGGTCGTAGCGAAGTGATGGCCCCGGAATTTGCTCCCTTCCCTTGACCGGGGAGGATGAGAACCGGGAGGTTCGACGAGGCGGCGAAGCCGCTTCGAACGTCGCGCGAAGCGCGGCGGCCCGGAGGGCGGAAGGCCGCAGGCCTGGAGTAATCCTCCCCCCTCCACCACAAGCGTTTTACGGGGTCGGTAGCGACGGAGTGCGGGGCCTCGGGGTGGTGCCCTTCTCTGACCGGGGAGGATGAGAACCGAGAGGTTCGACGGCATCGCGAAGCGGTGCCGAACGTCGCGCGCAGCGCGGCGGCCCGGGGGGGCGGAAGGCCGCAGGCCTGGAG
>DRKP01000144.1 GCA_011051715.1 Sedimenticola thiotaurini | reverse complement strand
TGACCACTGACCCGATCACCAGCGACCGCGACGGTCTCGCCACCCTGCAGCTGAAGGTGGGTGGCATGAGCTGCTCCTTCTGCGCCAACAGCATCGAGCGGGCGCTCGACCGGGTGAAGGGGGTGGTGGAGACCCACGTCTCCCTCGCCCACGAGGAGACCCTGGTCCGCTACCGTGCGGGGGATGGGGAGGTGCCGGCGCGGGTGCAGGAGACCCTGCGGGCGCTGGGCTTCAGCATCCGTGATCCACGCCGGGTGGAGGCGTTCGAGGAGCAGGCGCGGGAGGAGCGGCGCGAGCGCCGCGACCTGATCATGGCGGCCACCGCCGCCATCACCCTGTTCCTGGCCATGTCCGCCATGTGGCTCGACCTGTGGCAGATGCGCGACTGGCACGCCTGGACCGCCTGGGCCATCGCCACCTTCGTCTTCTGCTGGAACGGCCGGCGCATCATCCACAAGGCCTGGGGGGCGGCGCGGCGGGGCATCACCAATCAGCACGTGCTGCTCAGCGTCGGCGCCATCGGCGCCTACATTGGCGGCGTGCTGGGGGCGCCGGTGCCGTTCCTTGACTGGTACGGATTCGTCGGTTTTCCGGCGGTGGACTTCTTCGGCGTGGTGGTGTTCCTCACCACCTATCACCTGCTCTCCGGCTACATCTCCTACCGCGTGCGCACCCGCGCCTCGGAGAGCGTGCGCCGGCTGCTGGAGATGCAGCCGGCCACCGCCCGGGTGGTGCGCGAAGACGGCGAGCAGGAGATCCCCATCGACGGCGTGGTGGTGGGGGACCGGGTACGCATCCGTCCCGGCGAGCGCATCCCGGTGGACGGGAGGGTGCTGGAGGGAGAGAGCGTGGTGGACGAGTCGCTGGTCACCGGCGAGCCGATTCCCGCCGACCGCAGCGCCGGTGACGAGGTGATCGGCGGCAGCATCAACCAGGCCGGCACCCTGCTGGTGGAGGTGACGCGCACCGGCGAGGAGAGTTTCCTGCAGCAGGTGGCGCGCCACGTGGAGGAGGCGCGGGCGATGAAACCCGGCATCATCCTGCTGGTGGACCGGGTGCTGCGGGTCTATGTGCCGGTGGTGCTGCTGATCTCCCTGGCGGCGCTGCTGTTCTGGGGATTCGCCCCGGACGCCTGGAGCGAACAGCCCTCCTGGGTGCGCGCCCTGTATGCGGCGGTGACGGTGCTGGTGATGGGCTATCCCTGCTCCCTCGGCATGGCCACGCCCCTGGCCCTGATCCGCGGCGGCGGGATGGCCGCCGGGCGCGGCATCCTGGTGCGCTCCGGCGAGGCCTTCCAGACCCTCAAGGACATCACCCACGTGGTGCTGGACAAGACCGGGACCGTCACCGGGGGCCGCCCCCGGCTCGCCGCCATCGAGCCGCTGGGCGAGGTCTCCGCCGAACGGCTGCTGGCCCTCGCCGCCACCGCGGAGATGCCGTCCGAGCATCCTCTCGGACGCGCCCTGGTCGAGGCGGCGGAACAGCGCTCGCTTAAGCTGCCGCAGCCGGAGGAGTTCCAGGCCGTCATCGGCGCCGGCGTGGTGGCGCGGGTGGATGGGGGGCAGGTGCTGGTGGGCACCCGCCGGCTGCTGCGGGAACGGGGTGTCGCGGTGGCGCCGGCGGAGGAGATCCTGGTCCGGCACGAGGCCCGCGGCCGCACCGCGGTGCTGGTGGCCCGGGAGGGACGACTGCTGGGCGTGCTGGTGATCGCCGACACCATCAAGGCGGACGCGGCGGTGGCGGTGGCGGCGATGCAGGCCGACGGGCTGGTGACCCTGCTGGTCACCGGTGACAACGAGCGCACCGCCCGCGCGGTGGCGGACGAGGTGGGGATCGACCAGGTCCATGCCGCCGTTCAGCCCCAGGAGAAGGCGGAGCGGGTGCGGCAGCTGCAGCGACAGGGCGCCCGGGTGATGATGGTGGGCGACGGCATCAACGATGCCCCCGCGCTGATGCAGGCGGACGTGGGGGCGGCCATCGGTGCCGGCACCGATATCGCCATCGAGTCGTCGGACATCGTCCTCATCGGCCAGCGCCTGGGGGCGGTGCTGGACGCCCGCCGGATCGGCGCCTCCAGCTACCGCAAGACGGTGCAGAACCTGTGGCTGGCATTCCTGTTCAACGGCATCGGCGTGCCCCTCGCCACCACCGGCCTGGTGCACCCGGCCTGGGCCATGATCGCCATGGCCCTGAGCGTCAGCGCGGTGCTGGCCAACTCGTTCGGTGGCCGGCTGCTGTCGCCGCTCCCCGGTGACGGGCAGTCGCCCGCGCCGGCATCGGATGCCCCCGCCGAGGCGCAGACCGAGAGCCGCTTCCGGGTTCCCGGGATCCACTGCGGCGCCTGCGTCGAGATCATCGAGACCGGGCTGAGACTGGAGCCGGGCATCGCCTGGGTACGCGGTGACGCCGACCACCGCACCGTCCTGGTGGGGCACTCCGGCGCCCTGTCGCCGGAACGGATCGCCGACCTGATCCGGCAGCTCGGCTACCGCGTCCAGCCGGGAGGGGCGGAGCCGGTATAAGGCAGGAACGACGGCAGCCGTCCGCCAGGGCCCAGCACAGCGGAGCAGCTCGGTCAGCCGGCAGCCGGGTCAACTGCAGAGCCACAGAGATCTCACGAACGATACGAAGCATTGATTCCCTCTGTGCCCCCCGTGACTCTGTGGTCGATGACCACGGAGGAACAACGCTCCAGGGCCCAGGCGCAGCCGCGTTTCGCCGCTGCTCGAATACCCATCTGCCCGATCGTTCCGCGGACGGATTCCACAGCGGCGGCCGGATCGGCTATGCTTCCGCCCATCCCTCCCGCGGCCAAGGATGCCACCTCCATCGTGACACAGGATTCATGCGGCGCCGAAGGGCCGGTCTGGGACCTGCTGGTGATCGGTGGCGGCATCAACGGGGTGGCCATCGCCCGGGATGCGGCCGGTCGCGGCCTGCGCGTGTGTCTGTGCGAGCAGGACGACCTGGCCGCCCACACATCCTCGGCCAGCACCAAGCTGATCCATGGCGGCCTGCGTTATCTGGAGCAGCACGACTTCGGCCTGGTGCGCCACGCCCTGCGCGAGCGCGAGCTGCTGCTGCGCCTGGCGCCCCACATCGTCCGGCCCCAGCGCTTCGTGCTGCCCTACCATGCGGGCCTGCGCCCGCGCTGGCTGATCCGCCTCGGGCTGTTTCTCTA
>DRKP01000143.1 GCA_011051715.1 Sedimenticola thiotaurini | reverse complement strand
GTTCAGAGTTTGGTGGGCCATGTAGGATGACTCGGCTGCGCCTCGCCCTGCGGGTCGCGGGCGCTCGCGCCCGCGATCAGCCTCGCTGCGCTCGGCTGTCGAACCTGGCTGTTTGAAGTCGTAGGTTCGAATCGTCGCGCAGAAACGACGAAGCCCGGATCGGGGACCCGGGCTTCGTTCAGAGTTTGGTGGGCCATGTAGGATTCGAACCTACGACCAATGGATTAAGAGTCCACTGCTCTACCAACTGAGCTAATGGCCCAAACTGCCGGTAATGGGGTGGGCGATGGGGCTCGAACCCACGACCACCGGAATCACAATCCGGGGCTCTGCCAACTGAGCTACGCCCACCATTACAAAGCAACACCGCCAATGTGGCACGCCCGGCAGGATTCGAACCTGCTACCCTCGGCTTAGAAGGCCGATGCTCTATCCAAATGAGCTACGGGCGCATATCCGAAGAGGCGGCCTGGCGACTGGTCGGGGTAGAGGGATTCGAACCCCCGACATCCTGCTCCCAAAGCAGGCGCGCTACCAGACTGCGCCATACCCCGTGATCCCGGGCAAATCGCCTGTCGGCGAAGAGCGCGAATGATACGGGGAGGCGACGGTGGAGTCAACAGGAAAATGGCGCCCCGCATGCGCCTGCTCCGGTCCGCCCGGCGGTGAATCCACCACCTGTTCTGGGGTATCATGCATGCTCCCTTCCACCACCCCTGGACCCTCTGGAGATGAGCGCACAGATCCTGGACGGCAAGGCGATCGCCGCCGATATCCGACACACCGTGAAACAGCAGGTCTCCCGCATGACCGGGGCCGGCCGGCGGCCGCCGGGGCTGGCGGTGGTGCTGGTGGGCGACAATCCCGCCTCCCAGGTCTATGTCCGCAACAAGCAGCGCTCCTGCGAGGAGGTCGGCTTCCTGTCGGAGCTGCACCGGCTCGATGCCGACACCCCGGAGGCCGAGCTGCTGGCCCTGGTCGACAGCCTCAACCGGCGGGATGAGATCGACGGCATCCTGGTGCAGCTGCCGCTGCCGGACCACATCGACGAGGAGCTGGTGATCGAGCGCATCCTGCCGACCAAGGACGTGGACGGCTTCCATCCCTACAACGTAGGCCGGCTGGTACTGCGGATGCCGATCATGCGCCCCTGCACACCCAAGGGGGTGATGACCATGCTGGCCCGAACCGGCCAGAAGCTGGAGGGGATGGATGCGGTGATCATCGGCCAGTCCAACATCGTCGGCCGGCCGATGGCGCTGGAACTGCTGGCCGCCCGCTGCACCATTACCGTCTGCCACAGCCGCACCAAAGAGCTGGCGGAGAAGGTCCGGGGCGCCGATGTACTGGTCGCCGCGGTGGGACGCCCCCGCTTCGTGCAGGGGGACTGGATCAAGCCGGGGGCGCTGGTGATCGACGTGGGCATCAATCGCCTGGAGGACGGTTCCCTCTGTGGCGACGTCGATTTCGACGCCGCGGCCGAACGTGCCGGCTGGATCACGCCCGTCCCCGGCGGGGTCGGACCGATGACGGTGGCCACGCTGCTGGAGAACACCCTGCAGGCGCGGGGACTGCATGGGCAGCGGGACTGAACAGAACCACCCGCCCGTGGAGATCGTGCGGGCGGAGCTGGATCGCCCGGACCATTCCGCGGCGGTGCTCGATCTGCTCGACGCCTTCGCCCGGGAGCCGGTGAGCGGCGGCCGGCCCCTGCCCCGGGAGGTCCGCGAGGAGCTGATTCCGGGGCTGCGATCCCATCCCACCACCCTGATCCTGCTGGCACGAAAGGACGGCCGTTTCATCGGCGCCGCCATCTGCTTCACCGGCTTTTCCACCTTCCGCGCCCGGCCGCTGATCAACATCCATGACCTGACCGTGCTCGACAGCCATCGCGGCCAGGGGATCGGCCGCCGGCTGCTGCGGGCGGTGGAGGCGGAAGCACGGGAGATGGGCTGCTGCCGGGTGACCCTCGAGGTCTGGAACGAAAACCTGGGGGCGCGGCGGCTGTATGGCAGCGAGGGGTACCGCGGTGACGGTTCGACGGGTGGCGGCAGCTACTTCTTCATGCAGAAGGAGCTGGCCTGAATCCGCTGCCGGCGGTTTCCACCCAAGAAGCAGCCCGCCGGCTATCCGGAAATATTCTCTGTGGTCTCTGTGTCCTCTGTGGTTGACCGCCACGCCATCGCAGTCCGGCCGGGTCTCGGGTGGAATCGGGACGGGAAAAAAGTGGCGCCCGCAGGCGCCACAAGGGAGGTCGGGTCAATCGGCCAGACCGGGGTTACCCTCTACGCCAACCAGCTTTGGGGTATTCAGTTTCTCGATGCGGATGGTCCTGCGGTCGCGCAGGTAATCGGCCACCACCTCCCAGATCGGGCGGCCGGGTGACCTGGAACCGACCGTCGCCCAGCCGGCCACCATGTATTTCCTGCCGGCCTCGACCGGGGTGCCGTCGTCCAGCGCCATGTCGGTGATGCGCTCGCCGATCCCCTTGGTCGGGTCGCAGACGTAGTCGAGGCCACCCACCCTGACCATGTCGCCACCCTGCTGGTAGTAGGGATCCGGATTGAACAGGTTGTCGCAGACGTCCTCCAGGATCGCCTTGATATCTGCGCCGGTCATCTCCCGGCGATAGGTCTCCGGGTAGGTGATGCAGGTCTGGTCCATGACGTTGTCCATGGTGATGGACTGCCCCGGCAGCACGGTGGTGCCCCAGCGGAAGCCGGGGGAGAGGGAGATCTGGGCGTCCCCGACCGTGCGCAGGGCGTCGCAGATCACCTGGTCGAAGGTGCCGTTGAAATTGCCGCGCCGGTAGAGGGTCTCTTCCGCCACCGCCAGTTTCTCGTCCAGCTTCTCCCGGTAGGGGGCGCGCACCTGATCGACGTAGGCCTGCATCTCCGCGTCCGCCGGCAGCAGTTCGGAGAAGATCGGCACCAGCCGGTAGCGGTAGTCGTGCAGCCGGCCCTTGCGCACGTCCAGGTCCATGACGCCGAGGAACTTGCCATTGGAACCGGCGTTGGTGACCAGGGTCCTGCCGCCGCGGTTCTTCACCAGCGATGGCGCCGGCACCCCGTCGTGGGTGTGACCACCGAAGATCACGTCGACGCCGCTCACCCGCGACGCCATCTTCAGATCCACGTCCATGCCGTTGTGGGACAGCACCACCACCAGGTCCGGTTTTTCGGTCTCGCGAATGGTGTCGACGATGCCCTGCATGCGGTCGTCCTGGATACCGAAGGTCCAGTCCGGGATGAAGCGCTGGGGATTGGCGATCGGGGTATAGGGGAAGGCCTGACCGATCACCGCCACCTTCATGCCGTTGACCACCTTGATGGTGTAGGGCTTGAAGGCCAGGCCCTCGTCTTCGTCGAAACCGGCGAAATCGGCGAACCTGTAGTCGAACAGCGCCTCGTCGCGGACACTCACGTTCTGGGCCAGGAACTCGCCCTTGAACTCGCCGATGTTGCTGATCACCTCCTGGTCCCGGTAGGTGAACTCCCAGTGGCCGGTCATCACGTCCACGCCGAGCAGGTTGCAGGCCCCGACCATGTCACGACCACGGGTCCAGTAGGCGGTTCCGGAGCCCTGCCAGGTATCGCCGCCGTCGAGCAGCAGGCTGTTGCCGTCGCCCCGTTCCGCACGCAGCCGCTTCACCAGCGTCGCCAGGTGGGAGAAACCGCCGACACGGCCATACTTGCGCGCCGCCTGGTCGAAATCCAGATAGGTGAAGGCGTGGGCCTCGATGCTGCCCGGTTCGATTCCGAAGTGCTGCAGGAAGCTCCGACCCACCAGGTGCGGCGGCCGTCCCCGGGCCCGGCCGATGCCGAGATTGACGCTGGGCTCCCGGAAGTAGACCGGATTGAGCTGGGCATGGCAGTCGGTCATGTGCAGCAGACAGACATTGCCGAAGCGGGGGATCTCGTACAGATCCGATGGCCTGCGTGCGGCCGCAAACACCGATCCGGGAAGCATCCCGGCGGCACCGGCCAGTCCCAGCAGCCGTATGAACTCTCTTCTGGAAATCGTCATCGCGCACCCGTCCTCCGGGTACGGCACTGCGACCCGGTCGTTATGGATTCAACTCCTTGGGAAAGGGATGCCGGGACGGTGGTGGCCGCCCCGGCCGGGAAGAGGGGCGGTCAGCCGATCTTCACCGTCTCAGAGGCCTTCTTGCCCTTGTTGTCGACCCAGCTCAGGGTCAGATCGTCGCCCTTCTGCCCCCCCTTGAACTTGAACGACAGGTAGGGGTTCTTGGACACACCGCCGCTCCAGTAGGCGGTCATCCGGGTCTTGCCACCGGATTCACAGACCACCTCCTGGATGAAGTGGGCAGGGATCAGTTTGCCGGTCTTCTTGTCCTTGCGGGCACCGGTCTCCATCGGGTGGGTCATCAGGGCCTTCACGGTGACCACGTCACCCTTCAGCTTGGCCCGGATCTTGATTGCTTTCTTCGCCATTGCTTGGTTTCCTCTGAATTCTGTTGTCGTCGGTTGTGGTTGGTCGGATCCGGTCGTGGTGTGGTCCCCTGGGGGGCGTCACAACCCGATCCTTTCCATCACCATGTGCACGCCATGCCAGTGACCGTCCCTGGCGGGCATGCCCGGCCCTGCCATCCATGGCCGGGCGTCCGCCGGTTCCCCCCGTCCCCGGGACGAAGGGGACGGCTCATCCCCCGCAACCGCCGATGGTGACCTTGACGCCCTTCTTGGCGCTGTACAGCTTGCCGCCGGCCTTGACCACGGCGACCACGTCGCCGCTCTTGCCCATCTTGATCCGGGTGGAGACGAAGCCCAGCGCACCCTCACCCAGATTGAAGCTGGCAATCAGCGGAAAAGGGTTGTTCACGGCGACGATGGAGATCGATTCCACGTCATCCATACCGGTGGAGACGGTGATCGGCACCACGGCTCCGTTCTCGGCGATGTCCGGGGCCTTGATCTTGATGTCGCCGCTCTCGCTGGCGCTGTCGGTGCCGGCCAGGGCCTGCAATGCCTCCGGCATCTTCTTGGCGTGGAACGCCTTTTCGGGCCAGGCGGCCAGCACCGCCCTCGGTACCAGCAGGGCCGCGGTACCCAGGGCCGAGACCGCCAGGCCGCTCTTCAGCAGAATTCTACGTCGATTGTTCATCTCTCCATCCTCCATCGATAATCAGTTGTAGGCCATGGTCAGGCCGGCACTGGCCCAGTCCTGCATGCCACCGCGGTACCATTTCAGCTTGTAGGCGGGATAGCCGAGGCCCAGCAGGGTCTTGATGTTGATTCCCGACTGCGGACACCACAGGCCGTTGCAGAAGAGTATCAGGGTCTTGGCATTGCGGAAATCCCAGTGGCCGTTGACCAGCTTGGCGCCGAACTGGTTCTCCAGGATATGGCGCAGGGTGTTGGCCTCGGCCTCGATCTCGAAGGTTCCCTCGACATCGGTGTTGATGCGGTCCCATGGAATGTTCACGGAACCCGGAATGGTGCCGTGACGCATCCAGTCGGGGGTGCGTGAATCGACCACCAGCACGGTGCGGTCGCCATCGTTGATCCGCTTCAGAAAGCCCAGCACATCGAGTTCACCCACGGTGGTCACACCGGGGGCGATACGGATCGGCTGGATGCAGAAGGGTGGGCAGGCCCGCCCCGCCTTGGCATAGGTCTTGGGGATCATGGCGTTCTTGTCGGCGATCCGGGTGATGGTCATCGGCTTGCCCTTGTGCACCACTTCGATGCTCTGCAGCGATGGGGTGATCCTGCCGATATGGCTGTCCGCCACTGCCATGCCGGAGAGAAGCATCCCGCCGGCCAGCACCGCACCGATAAGGGTTTTGGTGAATTTCATAGATTGAGTCCTCCTGGCGGCCGTCTGCGCACCCGAACCATGGCGGCAGAACGACCTTGAAAAAAAGGTATGGTAAAAGCTACGCCGGGAAACGGCCAGTCGGCCAGGCACTGCGATCGGTGATCAGGCATCTCCCCCTGTCCCGGACCGATCGGTCTCATGCCCGGCGCCACCTTCAGTCGCTGTAATAGGACTGGAAGTAGGAGGGAATACGCAGTTTCTCCTGCGACACCGCCTGCTCGTAACCCAGTTCACCCTGGCGCTTGGCCTTCTTCGCCAGCTTGATGGCAGCGTCGTACTTGCCCTCTTTCGCCAGCGCCCGTGCCTTCTTGATGAACTTGGCCGTATCCCGCCACTCACCATCCACCGAAGCGGCCCGCTTGCGCGCCATCTCCGCATGCTCGATCACCTTCGCCGCCTCGGCGGCCTTGGGATCGGCGGCCTTGGCGTCGGTCCCGGCCGCCATGGCGACTCCACCACCCAGCATCAGCGCCAACGCCAGCGCCACTCCCGTCATCGTCTTGTCGATTCGCATCATTGTCACTCCAGGCCTGTTGTTCCGATCGGCATCAGCCGTCTATTTGCGCGATCCCGGGCCATTCAGCTTCAGCCCGTTGCTCATGTAGGTGAGGAAATACTCCAGGTTGCGATACTGCTCACCCTGGGCCTTGAACGGCTTGGCGCGGATGTTCTTGTTGCAGCCGGTGAAGCGGCGGTGCAGAGTACCGACCGTGCCCCACTTGGAGCGGTAGGTGGGCCAATGGGTGACATGCCCCAGCGACGGGCTCAGGATCTCGGTGCGCACCCGCATGCCGGCATTCTGCAGATGGCAACTGGCGCAGGAGAAGTTGAGCTGGCCACGGCGGGTGAAGTAGAACTTCTTGCCCTTCTCGTAGGCCTCCAGGGCACGCGGATCGTCCTCCGGGATCTTGACGTCGATCTTCTGCCCACGGGACTCGTAGGCGATGTAGGCGAGCAGGTCGTTGATCGGACCCTTCTTGTACTTCAGCGGTTTCTCGCCATTGGCCTTGCGGCACTCGTTAAGCGCCAGTGGCAGGGTCACGACCATGCCCTTCTTCTTGTCCCAGTGAGGATACTTGGCGGCGATCGCCGGGCCATCGGGGAAGCAGTCCTTGTAGGTCTTGCCATTGGCAAAGGGCTTCTCCCACATCTCCTGTCCCGAATCGATGAACGGCTCATAGGGGGGAAACTCCTCGATCGCCTCCCAGTTCTCGCGTCCCACCTTGTCGATGGCATAGACACCGTTCGGGTATTCCTCCATCGGCACTTCGGGGAAGCGATCCTTGTAATACTTGACGAAAGCGGCCCTGTCCTGTTCCGGGGAGGCCTGTGCCGTCATGGTCACACCGCCGGCCAGCGCCAGTGCAACCAGGCTCTTGATAACCTTGTTCATTCTGTCTCGTCTCCAGATAGTGTGGATGTTCTCGAATAGCAGCCGCTCACAGGGACCAGATGAAATCGACCACCTTGTCGATCTCCTTTTCGGTGAGCACCTGGTAGCGTCCGAACAGGACCATGGCGGTATCCGGATTGGCCTGGCTCGCGTCCCAGATCTGGGCACGCAGCTTGGCCCGGTCGGGGTAGCGTGCCTTCATCGCGATCAACGGCGGACCCACGTTACCGGGAGAGGTCCCACCCTCGATCATGTGGCAGGCGAGACAGTTGCCCTTCTTGCGGCTGAACGCCAGCTTCTTGCCCTCTTCCAGGGCGCTGTTGCCCTCGGCGGCGGCGCCCGGCACGACGGCCAGCTGGCCTGCCATCACTGCCAGAATACCGGCGGCGAGCGCAAGTTTGGTGTTGCTTCGAGTCATCTTGACCTCCAGATTGGCGGGTTGTCACGACGACCGACACAGCTGGAGAGGGGTTGTGGTTGTTCTGCCGCGCCGGAACGGGGCGGTCTCTCCTCTGGTCGATCGGGTCAGCCGGTGTCTCTTGACGGACGAATCTACTTGGCTTGGACCGATTATGGCCGCAGCGTACGCAAAAAAAAAATTGGCGGATACTGGGGCCGCAATGGTGGTTTTCCCTAATATGCCTCCAGGGAAAGCATCATCCGCATCAGGTCGGACAGGGTGGCCGCCTCCATCTTTTCCATGACCCGCGCCCGGTGGGCCTCGACGGTGGACTGGCTGACCCCCAGGTCGGCCGCGATCACCTTGTTGCGCTTGCCGGCCACCACCAGCTCCAGCACCTCCCGCTCCCGCGGTGTCAGGCGTTCGTAGCGGGCCCGGATGTCGGCCAGGCGTGACGCCTCGCCCCGCTGCCGGTCGTCGCGCTCGAGCGCCCGGTGCACGCTGTCCAGCAGGGCCTGGTCGTTGAACGGCTTCTCGATGAAATCGACCGCACCGGCCTGTACCGCCCGCACCGCCATCGGCACGTCGCCATGGCCGGTGATGATGATCACCGGCGGATGCAATCTCTCGGCGGCCAGTCGCGCCTGCAGATCGAGGCCGCTCATTCCCGGCATGCGCACGTCCAGCAGCAGGCAGCCGGAGCGATCCGGGTCGAACTGCTCCAGGTAGTCCTGGGCCGACCCGAACGCCTCCACCCGGAGTCCCACCGATTCCATCAGCAGCTGCAGCGCAGCCCGAACCTCCGCATCGTCGTCGACGACGAACACCGTACTTTCTCTAGTCATCGCCATTCTCCCTCGATACCGGCAGGGTGAAGCGGAATACCGCCCCCGAACCGGCCTCGGAGTCCAGGTAGAGATTGCCATCGTGGGCCTCGATGATGCCCTTGCTGATCGAGAGCCCGAGCCCCATGCCGTTCGATTTGGTGGTGACGAACGGATCGAACAGGTGGCTGCGTACCTCCTCGCTCAGGCCTGGACCGGTATCTGCCACCGTGACGATCACCGCATTACGCCCGCCACTGCGCGTCCTGATGGTCAGTCTCCGTTCCCGTCCATCGGCCTCACCCATCGCCTCGATGGCGTTGCGCGCCAGATTCAGGATCACCTGGTCGATCTGGATGTGCTGGGCCATCACCCGCGGGATGTCCTGCTGCAGATCCTGGTGGACGGAGACACCGGCCTGGCGCGCCTCCGGCTTGAGCAGGACCAGCACCTCGCGGATCAGATCGTTCAGATCCACCAGCTCCCGTTGCGGTTGCTCCTTGCGCACGAACTGGCGCAGGTGGCGGATGATCTCGCCGGCGCGCTCCGCCTGGGCGCCGATGCGCTCCATCACGTCGGCGCACTGCTCCCGCTGGGCCTTGCCCGACTCCAGCATGCGGATACAGGCATGGGCATTGGTGGCGATGGCGGTCAGCGGCTGGTTCAGCTCGTGGGCGATACCGGAGGCCATCTCCCCCATGGTGCTGAGGCGCGCCACATGGGCCAGTTCCGCCTGATGCCGGCGTGACACCTCCTCCGCCTGCTTGCGCGCGCTGATGTCACGGAACACCACTACGCTGCCCATGGTTTCACCCTTTTCGTTGCGGATCGGGGTACTGCTGTATTCCACCGGGAACGGGGTGCCGTCCTTCTTCCAGAACATGTCGTCCTCGACGAAGCGTGGCTTGTTGTCGCGGAAGGTCTGGTAGACCGGGCACTTGTCAGCCGGGTAGGGGGTGCCGTCACCGCAGGTGTGGTGCAGCACCTCGTGCTGGTTGCGTCCGATCAGCTCCCGCGCCGACCAGCCGGTCAGCTCCTCCATGGCCGGATTGACGAAGGTGGAGTTGCCCTCGAGATCGACACCATAGATCCCGTCCGATACCGAATTCAGGATCAGCTCGTGGCGTTGTTCCAGCTGCCGCTGGGAACGCTTCAGCTCACGGTTGAGACGCGCCACCCAGGTGGTCATCAATGCCATCACGATGAGAAACGCCAGCGCACTGAGCAGCCAGTACCAGTACTTGCGTACCGCATCGGCCAGGGTGAACGGGGTGCGCACGTCATAGGGGGGAAGACGCAGCTCCCGGAACAGATCGTGCACCGGCTGGTAGTCCAGCGGCACGGTCCAGCCGGCATAGTGGCCGGCGCGGGCCGCTTCGTGATCGGGTGGCATGTTGAGCAGCGCCACCGCCACCTTCTGGGCGAGCTGGTTGGATGTGTGCCGGAGTTTGCTGAACGGCCATTCCGGATACAGCCGGGTACTGTGGTAGAAGGGAAACTCGGTGCGGGCGCGCTGGCCGATGATGCGGAAGTCGGACAGGTGGATGGCGCCCGCCGCGGCCATCCGTTCCAGGATATTGGTCCGCACCGTGCCGGCATCCACATCCCCGTTGAGCACTGCCAGCACCACCCTGTCGTGGATGCCGCCGAACTGCAGCGATTCGAAATCCCGGTAGGGGTCGATCCCCGCCTTCTTCATCTCTCCCCAGGCCATCTGGAACCCGCCCAGGGAGGTCTCGTCCACCGCCATGAAGCGCAGTCCCTTCAGATCCTCGAAGCGGTTCAGCCCGGTGCGGTCGGCGCGGGCGAACACCACACCCCCGAAGACGTTGTAGGGCCGCGTCCCGACCAGATTGTTGATGGTGGCGATGCGGGAGACCCGGTAACGCACCTCCATGTTCACGTAGATCCCGGGGTTGACCAGCAGGAAATCCACCTGGCCGAATTTCACCGCCGGATCGACTTCGTCGAAATCCAGGGGGACGATCTCGAACCGGTGCCCGGGCACGGCCCGGTCCAGGTAGCGTGCCGTCGGCTGCCAGCTGCGCAGCGTGGCGCTGGCACCACGGTGACTGAGTACGCCGATCAGGATCGGTGGTTCCTGATCCCCGCTATCGTGGTCGGCGGCAGTTGTTCCACTTCCGATCAGCAGCAACAGCACCAGGAAGAGCAGCCGCGGGAGCGGCCGGCGGCCGGCCGACGGCTGGCCGTTGGTCGATCGCGGGGTGCGCGGCGGACGAAGCGGAGGCATGCCGTGAGACTACCAGAAAGCGCCAACAGCGTCAGGCGCCCACGGCTGGAAATATGGCATCTCCGGCACCATACTAAAAACGACGACAACAACGGGAGCGACGCGATGGCAGACTATCGGCACATCCTGCTGACGGTGGATTTTTCCGACGATTCGGACCAGGTGATCGGAAAGGCGCTGGACATGGCCCGGCGGAATGGCGCCCGTCTGAGCCTGATCCACGTGGTCGAGTACACCAGCTCCATGTATGCCGGCGACATCCCGCTGCCGGAGGACCTGGACCTGGACCGGCGCCTGGCCGAACAGGCGGTGGACAAACTGCGACAGCTGGCGCAGGACCACGGTATTTCAGAAGCGAAGCAGCTGGTCGAGATCGGTGTGCCCAAACGCGAGATCGTGCGGGTGGCGGAGGAGATCGGCGCCGATCTCATCGTCATCGGCAGCCATGGTCGCCATGGCCTGCAACTGCTGCTCGGATCCACCGCCAACGGCGTGCTGCACCAGGCCCCCTGCGACGTGCTGGCGGTGCGGATCGGCAGGCAGGAGTAGGCCTCGCCACCCCCGGGGGAGGGGCACCGGCACCAGGGGGGAATCACCGCGGCAGCGCGTAGACCCGGGTCGTGTTCAGGCCCATGGCGAACAGGCGCCCGCCCGCAACGCCGACGTTGCCGACGATCCCCGGATGGCTCTCCAGCAGTTTCGGCTGCGGCCCGCTGTTGTCCATCACCAGCAGCCCGTCCGAGCCGCAATAGCCGTCGGCCACATAGGTATAGCGACCGGCGCCGGCCAGGTCCTGGGGATAGCAGATGGTCCGCAGTTCACCCAGCGGCCGCGGGCGGGCAGGTGAGGAGACGTCGACGATCCGGACCCCGGCGATGCCGGCGGTGAGCTGCAGGCGACCGCCGTCCAGGCGCACCGTCTCCACCGGGCCGCCCAGGTCGAGGGTACCCAGCAGCACCGGCCGCCCCGGATTGCGCACATCCACCACCTGCAGACCGGCCGAGGCGTAGGCGAGATAGACCCGCCCCTTTCCCACCGCCAGGTCGATCAGGCCCTCTCTGTCGGCAAACTCCTGCGGTGGAGTATCCGGTTCCGGTCCCTCGTAGGCGGGCAGGTCGTCGGCCTCGTAGTAGTCCTGCGGGTATGGCGTCGCGGCCACCGGCGGAGCGTCGCCACTGCCGGGAAACAGCCCGTCCGGCTCCTCCTGCGCCTGTGGCCGCTCCCGGGGGATCGCAAAGGCGCGGTAGGTCCCGATCAGCTGCGGTCTGCCCGGGTCGGCGACATCGACGATGTAGAGGCCGCCGAAACCGGAGGCGAGGTAGGCGAAGCGGCCACCCAGCCTGACCCGGTGGGTGTAGCCGTCCAGCGGCAGCTCGGCCACCTGGACCGGTCGTGCCGGGTTGCCCACGTCCACCACCTCGAGCCCGCCATCACCGTTGGCCAGGAAGAGATAGTCGCCCTTAAGCGCCATGCCCAGGGTGGCACCGACGGTAAAGTAGGTCCCGATCTCCCGCACGCCGTTCCCACCGGTGACCCGGAAGATGCGGATGTCCGGCTGTTCCGGATCCGGGTCCCGCGCCGCCAGGAAGAACAGGTCCCCACGGCCAACGACGGACTCGTAGCTCCCCTCCACCTCGAACAGGGGCGGCGACAGCAGCCCCCCGGCCCGGCCGCCCGGCGGGATCAGCAGCAGGCACAGGCCCCAGATCAACCACAGGGGCCGGCCGGAAGCGGGCCCCGCGACCATCGCCCTGCGGTGGTCTGTCGATCCCATGCCGGTTCCGCGATCCATCGGGACCGGCTCAGTAGCGCGGCGACTCGTAGGCCTTCTGCTCCTGGCCCTCCACCACCGGCTTGACGTAGATCTCCACCCGGCGGTTGAGCTGGCGTCCCGCCTCGGTGGCATTGGTGGCGCGCGGTTCGCTCTCGCCCCGTCCCTCGCTGCGCAAGCGGTCGTAGGGCACGCCCCGGCTGGCCAGATAGTCCACCACCGCCCGCGCGCGGCGCTCCGACAGCTGCTGATTGTAGGCCTCGGAGCCGACACTGTCGGTATGGCCCACCACGTGCACCACGGTGCGGTCGTACTTCAGCAGCACGTCGGCCAGCTTGTCCAGCGAGGGGCGGAACGCCGGCTTGATCTCCGCCTTGTTGAAATCGAAGGAGACCTCGGAGTCGAGGCTGAGTTTCAGGGTGTCGTCCTTCAGCCGCTCGATCTCCAGCTGATGCGCCTCCTGTTCCTTGCGCAGCGCCTGCTCGAACTCCTGCTGCTGCTTGTCCATGTAGTGCCCCACGGCCCCGCCCGCCAGGGCGCCGACCGCCGCGCCGATCCATTTGCCCGAGCCGTGGCTGATCTGGTGACCGATGATGGCCCCCGCCACCGCACCGACACCGGCCCCGATCTTGGCCTGGCGGTTGGGATCGTCGCTGGCACAGCCGGCCACGCCAATGATGAGGGACAGGGAAAGTATCCGGAAAACAGTGGTGTGCATGCTCTACTCCCGGGGCTGCGCGACCACAGCCCGATATGCGGACCGGCCGGCGCCGGGACGCGGCCGTGCGGTGGCGGGGCCTGCGGCGGCGATGGGGTGCCCGTGCTACAATCGCCCCCCCTCGATACCGACGGCACCGGTCTTCAGGTGGCCGCATTATACGACAGACGACCCGTGACGACATGCCAAGGCGGTCACGCACGGCGGAGTGACGAACTATGGATCTGACACGTGCCCTGGGACTGGACCGGGAGGGCGAGAGCCCGGAGGAGGAGCGCAGCCGGCTGCACCTCTATATCAACATCAAGCTGAGTACGTCCGGCCAGCCCCCCTGTGCCGACAGCGAGGAGGAGGTGGCGGAGTTCCTGGACACCGCCCAGGACCTGCTGAAGGCGTTCCGGGAGAAGAACCGCCTGCTCTCCGCCTACCACTGCCCGGCGGACCGGCGCATCCAGGACTTCCTCAACCGCTACCTTGACGATCTGGAGCTGGATCAGGTGCCGACCCTGCCGGCCACCACCTTCGTGCTCGACCGCCACGGCGTGGCGCGGGAACTCTCCCTGCCCATGGGGCGGGACGAGTTCCGCTCCGATATCGTCTCCAGCTACCGGGTGAAGCAGGGGGTGCTGCACAACCCGGCCAGCGACCGGCGCACCACCAAGGGCTCGTTCCACATCGCCGAGGGCGGCCTGCCGATACCGGGAGACAAGAAGGCGGTGCCCAAGCACACCTTCGCCTTCCTGCTGCAGCAGGCGCTCAACCCACCCGCCGAGCTGCTCACCCTGCCGTTCACCAGCCACCAGCCCACGCCGGCGCGGATGTTCGTCTCCCTGCTGCTGCGCCCGGTGGTCTGCCCGGAGATCCCCGGCCGGTCGGCGCGCAAGACCATGGAGATCCGCTTCTTCGCCCCCGGCAACCTGGTCAGCAACCTGGATTTCGTGGAGAGCATCTTCGGCAATGGCGGCAATCCCAACCTGGCCGAGTTCGACGCCGCCCTGGACGTGGAGCACTGGAGCGGCCACAGCGGCTGCGTCATCCTCGCCCCCCATCTCACCCGGCTGACCAAGAAGGCGGTGGGCCTGCCGCACTGGGATCATGCCACCAGGCGCCAGCGCGACGAGGGCATGTGCTGGCGCAGCGGGGACGAGCTCTACAACGACGGCCAGGCGTTCAAGATCACCGCCCGTGACGAGAGCGGCGTCATCGTCACCCTGCTGGCCGACAACTACTACGGCTACTGCAAGAAGGAGGTGAAGACCCAGATCAGCTACGCCGCCAACCTCTACGGCCTGGCCGAGGAGGAACACGCCGGTGGCGCCCTGGCGTTCCAGCGCCGCAGCCACGGCGAGGAGTTTGGCGTCGACAGCCGCACCCGTGAACCGGGCTACAGCTTTGACCAGCTGCTGCAGCGCTATGGCGAGATCATGGAGCTGCAGCCCGAGGGGCATGCGGTGGACCGGCGCTTCCCCCAGGTGATCTACGTGCCCCAGGATCTGCGCATGGACCTCAACGCCCAGACCATCACCTGGCAGCGCGGCGGCGAGACCCAGCGCATCCGGCTGCAGCCCGGGCACATCTACATCCAGCCCAACGGCTACAAGATCGAGATGATGAAGCACCGGGCGGCCCCGACCTGGAACCTGGTCGGCACCGATCCGGAGGGCACCTTCTGCCACAAGCCGAGCACCGTCTCCGGCGGCGGCAAGTCGGAGATCTCCAAGGCCCTCAGCGACGCGGTGATCTACGGTCCCCTGTTCGTGGACGACCTGAAGACCGACCTGGACCGGGTCCAGGAGATCTTCGACCGCGACTACAGCGACCGCTTCAAGCCCGGTTTCGAGCACGAGGACCGGGACCCGACGCGCAAGCCGCTGAGTCCGGAGCGCAGCCTCGGCTCCTTCATCCGCATGCTGGCGCCATCGTCCAGCTTCACCGACGAGTACAACGCCTGGCTGCAGTCGATCCCGCCACGGATCCAGGCCCTGGCGTTCCTGATCAAGCGCTTCTACCGCCCGGAGTGGGGCAACGACTGGCGTGACCACCTGTCGGTGGACGAGGTCGACGGTGCGCCGGGCCACGAGCTGAAACTGCACGACCGGCGCATCATCGCCTCCTACCTGCGGGTCGGCTTCGACCCGGAGAACAAGTGGCGCACCTTCAAGGTGCGGCAGGACTTCATCGCCGCCGAGAAGATCCAGATGGAGGACGACATCACCGCCTCGGTGGTGGTGCCGCCGCCCTGCGCCACCGGCGCCGCCGCCGGCGACCACAGCGTCAAGCTGGTGGAGAACTGCGAGTACCGCCTGTTCCAGCGCCCGGACGACGCCATCCATCCCGGCTTCGACCGGCAGACCGAGGCGGACATGGCCCAGCCCGGCAACTTCCTGGCCAACTACGAGCCGCTGAAGGGGGAGGCGCTGGCCGAGGTGGTGGAGGACGTGCTCACCCTGGGCCGCTTCAGCGAACCCATGCGCCGGCTGCTGCAGCAGGCCTACGACGAGGGCGACTGCTACGTGGTCTCCTCCGCCCACCCACGGCTGGTGGATGGAAAACCGTCGAAGAACCCGCGCTACCTGCAGACCCGGCCCGATCTGGTGGACCCGGTGCGCCGCTACGTCGCCGACATCGGCACCCGCTTCCACCGCAAGCTGCCCCTGGACGAGCCCCTGTGCCATCCGGTGGACGCGGTCCTGACCGGGCGCCGCAACAATCCGCCCGAGCCCGGCATCCGGCCGCTGGCGGTGTACAACCCGATCCACTACCAGGAGCTGCCGGAGCTGTTCATGGACTTCATCTGCAGCCTCACCGGCAAGTCCCCCTCCACCACCGGCGCCGGCAGCGAGGGAGCCCTGACCAAGGGGCCGTTCAATGCCCTGCGGCCGACCGCCGACCTCAACAACAGCCTGGTCTCGTTCATCCTCACCGGCTATCCCGGCTTCTCCAGCTCTGCCGGCTTCATCGGCCCGGGGGTACGGGTGGATCACGACATCAGCCTGCTGATCCCGGAGATCTGGACCCGGCTGTCACCGCAGGAACGCGACCCGGCCTTCCTGATCGGGGCCGGCTACCTGGAACCGCTGCGGGACTTCGAGTTCGACGGCCGGCCGGTGCTGGCCAGCCGCCTGGGCTACCGCATCACCGACCGCTTCGTGCACGCCTTCCTGGGCAAGATCTTCGACAACCCCAATACCGTCTTCACCGACGCCATCCTGCGCCCCGAGACCCAGGACCCGGCAGTGTTCGCCGATGGCGTCAGCAACATCGTCGAGGCCCAGCAGCGGGTGGCCAGGCGCTACATCGACGACGGCAGCGTGGAGGACGCCTGCCCGCCGCTGAAGGCGCTGATCCACATCATGGCCGGGGGGGAGTACCAGGGAATGGACGCTCACGACCCCCGCTTCCGCGCCATGTTCACCCGCGACTACCTGCTGGAGTCGGACTGGTACCGGGAACGGCTGGAGACCAAGCAGCAGCGGGACATCTCCCTGTGGCGGCGCCATGTGCACAGCCTGCAGCAGTTCCTCAACCTGCCGAGCCATGCCGACGAGGCCGAACGCCTGGCCATCGCGGAACGGCTGCAGCAGGCCCAGCGCGAACTGGAGCGGGTGCAGGGGGACGCCTACCTGGAGAGCCTGGTCGGCACCATCGGCGCCGATCCGCTGCGTCCGGCGCGGCAGCAGGACCAGACCAGCCTAGACCGGGAACGGGCGGCCTGATCCTTTCTGCAGCAAGGTGCTGAAACGCTCCGGGGGCAGGGGCGGTGACAACAGATACCCCTGTGCCAGGTGACAACCATGCGCGCGCAGCAGCGCCAACTGTTCGGACCGCTCCACCCCTTCGGCCACCACCTCCAGGTCGAGCCCTTTCGCCATGGAGATGATGGAAAGGATGATGATGTCGTCGTCCTGCTCGAGTGTCATGTCGTGAATGAACGACTTGTCGATCTTGATCCGGTCGATCGGCAGCTGGCGCAGATAGCTGAAGGTGCTGTACCCGGTACCGAAATCATCCACCGCCACGCTCCCCCCCAGCTTCTGGAACGCGCTCAGGGCCCGGACGGCCGACTCCATGGCCTGGATGATCGCGCCCTCGGTCAACTCCAGTTCCAGGCGACTGGGATCGACCCCATGGCGCTCCATCACCTGGGCCAGCATCTGCGTCAGCTCACCCTCCAGCTGGACCGGTGACACGTTGATCGCCAGCCGCGGCAGCCACAGCCCTTTCCCTTCCCAGGTGGTGAGATGCCGACAGGCCTGTTCGAACACCCACAGGCCGATGTCCTGGATCAGGCCGCACTCCTCGGCAATGGGGATGAACTCCATTGGACTGACCAGATCCCGGCCGTTGCGACGCCAGCGCAGCAGTACCTCCGCCGCCACCATACGACTGCTGGCGATATCGATCTGAGGCTGGAAGCGGAGCTCCAGTTCACCGCGTTCCAGGGCCCCCGCGAGATCGCTCTCGAGGCGCTGCTGCTGCTCGGTCCGGCGCTGCCTGCTGCGCGAGAAGAAGTGAAGGCCGCTGCGGCCACTGGTGTGGTTGACGGCGGAACAGGCGTTCTGCAGCAGCTCCTCTGCGTCACGGCCGTCGTGAGGATAGGCGCAGACCCCGATGTAGACCAGCAGCTGCACCCGCTGGCCGTCGATGAAATAGGGTCGGGTCAGCTCTTCCAGCAGCTTGCGGCCAACGCGGGTGGCGGCCTGGGCGCTGGTGTCGGCGGCGTCCAGCAATACGGTAAATTCGTCGCTGCCGTTACGCGCCACCACGTCACTCTCGCGCACGGTA
Source organism: Sedimenticola thiotaurini (assembly GCA_011051715.1). Taxonomy (GTDB): domain Bacteria; phylum Pseudomonadota; class Gammaproteobacteria; order Chromatiales; family Chromatiaceae; genus HyVt-443. The sequence continues at coordinate 6,127 of DRKP01000143.1, read as the reverse complement.
TTCCGGAGCCGGAAAGCCACCTCTTCCAGTAACCGCTCCAGGGCCTGGAAGCCCATGCCGGCGCTGATCCGGCGAAACCGGTCCAGGCGAATATAGAGCAGCGCCACTTCACCACCACTTCTCGCCGCCCGCGACAGTACCTGTTTCAGCTGGATCATCATCAGTGAACGGCCTGGCAGGCCGGTCACCGGGTCGATCTGGACGGCGCCGCCACCCCCCTGTTCCCCGGTTGCCCGGTCACGCAGTGTCAGGATACGGCCATGCACCCGGCCGGTCTTGTCGCGGATTGCACGCATGGTGAGCCAGAGACAGGGATCCGCCACGCCACTGCCGACCAGGCGACAACGGACCTGCTCACCCTCCGGCTTGGTCTCCACTGGCAGAGGAGCGCCGGTCGACAATGCCTCACACACCAGCATCTCGGTCACCGGGCGCCCCCGCAGCTGTACCAGGGGGCGTCCCAACAGCCGCTCCGCCGCTGGATTGAGATACTCCACGCAGCCGGCGGCATCGGTACTGATCAGGCCACTGTCGAGATCGGTCAGCGAGGCACGAACCACCTCGCTCTCCAGCTCCACCCGCCGCAGCCGGCCACCGGTATGCAGCCAGTGCCACAAGAGCAGACCAAGTGTGGTGGCCAGCAGGGCGGAGGCAGGCGGATACCACAGACCCGCCCCCGCAAGCAGCGTTACATCGATGGCCAGGGTCAGCAGCAGAAACAGGGACCAGGCCAGCGCACCATGATGCCAGCGCCTGGCGGCGACAGCGGGGGACAGCACCAGCAGTCCCGTCAACAGGGCCGACCAGAGGGGGCCGAGAGGCCGCATCATACGGTCGTTCAACAGGGCATCGAGGACGTTGGCGTTGAACTCGATTCCCGACATCAGCCGGTGCCCACCGGTTGCCGGTACCGGCAGGGAATCCCCGATACCGGTAGCGACCACACCGACCAGCACCCATTTGTCCTGCAGCCCCAGGGACCCGGCCGGGCGGTCCAACACATCCACATAGGAGAGAAGGGGGTAGTGTCCCTGCGGACCGGTGTAAGGGATCAACACCCGCCGGTCACGAACCCAGACACCAGTGCCGGCGGGTTCCCGCTCCGGGTTACGCTGGGCAGCCGGAAGATGCCATCCCGGCGGTGGATCCTGTTGCAGCAGCGCCAGCGAGAACGCCGGCCAGCGGGGCCGACCCAGTCCAGCCAGCAGGTAGAGGCCACGCACCATCCCGTCGGGATCGAGCTCCACGTCCACATGACCGAGAGAGGCGCCGGAACGCAGCGGCAACAGCGGCAGACTCTCCCGCAAGCGGCCCGAGTTGCCGTCCGGCGCGGGAAACACCGGCAGCACCACGCGGCCACTTTCCTGTATCGCCCGGGCCAGCATGCGGTCGCCATCGGGATCCCCTTCATCAGCCTCGGCGAACAGGATATCCATGCCGATTCCGCGCGCACCTGCTGCGGTCAGCTTGCGCACCAGCTCGGCATGGATGCGACGTGGCCAGGGCCAGCGTCCAAAGACCGCAAGGGCATCGTCATCCACCACCACTATCGCCACCGTGGGGTCCGGCGCCCGTTGCATCCCCCGGATCGCCAGATCGTAGATGGCGCGGTCCAGCGGCTGCAGAATGCCAAAATAACTTGCTGCCACAGCAGCGGCTGCCAACAGCAGAGTGAGGAGCCGATCTGTCCGCTTTGCTTCGATGGGAGTATGGTCCCCGTTACAGCGACAACAGCAGCATGAACGCCGCCGGGACCAGGACGAGCCATCCCAGATCCCGCTCCGGGGCGGGAACCACCACCGTCTGCACCCGTCCGAACGGCCCCTCGAAACCATCCTCGTCGATGGTCTTCACCCGCAGGAAATAGGTACCCGGACCGGGGTCTGCCAGATGGACGCTGGCCTGGGACATCCGGCGGTCCTCCACGATCTGCTCGAAGGCGGCGTCAGTGGCGAGCTGAAAGCGGTACCACTGTCCCTCCTCTCCCGGCCTCCAACGGAAGGTGATGCCGTCCTCCTCCAGCTGCGGTGGTGCCGCCTCCGGTGGCTCGGGCAGAACGCGGAACTCCGCCAACGCACCCGTTGGCCCGGGCCTGCCCGCGGCATCGAGGGCGGTGACACGCCAATGGTAATCCCCGCTGGCGAGGGGCCGCTCCAGGGTGAGACGCTCCCCGTTCACCCGCGGCAGGTCGACCAGCCGCCGGCTCATATCCCTGTCCGCCGCCAGTTCGAAATGGTAGGCAACCGCCTCTTCGGGCCTGGCCCAGACGAACTCGGGCCGTGGATTGGCGAAGTGGGCTCCCTGCTCCGGCGCCAGCTGCACCGGCGCCGGCGGGCGGGTGTTGAGTTCAAACGTCCGGACTGTTTCCATCCCCTCGAGGCCGTCCCGATCCACCGCCCGCAACCTCAGCACATAGGTGGCGTCGGCAAGTCCGGTCAGGTCCACCAGCATCGGGCCCGGTTCGAACACCCGGTCATAGAGCGGTGGAGCCAGATCACCCGGGGTGGCGATCTGGACCCGGTACAGAATGGCTCCGGGATCCGGCTTCGGGTGCAGCGTGACGGAGACCTCCTCCACCACCTCTGGCAATTCAACCCCTGTGGGCGGCGCCAGCAGCCGACGCTGCTTCGGTGGCGACCCGGCATCGGCGACCACGCCGAAACCCGCTGCCACCTGCGCCCGGTGGCCACCCCCCACTGCTTCGACCCGGCCATCCACCACTTCCACTCTCGAGCGGCTGCCGTCGTCGTCCACCGTCAGACGGTAACGGGTACCCCGCACCGCCGTCACCAGTGACGGGGTGGTGATCTCGAAACGGGTTCCCTGGATCTGCTTCGGATTGGCCTGGTTCTCCAGCCGGCCGACGGGCAGTTTCAGCCGCGTCTGGCCGACTTCGCCATCGCCATAACCCTCCAGCCGCTGCAGGGTCAGATCGCCGCCGGATTGCAGCAGCAGGCGCGAGCCGTCACTGAATTCCAGCAGTATCCGCGATCCCGCAGGTGTGCGCAGCCGATCCCCCTCACCCACGATCTCGCCGGGTCGCGCCTTCCGCTCCGGGGTAACCCCGCGGGGGTCGATCAACGGCTCCCCTTCGAGCGCGACGATGCGGGCGCCCACGGTACGGATACGGGACCAGGATTCAGGAACCCGCAGCCGCAACCCGGGTCGCATGTGCAGGGGATCCCCGATGCCGTTGAGTCGCTGCAGCGGCCGCCAGTAACGCATGCTGACGAGGTATTTCTGCGCCAGGTCCCAGAGGTTGTCGCCGGGCTTCACCTGATAGATCCACTCGCCTGCTGGCGCTGCCAGTGTGAATCCCCAGAGACAGAGGAAGATATATGTCTTTACGATCCCTGAATGTTTCATCCCTGTTTTCAGATCTCTCTGTTCCGGTCCATGGCGCGCAGACCGGAATCCACCGACCTCACCCGATCCAGAGCCGTGCATTGCGGAACAGCCTCAACCAGGGTCCGTCACTACCCCAGTCGTCCGGGTGCCAGCTGTTCTGCACCGTGCGGACCACCCGCTCCGGGTGGGGCATCATGATGGTGACCCGGCCGTCATCGGTGGTCAGCCCGGTGATGCCCCCGGGGGAACCGTTGGGATTGGCCGGATAGCGCTCCGCCACGGTGCCATCGTTCTCAACATAGCGCAGGGCCACCCGGGATGCCACTCCCAGGAACTGGGCGTCGTCATGGAACTCGGCGCGGCCCTCGCCATGGGCCACCGCGATGGGCAGCCGGGAACCGGCCATCCCCCGCAGCAGGATGGAGGGGGACTCCTCCACCCGCACGGTGACGAAACGGGCCTCGAACTGCTCGGAGCGGTTGCGCACGAAGTGGGGCCAGTGGTCGGAACCGGGAATCAGCAGGTGCAGGTTGGAGAGCATCTGGCAGCCGTTGCAGACGCCGAGCGAAAAGGTGTCGCCCCGTTCGAAGAAGGCCTGGAACTGGTCCCGCGCCCGCGGATTGAACAGGATCGACTTGGCCCAACCCTCGCCGGCGCCGAGCACGTCGCCGTAGGAGAAGCCGCCGCAGGCCACCAGGCCATGAAATTGGTCCAGCGTCACCCGCCCGGCGAGGATATCGGACATGTGCACGTCGACGCAGTCGAAGCCGGCGCGGTAGAAGGCGTTGGCCATCTCCAGCTGGCCGTTCACCCCCTGCTCACGCAGGATCGCCACCGCCGGCCGCACCCCGCTGGCGATCAGCGGCGCCGCCACGTCCTCACCGGGATCGAACGAGAGCCGGGGCGACAGCCCCGGGTCGGTGCGGTCGGCGATGCGCGCGAACTCCTCCGCGGCGCAGTCGGGATTGTCGCGCAGGCTCTGCATGTCGCGGCTGGTCTCGGACCAGATCTGCTGCAGCGCCACCCGGTCGAACTCCAGCAGCTGGCGATCGCCGTGACGGATGCGGATACGGTCGCCCGCATCGAGGGCGCCGATGACGTGGCAATGGTGTCCCAGTCCCTGGTCGTGCAGCAGCTTCAGCACCTCGTCCGTGTCCTGGTGCGCCGTCTGGATCACCGCCCCCAGCTCCTCGTTGAACAGCACCGCCAGATCGTCGCCATCGAGACCGTAGAGATCGATGTCGAGGCCGCAGTGGCCGGCAAAGGCCATCTCGCACAGGGTCACGAACAGGCCGCCGTCGGAGCGGTCGTGATAGGCCAGCAGCAGGTCGCGGCGGTTGAGCTCCTGGATCGCCTCGAAGAAGTGGCGCAGCGCCGTCGGATCGTCCAGGTCCGGCCCCTGGTGGCCGAGCTGGCGGTAGACCTGGGCCAGGGCGGAGGCGCCGAGCCGGTTGGCCCCCTTGCCCAGGTCGATCAGGATCAGGTCGCTGTCGCCCCGGTCGCAGCGCAGTTGCGGCGTCAGGGTGCGGCGCACGTCGCTCACCGGGGCGAAGCCGGAGACGATCAGGGAGAGGGGCGCCGCCATCTCCCGCCGTTCGCCCTCTGTCTGCCATACCGTCTTCATCGACATGGAGTCCTTGCCCACCGGGATGGCGATGCCGAGGGCGGGACACAGCTCCATCGCCACCGCCCGCACCGTGTCGTAGAGGCGCGCATCCTCGCCCGGGTGACCGGCGGCCGCCATCCAGTTGGCCGACAGCTTGATATCCGACAGCTCCCCGATGGCGGCGGCGGCCAGGTTGGTGATGGTCTCGCCCACCGCCATACGCCCGGAGGCGGGGGCATCGAGCAGGGCCAGCGGGGTGCGCTCGCCGATGGCCATCGCCTCCCCCTCGTAGCCGACGTAGTCGGCGCAGGTGACCGCCAGGTCGGCAACCGGGACCTGCCACGGCCCGACCATCTGGTCCCGCGCCACCAGGCCGGTGATGGAACGGTCGCCGATGGTGATGAGGAAGCCCTTGTGCGCCACCGTCGGCAGGCGCAGCACCCGTCGCGCCGCCTCCTCCAGGTCGATTTCGCGCCGCGCCAGCGGCGGCTTGTGGAACGGCCTGTGGGTGACGTCGCGCAGCATCCGCGGCGGCTTGCCGAACAGCAGCGGCATGGGGATGTCGATCGGGTTGTTGTCGAAATAGGCGTCCCCCAGCAACAGCCGGTCGTCCGCGGTCGCCTCACCCACCACCGCGTAGGGACAGCGCTCGCGCTCGCACAGGGCGATGAAATCGTCGATCCGGTCGGCGGCCACCGCCAGCACGTAGCGCTCCTGGGCCTCGTTGCACCAGATCTCCAGCGGCGACATGCCGGGCTCGTCGTTGGGTACCGCACGCAGCTCGAAGCGACCGCCACGGCCGGCGTCGTGCACCAGCTCGGGCAGGGCGTTGGAGAGGCCGCCGGCACCGACGTCGTGGATGAACAGGATCGGGTTCTCCGCGCCCTGGGCCCAGCAGCGGTCGATCACCTCCTGACAGCGCCGTTCCATCTCCGGATTGGAGCGCTGCACCGAGGCGAAATCCAGTTCCTCGGCCGAGGCGCCGCTGGCCATGGACGAGGCGGCACCCCCGCCCAGGCCGATCAGCATCGCCGGCCCCCCCAGCACCACCAGCGGGGTCCCTGGCGGGAACATGCACTTCCCGATCAGCTCCTCGCGGATGCTGCCGAGCCCCCCCGCCAGCATGATCGGTTTGTGGTAGCCGCGCAGCTCGGCCCCGTCCGGTCCCGGCAC
>DRKP01000142.1 GCA_011051715.1 Sedimenticola thiotaurini | reverse complement strand
CCGGCCGCCGCCCAGATCGCTGCGGCCGAATTGGTGCCCCTGCTCCAGGATGCGCGGAATCAGCTCGTGATAGGCCACCGGCGCAAGGTGGAAATTGATGAAGCCGGGCCCGGCGATCTCCACCTTCTCCACCCGCGGACTGGCCGGCAGGGCCGCCACCAGCCGCTCCGCCAGATCCCGTGGCCGCGTCCGCGCCGCCTTTGCCAGCACCAGCGCCAGGTTGCTGGCGAAGTCACCATGACTGCTGTCGCGGGTGCGCTCGATCACCGGCACCGGCGCCTGGTCGGCCGGCACCACGCCATCGGCGACGAGCTGATCGAGGGCCTGGGAAACCAACTGCTGGACGAGATTCTTCATCGGGCACGCCGGGCTGGAAAGGGGATGAACGAAGCCGGAAAGGATAGCACAGTGAGGGGCTCGAACCGAGTGGTGATCCCCCTGCCTGCGGGTGAAAGACCCCGGTCAGAACATCTCCTGGGGATCCACGTCGATGGACCAGCGCACCCTGCGTGCCAGCCTGGTGGCGGCCAGTTCCGGGATCCAGGCCGCCAGCAACTGCTGCAGCGGCTGGCGCCGGTCGGCCTGCAGCAACAGGTGGGCACGGTAGCGACCGGCACGGCGCTCCATCGGCGCCGGCACCGGGCCCCAGAACCCGACCTCCGGGCCGGCATGGCGCCGCGCCATCTCCACCGCCTGCTCCAGGAACCCGACCGGCTGTTCCGGCCGCACCGATTCGGCCCGCAACAGCACCTGGTGACTGTAGGGTGGCAGGCAGGCCGCACGGCGCTCGGCCAGGGCGGCGCGGGCGAAGGCGTCGTAGCCCTGCCGCACCAGGTCCTGCATCAGCGGATGATCCGGATGCCGGGTCTGGATCACCACCCGCCCCGGCTTGGCCGCCCGCCCGGCCCGGCCCGCCACCTGGGTCACCATCTGCGCCATGCGCTCGCCGGCGCGGAAATCGGCCCCGAACAGGCCCTGGTCCACGTCCAGGATGCCGACCAGGGTGACATCGGGGAAGTGATGTCCCTTGGCCAGCATCTGGGTCCCCACCAGCAGGCGGTGGCGCCCCGCCCGGATCTCTTCCAGCAGCCGCTCCATGCTGCCACGGCGCTGGGTGGAATCGCGGTCGACGCGAACCAGGCCGGCATCGGGGAAACGCCCGCGCAGCATCTCCTCCAGGCGCTCGGTGCCCTGTCCCAGGGGATGCAGCCCTGCGCCACCACAGTCGGGGCAGGTGCGCTCCAGCGGGCGTTGTGAACCGCAGTGATGGCACCAGAGGCGACGGCTCTTCCAGTGCAGGGTCATGTGGGCATCGCAGCGGCGGCAGCGCGCCACCCAGCCGCAGTCGAAACAGGTCAGGATGGGGGCATAGCCGCGGCGGTTGAGGAACAGCAGGACCTGGTCACCGGCATCCAGGGTCTCCCCCACCAGGCGCAGCAGCGCCGGCGAGACGCCGGCGTCGAGTCGCACCGAGCGGATATCGAGCAGGTCCATGCGCGGCTGCGCCGCCCCGCCGGCGCGACGGGTCAGGCGCCGATGCAGATAACGCCCGTCCAGCGCATTGCGCAGACTCTCCAGCGACGGCGTGGCCGACCCCAGCACCACCGGACAACCGCAGCGCCGGGCCCGCATCACCGCCACGTCGCGGGCGGAGTAGCGAAAACCCTCCTGCTGCTTGAGGGAGAGGTCGTGCTCCTCGTCCACGATCACCAGCCCCAGCTCGGGCAGCGGAACGAACACCGCCGACCGGGTGCCGATCACCACCCGGGCCGTCCCCCGGCGCGCCTGCTGCCAGGCCCGTTCCCGCTCGCCGTCGGAGAGGCCGGAATGGAGCAACACCACCGGGGCCCGGAGGCGGCGCTGGAAACGGCCCACCAGCTGGGGGGTGAGGCCGATCTCCGGGACCAGCACCAGCACCTGGCGGCCGCGTTCCAGCACCTGCTCCACCGCCCCCAGGTAGACCTCGGTCTTGCCGCTTCCGGTCACCCCCTCCAGCAGAATGGCGGCAAACCGGCCCAGCCGCCCGCCGATGGCATCGAGGGCCTGCTTCTGCTCCCGGCCAAGGGTCGGCGCCGGAGAGCGCTCCGGCAGCGGCCGCGGCCGGGGCTCCACCAGGCAGCGCTCCACCCATCCCTTCTGCTGCAGCGCCCGCAGCGCGGAGCGGCTGTCACCCCCCCGTTCCCGCAGCTCCTCCAGGGTCAGGCCCCCGGCCTCACCCTGTAACAGGGCCAACAGGGTCGCCTGGCGCGGGGCCCGGGAGAGGGTGGTGGGGTCGACCGCCTTTCCGGTTCCGGTCACCCGCCAGCCGGACCGGATATCGTCCAGGGGCTCGCGCCCCTGGCGCAGGCGCGCCGGCAGGGCGGCGGTCACCACGTCCCCCACCGGGTGCTGGTAGTAGTCGGCGGCCCATCGCAACAGATCCAGGTCACCGGCCGGGAGAAGGGGCTCGTGGTCCAGCAGCCGCAGAGCCGGCTTCAGGACGCCACCCTCCCCTGCGGCCCGGTTCGACACCTCCACCAGTACGCCGCAACGCCGCCCCGACCCGAACGGCACCAGCACGCGGATGCCGGGCACCAGGGCCCGGTGATCGACGCCGGGGGGCGGCAGGTAGTCGAACAGACTGCGCACCGGAACCGGGACCGCCACCCGCAGATAGATCGGCTCGGACATGGCCGCTACTGTACCCGAAAAACGGCACCGGACACCGGTCGCTGCGCCCCCAGCCATTGCGGACAGAAGGCTGCGGGGGACGGTCCGCCCGACCACCACATTCGCTGCCGGAATTGATATCCATTCTGACCTGTCGGCCCTAACCCCTTATCGGAATTGCAAAGATGGGATTTTCCACAGAACCTGTGGATAACTTTGTGGAAAAAAACCGGACTGCAGCCCGGAATCCCTTTGAACTCTGGACTTCCGGCGAATTGGCCAATTTTGAGTCACTTGTTTTTATTCTTTGAAATCAAAGTGATAAAGTATTTCATGATTCACTGAATCAGTACCGCCTCCCGGCCACCCCGGATTCACCTTTGCTGCACTGCAACTGTGCATAACCGCAGACCCGGGAACCGGTGACCACGCCCCTGTCAACCCTTTTTCACCACGCCAGCCGCCGCGGCCGGGAACCGTTTTCCCGCCGGCCGCGAGACAGTATGATTCGTTCCATGGACCCCTGGCAGCAGATCGCCGAGCACATCGGCCGCGCCTCCGGCGTGGCCTTCCATCCATCCCGACCGGACAGCATCGGTGGTGGCTGCATCAATACCGCGGTGCGGCTGAGCGACGGCCGCAGCCGCTGGTTCGTGAAACTCAACCGCGCCGCCCTGCTGCCCATGTTCGAGGCCGAGGCGGCGGGCCTGGAGGAGATGGCCGATACCGGTACCATCCGCGTGCCCCGCCCGCTCTGCCTCGGCTGCGCCGGCGACCAGGCCTACCTGGTACTGGAGTACATCGACTTCGGTGGCAGTGGCGACAGCGCCGCCGCCGGCCGGCAGCTGGCCGCCATGCACCGGCACAGCGCCGGGCGTTTCGGCTGGCGCATGGACAACACCATCGGTTCCACCCCCCAGCCCAACGAATGGAGCCACGACTGGATCGGGTTCTGGCGCGAGCACCGGCTCGGCTTTCAGCTGCGCCTGGCGGCACGACACGGCCACGGCGGCGCCCTGCAGCGGCGCGGGGAACGGCTGCTGCAGGAGTTTCCCGCCCTGATCGACCACGACCCGGTACCCTCCCTCATCCACGGCGACCTGTGGGGCGGCAACATCGGTTACGACCGTGCTGGCAACCCGGTGATCTACGATCCGGCGGTCTACTATGGCGACCGCGAGGCGGAGATCGCCATGACCGAGCTGTTCGGCGGCCCCGGCGCCGCCTTCCACACCGCCTACGACGAGGCCTGGCCGCTGGATCCGGGCTACCCGGTGCGCCGCACCCTGTATAACCTCTACCACATCCTCAACCACCTGAACCTGTTCGGCGGCGGCTACGGCGGCCAGGCGCTGGGCATGATCGACCGGCTGCTGGCGGAACTGGGACACTGAGGCCTCCCCGTTGCTGCCGCCGGGACGGGCGTATCCGGCGATCGGAAACCGGGCAGGGAACGGGCCGGCCCCCTGGTCTCTGCCGTGTCACTGGCCCGAACATTTCGCCCGGGAACGCGATGATCGCGCCGGGATCGGCGTTCAGGTGCGGATTTGCGATTGAATCAATAGCCCAGGCTATTGATGATTGAGCAAATACCGCAGATGGACGGCGAGACCGGTGCGAGGGCGCGTTCAGCGATGCCCGGTAACACTTCGTACTTTGCTGGTATTCCAGGATTCCCATTTAAATACAGCAAGTTGGAATATTTTTCCAGCGCCCGGGTGAAATGTTCGGGCTAGGCTGCCGCCCCGTTTGGGGCTAAGCTACAGCGGCGCCAGCCCAGCAATCCGAGGCCCACCATCCCCCATGACCAGAAAGCGTGATCTCACCCGGGTGCGCAATATCGGCATCGCCGCCCACATCGACGCCGGCAAGACCACGCTGACCGAGCGCATCCTGTTCTACACCGGCGCCCTGTACAAGATCGGCGAGGTCCACGACGGCGCCGCCCACATGGACTACATGGCAGAGGAGCAGAGTCACGGCATCACCATCACCTCGGCCCTGACCAAGGCAGCATGGCAGGATCACCTGATCCAGATCGTGGACACCCCCGGCCACGTCGATTTCACCATCGAGGTGGAGCGCAGCATGCGGGTGCTGGACGGCTGCATCATCGTCCTCGACGGGGTGCGCGGGGTGGAGCCCCAGACCGAGACCGTATGGCGCCAGCGCAGTCGCTTCGATCTCCCCACCCTCTTCTTCGTCAACAAGATGGACCGCCCCGGCGCCGACTTCGCCCAGGCCATGGCCAGTATCGGCAAGCGCCTCGGCGGCACGCCGGTGCCGGTCACCGTGCCGTTGCCGGAGGAGGATGCGGTGGTCCACCTGGTCGAGCGGCAGCGGATCCGGTTCCTCGGCGAGCACGGCGAGGAGGTGGTGCGCGAACCCTGTGACGACGTCTGCTGGGCGAACCTGGCGGAGCAGCGCGAGGCCCTGCTGCTGGGTGCCGCCGAGATCGACGACGCCCTCGCCGACCAGGTCCTGGCGGGCGCCGAACCGGAGCCGGAACAGCTGTGGGAGGTGCTGCGGCGGGGTACCCGCGAGGGCCTGCTGCACCCCTGTTTCGGCGGTTCGGCGCTGCGCAACCTGGGAGTCCAGCCACTGCTCGACGCCATCGTGACCCTGCTTCCCTCCCCCCTCGACCGTCCGCCGGCACTGGCCTACCGGCCCGACGGCAGCGAAGAGGAGGTGGTGATGCGTGACGACGGCCCGCTGGCGGCACTGGCGTTCAAGGTACAGATGTGGGAGGGGCGCCGCCACGTCTTCGCCCGCCTCTACCGGGGCATCCTGCGACCCGGCGACGAGGTCGCCTACCAGCAGCCGGACGGTCAGGTGAAGAAGGAGCACGTGGCCCGCCTGTTCGACGTCGACGCCTCGCACAAGCAGCGCATCGACCAGGCCCATGCCGGCGAGATCGTACTCCTCGCCGGCCTGCGCCGCGCCACCACCGGCGACACCCTGTGCGACCCTGACCACCTGCTGCGGCTGGAACGGATCGAGACCCGCGAGCCGGTGCTGAGCCTGGCCATCGAGCCGGCCTCGTCGGAGCAGGAGGAGAAGTTCCTGGAGGTGCTGGAGAAACTGCAGGAGGAGGACCCCACCCTGCGCTTCGGCGAGGACCCGGAGACCGGCCAGCGCCTGCTCAGCGGCATGGGTGAACTGCACCTGCAGATCGTGCTGGAGCGGCTGCAGCGGGAGTACCACCTGCGGGTACGCGCCGGCCGGCCGGCGGTGGCCCTGCGCGAGACCATCGGCCGCGAGGCCTGCGCCGACTACCTGTTCCAGCCGCCGGCGGAGGCCGGCGGCAACGCCATGCGCGCCCGCGTCCGGGCCTGCGTGCGGCCGCTGGAGCGGGGAGCCGGAATCCATACCCGGGCGGAGCCGCGGGTGCTGCCGGAGGGGGCACGGCTGCTCGATCCCCAGCGCGAGGCGCTGCAGCAGGGGCTGGCCTTCGCCCTCGGCGGCGGCCCCGTCGAGGGTGCCCCGCTGGAGGACCTGGAGGTGATCCTGGAGGAGGTGGAACTGTTCGGCAGCGACTCCTCGCCGGAGGCGCTCAACGCCGCCGTATCGCGGGCGGTTCGCCGCGCCCTGGCCGATGCCGACCCCACCCTGCTGCAGCCGATCATGACTGCCGAGGTGGTGGTGCCGGAGGAGAACCTGGGCGCGGTGCTGGGAGACCTGCAGTCGCGCCAGGCGGTGATCCGCGACACCAGGCGCGAGGTGGGCAGCAGCACCATCCGCTGCGAGATCCCCCTGGCCAGTCTGCTCGGCTACACCACCACCCTGCGCAGTATGACCCAGGGGCGTGGCCAGTTCTCCACCCAGTTCGAGCGCTTCGACGTGGCGTGAGATCCCGACCAGACTTCGATACCACCCGAATCCGCGGGTTCGGGTGCCCAGCGACCAAAGGAGCCAACCGCCCATGAAACAGATCCTTCCCGCCCTCCTCCTGCTGGCCTTCGCCACCGCCTCGTACGCGACCGGGAACGGCGACGCCTACAATCGCATCGACCTGGCGGTCAGCGCCGGCGAGTCGGTGGACAACGACACCCTGGTGGGGCTGCTCTACGCCCAGCAGGAGGGCAGTGACACGGCGCGCCTGACGCGGGAGGTGAACAGCCGTATCGCGGAGGCCGTGGCGCTGGCGAAGGCGGAGCCGGCGATCCGGGTGCAGACCATGGAGTACAGCACCAACCCGATCTACAAGAACCGCACCCTGAGCGGCTGGCGGGTGCGCCAGTCGATCCGCCTGGAGAGCCGTGACGCGGCGGTGCTGAGCCAGATGATCGGCCGGCTGCAGCAACGGCTCAATGTCAGCAGCATCCGCTACGCCCTGTCGCCGGAGCGGCGGGCGCAAGTGGAGGACGGGCTGATCAGCCGCGCCATCGCCGCCTTCAAGGCACGTTCCGCCCTGGTGGCGCGGGAGATGGGCGCCCAGGACTACCGCCTGGTGCGGATGAACATCAGCAACGCCAGCGCCGAACCGCGGCCCTATCAGATGCGGACGATGGCGATGAAGGCGGAGGCGGACGCGGTGCCACCGACCCTGGAGGCGGGAACCCGCCGGGTGGAGGTTCGCATCAGTGGCACCATAGAGCTGGAACCCTGAACCAACGACCACCGCGACCGGGGAGCCGCCTGCTGGCCCGGCCGCCGGCCCTGTTGTAAGCTTGCCCGGTCGCGGAACAATATCAACCCGGCATATCAGGTTGCCGGGTCAACAATAAACCGTCCCCGCTGGGACCACGACCGTCAATCCCGGGAAGCGCTCCATGAAACACGAACCCATCGTCCTGATCGTGGATTCGAAGGAATTCTTCGACGCCATGGTCCCCCCCCTGAGCCGGGAACTGGGCACCACCCATCTGATCCATTGTGACAACCGCAAGGCGGCGATGGACGTGATCGAGTCCGACGTCAAGCTGGACCTGATCTTCGCCGACTGGGAACTGGCCGGCCCCGAGTTCATCGACGCCGTACGGCGGGATCCGGAGAACCGCTATACCCCGCTGGTGGTCACCACCGGCAGGGAATCCGATACCATGATCGCCCAGGCCATGCGTCTCGGGGCCAACGATCACATCGGCAAGCCGTTTCTCGAGAAGGGACTGCTCAATGTGGTGCGGCGGGTCACCCACCGGCAGGAGCGGCGGCGCCAGCGCCGGCTGCACCCGGACCGGGAATACCGGGTGCAGCTGGAGCGCACCGATGCCCCCACGCTGACATTGCGGCTGAAGGATTTCTCCCTCGAGTGCGTCCAGACCACGGGGCGGCGGGAGCTGTGCCGGGACATCTGTATCGGCGACTCGGGCCGGCTCCAGCTGGAGATCGAGGACTACCGGATCCTGCTGGACGCCCGTCTCATCCGGATCGAGGAGGACCCCACCCCCGATGCCCCGGGAGACGCGGTGCTGCTCACCTTCCGCCTCACCGAGAGCCATGAACAGCGCAGCACGAAGCTGGCCGAGCTGCTGGACGAGTACGCCGACCGCTGGTAACCCCCGGAGACGAATGCACATGAACCAACCGTCGACCACACCGCCGATGCCGATGGAGGAGATGGAGCGGGAACAGCTGCTCGGGATCATCGACGACTTCGCCAAGAACTGGCTGGCCCACGACGGCCTCTGGTTCCAGGCGGTGGAACAGGCCCACGGCATGGACGCGGCAATAGCCGCCGACATCGAGGCCTGGCGGCGCTTCTCGCCGATCGAGGCGAAGCGGATCAAGGCGCGCCATGGACTGGGAGAACACCCGGGGATTCCCGGCTTGGTCGCCGCCCTCGGCTACCGCCTCTACTCGCGCCTCAACCGTCAGGAGATCGTGGAACAGACCGAGGATTCGGTCGTGTTCCGGATGTGTGACTGCCGGGTCCAGTCGGCGCGTCAGCGCAAGGGGCTGCCCCTGTTTCCGTGCAAATCGGTCGGCCTCGTCGAATACACCGAATTCGCCCGCGCCATCGACGACCGCATCGTCACCGAGATGATCACCTGCCCGCCGGACGACTACAACGGCAGCTATTTCTGCGCCTGGAAGTTCTCCCTCCCCTGAATCCTCCTGCCGCCCCCGGCTCAAGCCCGATCCCCGCCCGCCGCTATCCAAGGCAGGCCACCGCCGTCACCGGCCACGGCATCCTGTCGTGGGTATCAAATATTATTAATTTCTACTATACTAACGGTTATGCACAGGGATCACTCTCAAGACGGCCTTCGCGCCCACCGCATCGCGCTGACCACGCACTGCCTCGACGACCGGCGGGACGACCGCTGTTCCTGCCGTCTGCTGGAGGATCACCTCGGCTACCTGGAACAGGCCCTCGGCGCAGATGCGCAGCCGGACGACGTGGGCCAGGCCCAGGAGATGCTGCTGGAGCTCGCCCTGATCATCCGTTCCGGGACGATGGCCATCTCCGCCGCTGGTTACCGCCGCATCCTCGACCGCCTGGGCCGGATCTACGCCCGCGGCATGGGCCTGGAGGGTGGCAGTGCCTTCGTACTCACGGCCTCCGACTACGCCGACGTGGTCGAGGCCATCGGCAACCGCTTCGACGACTACGACTACAGCCGCATCGTCGGCCAGCTGCTGTTCTACATGGGCCAGCTCTACCGCAGCCGCAAGGGCGGCTGGGTCACCGTCTACGAGCACCTGGCGGCCATGCCCACCCGCATCGAGGGCGTCGCCACACTGAAGCAGAACGGTTTCGCCGAGATCCATCGCTGGGCCGAGGAGGGAGTGGCCAACCTGTTCCATATCCAGCGCGACATCGAGGCACGGCAACTGGAACTGCATGACCGGGCGGCACACATCCAGCGCCGCATCGACCAGTTGCGGCATCAGTGCACGGACGGGCGCGATCCGGCGGCCCCCCTCCCGGAGCGGCGCGTCGTCAGCCTGTCCGACTACCGCCTCATCGACCGCATCCGCCGGCTGCAGCGGGAACTGGAGCTGATCCTGCGGGAGTTGGACGGCAAGCGGCAGACGGCACGCCTGATCGAGAACAACATCCGGGAGTTCGAGCAGAAGCTGCAGAGCGCCCGTCGCACCTACCTGGTCCGGGCGGTCAGCTGACCGACACCGGGTACGCCACCCCGGTCCCCCCGAGCCCGCAGTAACCAGCCGGATTCTTCGCCAGGTACTGCTGGTGATAGGGCTCGGCGTAGTAGAACGCCGGCGCCGGCAGGATCTCGGTGGTGATGGGGCCGTGGCCCCGCCGCGCCAGTTCCTTCCGGTAGACATCCCGGCTCTCCTGCGCCAGCCGCCGCTGCAGCTCCGAGGTGCAGTAGATCCCGGAGCGGTACTGGGTCCCGCGGTCGTTGCCCTGGCGCATGCCCTGGGTAGGATCGTGGGACTCCCAGAACAGTTTCAGCAGGATTTCATAGCTCACCCGTACCGGATCGAACACCACCTGTACCACCTCGTTGTGGCCGGTGCGACCACTGCAGACCTCCTCGTAGGTGGGGTTCGGGGTATACCCTGCGGCATAACCGACGGCGGTGCTGTAGACCCCATCCTGCTGCCAGAAACGCCGCTCCGCCCCCCAGAAACAGCCCATCCCGAACAGCGCCCGCTCCATCCCGTCCGGAAACGGTGGCCGCAGCCGGTTGCCATTGACGAAATGATGTTCCGGCACCTCCATCTCCTCCGCACGTCCGGGCAGGGCCTCGTCCGGCGTCGGCATCCCGGGGGAGTTGTGGAACGGAAACATGATCGGGCTCCTGCGGTATTCAGGCGGTGACACCCAGTATAGGGCAGCCCGGCGCGGGTTCCACCACCGGAGCGGCGTGGTTTCCCCTCACTCCTCACTCCTCACTCCTCACTCCTCACTCCTCACTCCTCACTCCTCACCATAAATTGAACACCCGCCGCCGATCCCGCTAGTATGGCCGGACGATCAGCCCCGGAGGCCCCACCCCAGTGTCCAGCGAGCCACGCCAGCCGTTTCGCGACCACCTGCACATCTTCGGTCCGGCGATCCTGGTTACCCTGCTGGGGTTCGTTCTCGCCTACCAGTTCGTCGATCCGGCGCCGCCCGACCACATCCGGATCGCCACCGGCAGTCCCGACGGCGCCTACTACCTGTTCGCCCAACGCTACCGGCAGGCGCTGGCGGCAGAGGGGATCGAGCTGGAGATCCTCACCACCGCCGGCTCGGTGGAGAATCTGGAACTGCTGCGCAACGGCCGGGCCGACATCGCCTTCGCCCAGGGCGGCCTGGCCGGCGACCGGCATGACCTGGAATCCCTCGGCAGCTTCTACTACGAGCCCCTGTGGCTGTTCCACCGCCTCGACCCGCCGCCGCAGCGACTGACCGGACTGGCGGGTCGCCGGGTCGCGATCGGCCGGCCCGGCAGCGGCACCGCCGCCCTGGCCCGGCAGCTGCTGGCCGACAACGCGATCGACCGGACGGCAACCCCGCTGCTGGAGATGGGCGGCCAGCAGGCGGTGGAGCGGCTGCAGAGGGGGGAGATCGACGCCGCCTTCTTCGTCGCCTCGCCGCGCTCGCCGGTGGTGCAGGCGCTGCTGCTGGACCCCGGCATCGGGTTGATGGACTTCCAGCGCGCTCCCGCCTACACCCGCCGCCACCACTTCCTCACCCGGGTGACCCTGCCGCGCGGGGTGGCCGACCTGGCCCGGGACCTGCCGCCGCGGGACGTCACCCTGCTCGCCACCACCGCCAACATGGTGGCGCGACCCGGCCTGCATCCCGCCCTGATCGACCTGCTGATCTTCAGTGGTCGCCGTATCCACGGCCCTGGCGGCTGGTTCGAGGGCAACCGGGACTTCCCCACCCCGGACTACGCCGACTTCCCCCTCAGCGACGAGGCGCGCCAGTTCTACCAGCGCGGCCCCTCGTTGCTGCAACGCTATCTGCCGTTCTGGGCCGCCACCCTGCTCGACCGGCTGAAGGTGATGCTGCTGCCGCTGGTGGCACTGATGCTGCCCCTGTTCAAGATCATGCCGCCACTCTATCGCTGGCGCATCCGTTCCCGCATCTACCCCTGGTACCGGGACGTGCTGGCCATCGACCGGCGCATGGAACAGCCGGGCCTGGACGTGGAGCAGACCCTGGCAGACCTCTCCACCATCGAGCACGAGGTGGCCCGGGTGGAGGTGCCGTTGTCGTTCGCCGAGGAGCTGTACGACCTGCGCCTCCACATCAGCCTGGTGCGCGAACGCCTGGAGAAGATGCGGGGGGAGGGAGAACGATGAAACGGCTGATCGCGATCCTGGTTCTGCTGGTACTGGTACCGGGTTGCGCCGGGCTGCCGCCCCGCGAGGCCCCGCCCCGGGTCAACCTGGTGAACCTGCGACCGCTGGAGATGACCCTGTTCGAGCAGCGCTACGGTCTCACCCTGCGGATCCAGAACCCGGACCGCCACCCCATCCACATCCAGGGGCTCAGTTTCGAGGTGGAACTGAACGGCCGCCCCTTCGCCCACGGCGTCAGCGACCGGCAGGTGGAGGTGCCCGCCTTCGGTGAGGCACTGCTGGAAGTCGAGGTGGTGAGTACCCTGTTCAGCCTGGTTGAGCAGATCCGCCAGCTGGACGAACGGGCGGGAATGCCGCTCAGTTACCGCATCTCCGGCCGCATCAGCAGCAGCGGCAGCCTGGTCTCCATCCCGTTCGAACAGAAGGGGGAGCTGGGCGGCCCCGCGGCACCGGTGAAACCGGATTGATCCGGCGATCAGTCCAGGGACGGTCCCAGCACGAACTCCACCGTCTCGAAGCCGTGCTCGTCCAGGGCGTCCTCGATCTCCCGCCAGCCGTATGCGGGGTTCCGCTCCTCCACCCGGGAGATCACCCCCGTCGCATGGCGGTAGGCCTCGTGCTCCTCCATGTCCTCCGGGATGCGGACCAGGCGGATCTTCTCCGGGGCGCAGGCGGGCAGGATCATCAGTCTCGCGCTCATCGTTCTCTCCTGAATACAAGGGGGGCGGACCCAGTGTACGCACCGTCACCACGGCGGCACATTGATCCCGGGCAAAGGGATGGCCGCCCGCCGTGGTGAATGATTGGGGGACACAGCCCGGCTTCCTTCGCGCCGGAGGCGGCACTCCTACAGGGCCGGATACATTGTAGGAGCGGCGCCCCCGCCGCGAACGCCCGGCGACGCTTGTCCCGGCCATACGAAATGTCTATGCTCCCGCCAGCCGTCTTCACGCTCCCCGGCCGGCCGCCGGAGGGGCCTTCGCCACGGAGTCCAGCCCATGTCAGAGAGCCCGCAGCGCGTCATCTTCGTCTTTCCCGGCCAGGGATCCCAGTACCCCGGCATCGGCAGCGACCTGCACCGGCAGTTCGCCTCGGTGAGACGGCTCTACCAGCAGGCCAGCGACATCCTCGGATACGACATGGCCAGGCTGTCGTTCCAGGACCCGGACGGTCACATCGACCTGACCCGCTACACCCAGCCGGTACTGCTGACCCACCACATGGCCTGCCTCACCGCCTACCGGGAGACCGCGGATCAGCCACTGCAGCCGGTGGCGGCGGCGGGTCACAGCCTGGGCGAGTACAGCGCCCTGGTGACCGCCGGCGCCCTCGGTTTCGAGGATGCCCTGCGCCTGGTGGCCCGTCGCGGCGAGCTGATGGGGGAATACGGAGAAGGGGAGATGGCGGCCCTCACCGTTGATCTGGAGACGGCCCGCCCGCTGGCGGACAAGCACTTCTGCGGCATCGCCGGCCTCAACCTGCCGGACCAGACCGTGGTCGGTGGCGCCGGCGCCGACCTGGATGCCCTGGCCACGGAGATGGCGGAACGGATGCCGAAGAAGCGGGCCATCCGGCTGAAGACCGAGGGGGCCTTCCACACCTACTACATGGTCGCTGCCGCCCGCCGCTTCCGCCAGGACCTGGAGGCGGTCGATTTCGCCACGCCCAGGATCCGCGTGCTCTCCAACTACACCGGCGGCTTCCACCAGGAGGACGCGGCCAGCATCCGCTCACGCCTCTTCTTCCAGCTGTTCCACCCGGTCAACTGGATCGGCTGCCTGCAGAGTGCCGTGGACGACGGTATCGATCTGTTCGTCGAGTTCGGCGGTGGCATCGGCAGTGGCGAGGGGCCGGCGGAGAAGCGGCCCAACCTGGAAGGGATCATCAGGAAATTCGTGCGCCGCGCCAAGCCCCGTCCCGGCTACCTGCCGGTGATCAACCTGGAGACCCTGCAGAGCGCCGCGGGGAGCGGATGAAGACCCCTGCCCCCCTCTCCAGGGAGCGGATGCCGGAACCGGGATGACCCGGGCCGCGCTGCTGCTGACGCTGGCCCTGTTCCTGACGTTGGCCGCCTGTGCCGGCACTCCCCCCGGTTCTGGGGACGGCGGCGGAAAGCGGGTGATGGTGTACCGTTGTCCGGATGGTTTCGCATTCGTGGCGGAGCTGGGGAGCGACCTCGCCTGGCTGTTCCTGCCCGGGCGGACGATCCGGCTGCCGCGGGTGGCAGCCGGTCCCGGGGAACGGTTCGCCGATGCGGGTTACCGCTTTCACCCCGGGGGAGGGCAGGCGCTGCTGGAGACCCCCACGGGCAGTCACTCCGGCTGCCGCAACGACCCGCGGCAGGCGGTGTGGGAGAAGGCGAAGCTGGACGGGGTCGACTTCCGGGCGGTGGGAAACGAGCCCGGCTGGTACCTGGAGATCCGTGACCGGAGGTCGATCCTGCTGGTCACCGACTACGGTACCAGGCGCCACCTGTTCGCTGACCCGGTCCGCACCGGCGACCGGCGGGCGCCCCGTACCCGCTACCTGGGGAGGTCGGGCGACGACCGGCTGGAGGTGATCCTGGAACCCGGCCCATGCAGCGACACCATGGCCGACGAGACCTATGAGACCCGGGTGACGGTCTCACTGAACGGCCGCCTTCTGCGCGGGTGCGGGAAGGCCCTGCATTGAGGCCGGCCCGGTTGGCGGGGGGATGCCCCCAACCGGGCACCGGTCACGCCGCCTTTCCGGACCAGCGCGCCTTCGCCTCCCGTGCCGCCTGCGCCTCCTCAGGTCTGTAGGCCGCGCCCGACCACAGCATCTCGTAGGCGATCTCCTCGTTGCCGTTCTCGCACAGTTCCAGCACCTTGCGGAACAGGGGCTGGAAGGTGTCGCTGCGGTGGGACGCCTCGTGCTCCCCGAACGAGCGCCAGAAGGTGACCACAAGGGCCTCACGCCCCTTCAGGGGACTCTCCACCGCCTGGCCGACGGTACTGCCCTCGTTGGATACCATGCCGCTGTTCAGGGCCACGAATCCGCCGACGAAGCCGGTGTCGGAGTGGTAGGTCTTGACGTTCTCGCACAGCTCCGCGACCCGCTCCTGCAGGTCGTCGACGCTGTACTCCGGCTTCAGGATCACCCGGTTGACCGTGACCACACCGTCCAGGGGGAAATCGGGAATCAGTCCGCTCATGTTGCACCTCGTTCTATTAGTTTATTGAATGATTCTAATTATTATGGACAAGGGCAGACGGTATTAGTTCATTCTATGGGTTGATAAATAATAATCCGGAGCCGCGGCCGATCGGATTCGTCCGGCCCTCCCTGAACGCCCCCACATTGATCATCCCGCAAAGGCCGGCATCCACTCCGATCGACCACCTGGACCCCGGCCTTCGCCGGGGTGACGGGGTGAGAAAGAAATGTGTAACAGGGTGCGAAGGGAATTGGTGACGGGTGGCGCAGGGAATTCCTGAACGAGTTCCCTGCCGTCATTCCGGCGCAGGCCGGAATCCATTTCGATCAACCGCCTGACTCCGGCCTTCACCTGGATGACGGTTTGTTCAGAGTTACCCGGATACTCCCAAAGGGG
>DRKP01000141.1 GCA_011051715.1 Sedimenticola thiotaurini | reverse complement strand
GGCAACCTAATATGTCGTATTCAGAGCCTCAGGCATCTTCCCTGTCAAGGCGCGTGCCGCAGGCAAGGGTGGTTCCCTTGGCAAGGCACGCAACGCCGGGAGGGGAGATGCCTGAGGCTCCTAACCTATTGAAATCAAATGACAGGCCGTGCTGTGCGCGTCCGCGGACTGCGTTGTCGAAACTGGCTGTAGAGGTGCTACAGCGGCGTTTCGACGCCTTGCCGCGAACGCGCACAGCACGGCTGAACACGATATATTGGGTTGCCGGGTTAATAATGTGATGGTTTCACGCGGAAACTCCGTCAAATGCCAACGCGTGCACAATGATTGCTGGCACCACCCTCTCCACGTCATTGCGAGGAGCACCGCGACGAAGCAATCCCGGCCGCATCCGCACCACCCCCGGTTCATACCATTGGGGACTGTTCCGGAGATTGCCGCGGCGCTGCGCGCCTCGCAATGACGCCATCCCACCCCCAGGTCCTCCCACCTCTGCCCTCGGCCCTGTTTTTCCTTGGCCCTAACAAAAAAGGGGCGACCCGAAGGCCGCCCCGATACCACGCGATGAAGCGTCGGATCAGACCACGTTGCGTGGCGCGAACGACATGGTACGGAACTCCTTCTTGTATTCCGTCTCGCCGATCTTCTTGATCCGGGCGACACCCATCTTGTAGTTGTAGTTGCCGCTGATCTGGTCGGGGACCCGACCCTGCAGGGCGTTGGAGGGCTGGTTGGTGTTGATGAAGTAGGAGTACATGGTCCCCTTCTTCACGTGAGGCGTGACGATGGCCACAGCGGTGACCGCCGCCTTGCTGATCTCGATCCAGCCGTTCTTCAACAGGTCCGAGAAGTTGAAATCCGAACCGTGCACGCCCTTGATGGTCTGCCGGAAGGCCGGCACCCGATCGGAGTAGAGCAGCACCCGGTCACCGGACTCGATACCGCGGGCGGCGGCGTCGTCCGGATGGATCTCGGTGAAGTTCTCGGGCCAGCGCTGGGCGATGTAGGCGCGACGGTCGACATCGTCGAAACCGGACTGCCAGATCTCGTTGATGCGGCCGTTGGTGTGCCACAGCTCGTCCTTGCGCGGTTTCATCCACTGCCAGTAGTCGGAGAACAGGCTCCAGGGGTGCTTCTGGATGTTCACCTTGCCGGTCTGGGAGTTGAAGTGGGTGCCCTTCTTGTTGATCATGTTGGCGCCCTTGGTCCGCCCTTCCGCCGCGATCTGTTCGGCGGTCCTCTGGGTGTCGTGCAGCCGCACCGTACCCATCAGCTCACCGGTATCGTAGTTGTAGAAGGTCGGCCCCTGGATGCCGGTGGTACCCAGCTCACGCAGCTTCTCGTGCAGGGTCTTGCCCTCCCTGTGCGCCGCGACCTTGATCATGTGGTAGGCCTTGCGGTTACCGCGGCTGAAGCGGGACGACTCCTCGCAGACCTGGTTGGAGTCCTTCCAGTCGAAGCCATCGAAGCCGAGGCGCTTGCCCAGCTGGGAGATAATCCACCAGTCCGGCTTGGAGTCGCCGGGGGCATCGTAGAACTTGGAGTAGAGGCGCAGACGGCGCTCGCCGTTGGCGCGTACGAAGTTCTCCTCGCCCCAGGTGGCGGCCGGGAACACCACGTCGGCATACTTGGATCCGATCGGATCGCGCAGGTAGATGTCCTGGTTGATCACCACCGTTCCGCCGTTGTCCATACGCCGTTTCAGGGTGGCGATGATCTCCGCCTTGTCGAACGAACGCACCTGGTCCGGGTGGTTGCTGACCAGCTCCTCGAACTTGGCGTTGAGTCCCTGGGAGCCGCACATGGACTGCACCCAGGTGGTGCCGATCACATGGGCGAGGCGGGTATAGCCGGAGTAGAAATAGCGGTCGCAGTCCAGCGCCTGACGCCGGCGGCCGGGACGCTTCTGGGGCGACTTGTTGCGCGGGTACTTGCCACCGCCGGTGCCGCCGCGCTGGTGGCCGCCGAAACGGCCGACCATCTGTCCGGGACGCCCGCCGGCACCGCAGATGGTGGCCAGCGAGGAGACCGCGTTGGTGTTGCCGGTGTTGTTGGACCAGTAGAAGCCCTTCTCGATGCCGAACGACGCCTTGGGACGGCTGCCGTCCGCCCTCGGCTTGGCCAGCCACTCGGCAGCGCGGTAGATCTGCTCCACCGGGATGTTGGCGATCTGCGCCGCCACCTGGGGGGCGTACTCCTTCTGGGCGAAGTTCCACTTCTTGTAGTCTTCGAATCCCTTGGTCTGGAACTTGCCCCAGGTGGTGCGCCACTGCCACGGCGTGTTGCGGGTGCCCTGGCCGAAGCCGGAGCTGGATTCCCACTTGTTGTTGACCCACTTCTTGATCCAGTCGCTGTCTTCCCAGCCGTTCTCCAGGATCACCCGGGCGATGGCACCCAGCACCGGCACGTCGGTGCCGGGATCGAGCTGGATATGGAGGGCGTTGCCACGGCTCTTCGCATAGGCCAGACCGGCGGTCTCACGCACGTTCAGCCAGATCGTCTTCTGGCCGGCGTCGATGGCCGGCTTGATGAACTGGGTGAAGATCATGGTCTTGGTTTCGTAAGGATCGGTGCCGCAGATCATCAGCACCTCGGCATCGCCCCAGTCCTTGTACGCCGGACCGAAGTTGTCGAAGCCCGCATCCCGGAAACCCGGGGTGGAGGTGACATTCGCCGGCGTGTCGTGGAAGGTGAAGTTGGCCGTATTGATGTGGCGATTGGCGAACTTGGTGTTGGCGTAGGTGTTCTCCACGAACTGGTAGGAGTAGGTCTTCATCGCGTAGGCGTTTGCGCCGAACGTATCCACGGTGTAGCCGATCAGCTCCGCCGCGATATCCAGCGCCATGTCCCAGCTCACCGGTTGCAGGGTACCGTTGATGCGCACCATGGGTGACATCAGGCGGTCGTTGGTCGGCTTGTTGGGGTTGTAGCACTTCTGCGCGATGCAGCCGCCGCGGATGGACGAGTCGCCACCGATATTGACCACGGAGGCATCCTTGTCGGGGATGATCACCACATTGTGGGGACGCCCCTCGTGCATCACCACGTTGTGCTGGGTGGGGGCCACCCAGGCCTGCAGCGGACCGGTCGGGAAGTCCACGCCGAAGGCGTTCTCGGAGGCCTTCATGCCTCCGTTGGGAGTGCCTACCGGCCAGCGGTAGACCTTGTAGCCGCAGGCGACGATGCAGTAGTCGCACGCGGTGGTCAGGACGTCCGCGTTCTTTGGAGGAAGCGGAGTCTTGTCCTCAGGGAGATAGTATTTGGTCGACATTGTGTGCCTCCTCCTAGGATTCCATCAGGTTGTCACTACGGCCGAACAACAGGCCCATCATTCCGACGGCGTAGATGTCGTCGCCGTCCAGCTCCAGCAGAACCTGAGGAATGCTCTGGTAGGCCTGACCCGAGATGATGATGCCGTGACGGGTCAGGTCGTAGGTGGAGAGATGCAACGGGCACTGGCCCAGGACCCGGTTGTCGCCGATGGCCTGGTACTTGCCGTTGAGGAACCCGCCCTGGTGGGTGCAGAGGTAGCTGAATGCCACCACGTCCCGCTGGGGGCCGATGCCGCCGCCGGCCTTGGCGCCGGCCATCTTCACCACGAAACACTGGGAGTTCTGGCCGTCGTCCGGATAGTTGAAATCCACCGGCTGGTTGTCCTGCAGATCACTCAGCCTGCCGATCAGCTTGCGCGGATACCCCACCACCCGGGCCCTGGCCTGGGCCTGGCCGGGAAACAGGCTGATGGAGATGGTGCTGACAGCCGCTGCCGCCGTTCCCGAATACATCAGGAACTCGCGACGATTGAGCATGCATTTGCCGTGCGCAGCCGCCGTCTCGTCTTTCTTCTTCAGTTCAGTCATTTACTTTGCCTCCTGTGCGGCTTTGAGCTCGGCCTTGGTGAACAGCGGAGCGTAGGGCGGCTGCTCCGGCTTCTCCATCAGGATCTCCTCGCCGGACATGGACTCCAGGAAGGCGATCAGGTCGGCCTTCTCGTCGTCGGTCAGCCCCAGCGGCTTGATCAGCGGGCTCTTGGTCTCCGGGAACAGGGTGGTACGACCCTCCTCGTCGAAACCACCGCGGTCGTAGAAGTCCACCACCTCTTCCAGGGTATAGAAGACGCCGTTGTGCATGTAGGGCGCGGTGTAGGCGAGGTAGCGCAGCGGGGCGGTGCGGAACTTGCCCTTGTCACCCGGGTTCTTGCTGCGATAGTAGAACCCCCAGTCCGACTTGGCGGTGCGGTAACCCTCTTCCGTCTGCCCCTTGGCATACTGTTCGAAACGGAAGGTGATCTGGGCCAGGCCATCCTCTTCCCAGCGCTTGTTCGGCGGCACGCCGATGTTGTAGAAGTTCTGGTCCGAGGTGATGGCGCCGTTGTGGCACTGGATGCAGCCGGCCTTGCCCTCGAACAGGGCCTTGCCGCGCAGCTGCTCTTCGCTCAGGGCCGTCTTGTCGCCGAGCAGGTACTTGTCCAGCGGCGTGTCGCGCTGCACCAGGGTACGCTCGAACGAGGAGATGGCGCGCCAGACGTCGAAGATGTGGGGATAATCGGTACCGAACACCTTCTTGAACCGGGCCCGGTATTCCGGGATCAGCGCCAGGCGCGCCTCCATGATGTCGTCCTCGCCGTTTCCGGCGACACCACCCTTGGCCGCGGAGCGGGCCTGGGACTCGTTGGAGGAGGCGGAACCGGCCCAGAACTGGCGCGGGAAGTAGGCGCTGTTGACCACGGTCTGGCTGTTGCGCCAGTGCACGGTGCCCGGGTAGCCGCGGGAGAAGTCCTCGGCCCAGGCCCAGCCCTGCTCCGGCTCGTGGCAGGTGGAGCAGCCGGTGGAGGCGTCACCACCGATGCGGGGATCGAAGAACAGCAGCTTGCCGAGCTCGATCTTCTCCGGCGTCTGCTGGTTGTCCGGCGGGATCGGCGGCGGGCCCAGCGGCGCCAGCGGCGGCGGACCCGAGGTACCGGCTCCGGCAGCGGCCATCGCCTTGTCGCCGGCGGACATGCCGGCCTGGTCCTTGGTGGCCTGGGCGTTGCATCCGGCGACCAGCACTGTCGCAACGGCAGCCGCCACCATGGTAGGTGCAAATTTCATCTTTTTCATGGCTGTCTCCTCGACAATCAGTTGCGGACCTGCCGCCAGTTCTCGATGGCCGGATACTCGGAGGGATACGGCTGTTTCCAGACATACTGTCCGCTGGTCAGCGGCTTGCCGGAGAGCGACTCCAGGAACGCCACCAGGTCCTTTTTCTCCTGACCGGTCAGATGCAGGGGCTTGAGCAGCTTGCTCTTGTTGCTGTCCTTGCCACCGCCACGGTTGTAGAAGTTCACCACACCGGCGAGGGTCTTGATCATGCCGTTGTGCATATAGGGAGCGCTGTACCTGAGTTCGCGCAGGCTGGGCGTGATGAACTTGCCCATGTCCTTCTTCTCCAGGGTGACGTTGAAGTAACCCGGATCCCGCTTCAGGTGCATGTAGTCGGGGATGCCCTGGAACATGGCAAAGGCGAGGAACGCCTGGTGGTTCATCGGATCCAGGAACACGTCGAAGTTCTCCGGCACGCCGGTGTTGTGCGGCTTCTGGTCGGTGAACAGGGGACCATTGTGGCAACGGATGCAGCCGGCCTTGCCCTTGAACAGCTTCATGCCCCGCCTGGCGGCGGCGGACAGGTTACCGCTGTCGAAGGGTGCGCCCCGGGAGGTCAGGGTCTTCAGATACTCCGGAATGGCCTTGCGCACGGAACCGTTGGAGGGTTCGCCGTAACCCGCATCCTTGAACATCTTCACATAGACCGGATCCTGCTTCAGGCGCTCCTGCATGATCCGCATGTCCATGTTCATGATGTAGTCTTCCGTGATCATCTCACGGGTCATGTCGTTAAGGTTGGTACCGATGCGGCCGTCCCAGTTCCACACCTTCTTGTGGGCCGTGTTGATCAGCGACGGCGCATTGCGGAAATGGCCGTTGCCGGGATAACCGGGGGAGAGCGCCGTCTTGCTGCCATAGGCCTTGGACGGCACATGGCAGTCGGCACAGGAGATGCCGGCGTCGCCGGAGAGGCGCTTGTCGAAGAACAGACGCTTGCCGAGCTCGGCCTTGGCCTTGTTGGTCTTGAGCTGTGGCAAGGGACCGATGTCCGGATACTTGCCCGCCTGAGCGCTGAACGCCACTCCCAGCCCGATCGCTGCGGCGAGGAGGGTACGCCCCGTCGTGACTCGTACACCCATTGGAATACCTCCAGGTCAGTTTTTGCTTTAATCGGTGTTCCGACTATGTGGAATCAGTACCCCGGAACTTTTCTCGGCTGCCGATGGTCTGAAACGCTCTCTATCGTTTGCATTTTCCGCGCCAATACACCGGGCCGGAAAAATATCCTTGATCGTCGTACGGTTAGAAATCCGCCGTTGATCCAGGTCAAAAACGGGCCTGCGGGATTTTGAATATTTCGTTCCACCACCTGCCGGCAGGGAACGAATTCGTTCAGGCGTGGGAGAGGTGGGGGGCGCGGGGGGAAAGTGGTCGACCGGGACGTACCGGCCGGCGCCCGGATGGCCGTTCCGGCGCTATTTCCCCGACAGCACGTAGCGGATCGCCTCCACGATCACCTGTGGCGGCGTACCATGGGGAAAGATGAAACGCAGGGTACCGTCCGGGGTGATCAGATAGGTCACCGCCGAATGGTTGACCGAATAGCCGAAGGCGGAACCCTCGAGCTCCACCTCGTAGTACCGGGCGCCGTAGAGGGCGGCCACGTCCGCCACCTCCTTCTCGGTGCCCGTCACGCCGACGATCTTCGGGTGAAAATACTCCACGTACTCCTTCAGACCGGCCGGCGTATCCCGCCTGGGATCGACGCTGACGAAGATGCCCTGCACCTTTGCCAGCTCTTCCGGCGACAGCTCGTTGAGGGCCTGGGCCATGAATGCGAGCGACGTGGGACAGACGTCGGGGCACTTGGTGTAGCCGAAATAGAGCAGCACCACCTTGCCGCGGAAATCCCGCAGTGACACCGGACCGTCGGCCGACTGCAGGGTGAAGTCGCCACCAGGCGGCGCCTCCTTGATCGCCGGTGTGGTATCCGCCTGCTCCTGCCCGGCAACCACGACCAGGGAGTGGAGAAGAAACAGGGAAAGGAGCAGAAAGCGGCCTGTTCCAGACATCGGATGGAATCCTCGTACAGCGAAGCGCCTGGTCACCAACCCTACCTCTTCCTGCGCTGGCCCGCCACCAGTCCCAGACCGGCCAGGAACACGAGCAGGGCGATCCCCAGGGGCACGCCGTAGACCCGCATCGGGTCGGTCTGCGGCGGCAGGACCAGCCAGTACCATGTAGTCAGGGTGTGTTTCGATCCGCTTTCGCCGTTGCTGCCGTCCCAGTTGGCGAAGGAGACCGGGATGAAACGCCCCTCGTCGAAGCTCAGGTCGCCGTCCCGCCCCTTGCGCGGCCGTGTCATCAGGATCCGCCACCTGCCATCGCGCCACCGGGCCGTGGCCTTCAGGCTGTGGTCCCCGGTCCGGGGCTTCAGTTTCCTGTCCGGACCGGATGCATCCAGCAGCAGTGCAAACGCCTCCTTCTTCGGCTCCACACTGCCGGCGTTCCAGTACCACATGGTGGTGTGGTGCTTGGCATCCCCGTGGCGGAACAGCGGCTTCTCCACCGATGGCATGGTTCGAAACGCATCCTCCTTGGGAAACTGGATCGCCACCGCATCCGCCTTCATCTCCAGGTTCTCGTCCATCAGGTCGGTGAAATAGGGGATCCCGGGACGGCTCTCGGTGCGATCGTCGATCTCCAGCAGGAAGGCGATCTGCTTGTCGTCGTACAGGGTTCGCACCGTCACCGCGTCGTTCAACGGCGTGAACAGGCGATCTTCCTTGATGATGTTGGGCACCAGGTGCAGGGTGGTCGCCGGCGCCTGGTTCCAGCGCTTGTCGTCGAGGGAGGCCGGTACCCCGCCCTCCGCCCGCCGGGCGGTGATCACTCCGCTTCCACCGGGCGGGACGGTGGTGTTGCGGACACTGTAGACATAGTTGGCGATGTGCCAGCGATCCTCCAGGCTGACCGGGTCCTTGTTGCCCTCCTCCACCGCCCGGTGGGCCGGCATCGGCGTACCGGGAATGCCGATGGAGAGACGGGTATAGATATTGGCGATGGTCTGGTCGCGCTCCTGTTCGCCCGTCGTCCGGGCCTGGGTGGCGCGCCAGGTCCAGGGCTTGGTCAGGTCACGCGGCCAGATGCGGAAACCCCAGTCGTCCTCCAGCTTCTTGCCGGAGACGATATTGCCCCGCGCCTCGGCACCATGACACTCCTTGCACGACTTGAGGAACGCCTTCCTCCCCTTCTCCACCGACTCCTCCGAGTAGGGAATGCGCCCCTCCAGGGGCTCCCGCCCGGTGATGCTGCGAAAATCGCTTCCGGTGTAGTGCCCCTCGTCGTCGAAGGCCTCCTCGTCGGCATCCTCCGGCGCCCATGCCGCGGTGATGTCGAACCCCTTGATCACCGGGATCAGGGAGCGGATCTGCTCGTCGCTCAGCAGCCTGCCCCAGCCCGGCATGGCGGTACCCGGCAGGCCGTACTTGATGGTGTCGAACAGGTCCTCGTCCCGCGGCAGTTCGGTACCCGGCGAGGTCTTGTACTTGAACAGGCCAAGGCTGAAATCGCGTGGCCGCGGATACATGCGCTCGGCCGCCACGCCATCGCCCATGCCCTGCTCGCCATGGCACACCTGGCAGCGGAAACGGTACAGATCCTTCCCCTTCATGCCGGCGCGGCGCGCCTGCACCTCGTCCTTCATGGCGGTCACCGTCTTGGAGACATCCGGATCCCAGATGCGCGGGACCTGGCCGTTGTAGTCGAAGATGAAGGTGATCACGTTCCACACGTCCTGCTCACTCAGCATCTCGTGCCATACCGGCATGGCCGAGTTCCAGGGGGTGCCCTCGGTGGGGAGCCCCGGTCCACCGGTGGTGATGCGCCAGAACAGGAACGCCTCCTGCAGCTGGGGAATGATGGTCGGGTCCTGGAAATTGATCGGCGCCGGATTGAAGCCGTGGGCATAGTGGCCCTCGCCGTCGAGCAGATCGCCGTGGCAGAAGAGGCAGTTCCGGTAGTAGACGTCACGGCCGGCGGCCACCGCCTCGTCATACCTGGCCCATCCCGCCTCCCGGTCACTGGCCAGGGTCGCCAGGATCTCCTGCCGGACCGGATTCTCCAGCGTCGCCAGGTCGAAGCTCTTGTTGTATACCTTGAGCGAGGCCGGCGGCGCCGGGTGCACCTGGCGCAGCTCCACCGGGGCGTCGCTGGATGGCTTCACCAGGCCATAGGCGGTGTAACCGACGATGGCCGGAATCGCCAGCAGGAAGAACCAGCGCACCAGCCCCTTGTCGTCGTCACGCAACACCGCCAGCACCGGTGCCTTGAACTCGGCCCAGCGGGCATCGTCGAAGGCGAAGTAGAGCAGGATGCCGATGATGGTGACGATCATGTACTGCACCATCAGGGTCCGCGGCAGCAGCGGCGGAAAGGCGTTGTCGAAGATCAGGTAGGCGGCGACCGCCACCAGCACCGCCTGCCAGAACGCGGGAATCCTGAACTTCATGGCTTCTTCTCCGCCAGCAGCCTGACGATCATCTCCAGCTCCTTCACGGTCATCCTGTCGGCGAAGTCGGGCGGCATCACGTCGGGCGTGAAGCCGTCGGCGATCACCGCGTTGGGATCGATGATGCTCTGCCGGATCTGCTCCGGCGTGAGGCGCGCGCCGACATCCTCCAGCGACGGGCCGAGGGAGGCGGTGGAGCCGAGCAGGGCATGGCAGGCCTGGCAGCCGTATTTCCTCACCGCCTCCTCCCCGGTGGCCGCCGGCGCCGGGGGACCGGCGGCCGGTGCCGCAGCGGCCGCCACCTGGGCCGAGGCCTCGGCGGTGGGCAGTTCCACCGTCACCTCGTTGCCGTCCTTCGCCTCCAGCCAGGCGATGATGGCGTCGATCTCCATCGGTGACAGCTGGATCGGCGGCTTGTCGATGTGGGGCATGGGCGACTCGGTATCGTTGCTTCCCTTCTTGCCCCAGCCGGCCACCACGTAGGCGCTGGGATCGACCATGGATTCATGGATGTACTCTTCGGCATTGGTGGCCTTGCCCTTGTAGCGTGGATCGGCCAGGCGCTGCCTGGCGACCTCCACCAGGTTCTCTCCCTGGATGTCCGGCGCCCGTCCCAGCGGCGGTGGCTTGTGACACAGGGTGCAGGTGCCCTTGTTCATGAACAGGTTCTCGCCCAGGGCGACGAAGTCGTCCATGGTGAGGGAGCCCAGGTCCACCTTCTTCTCCACCGGCGCGTCGCCCTGCACCTGGGGCAGCAGGTTGGCCACCAGGGTGAACACCAGGGTCAATCCCAGGCTGAACAGCATGGAGCTGGCGAACACGCCCATGCTGCTGCCACTCCCGTCGTTGCCGGCCGGTCCGGTCATGTTGCGCCTCCTTCGACCCCGGTCGCGGCGGGCCTCGGCTGCCGCGTGCCGCTCAGGTTGGCGATCCAGAACATGAACAGGACGAACAGCACGAACAGCACGGTCACCAGGGTGATCATGTTGCCGGCGTAGCCGATGGTGGGAATGAAGTTGTCCGGAGAGTTGTCCTTCATGATGGTGTAGACGTGCCAGTAGGTCTTCACCGAGGAGCGCACGTAACCCATCAGCCCCATCAGCCAGGTGAAGGCGATGGGCAGGGCGAACAGGGCGTACTGGGAGCGGTTCGAGACCCGGCCCCAGTGGGACGGCAGCTTCTTCGCCCCCTTGTACATGAAGCCGTCGATGGTGAGGCCGGAGACGATCACCACCAGGGTCGAGGCGACCTGCAGCACCGACGAGCCCACCTTGTAGACGGTATTGGTGAAATAGCCGTAGTAGACACCGGCGAAGACGATGTTGGCCATCGCCACGATGTAGATGGCCACCATGAAGGCATTGCCGACCGGCGCCCAGGAGACGGTGGCGACCTTGTCCGAGCGGCGGTAGATCTGGAACGACAGGAAGGTGACCACCAGCATCAGGTTCACCGCGATGTTCTTCGCCGGCATGATGCCCAGCGGACCCAGGATCCGGTGGTGGCTGCCACCCAGGGTGGCGATCTCCTTTGCCGACAGGATCAGGGTGTGGGGCGTCATCCAGGTGAGGAAGCAGATCACCAGGATGGCGGCGATGTACTTCACCAGCCACTGGTAACGCACCGATCCCTCGGTACGCGACATTCCAGACCACAGGTAGAAGTTGCCCGCCAGCAGGATGGTGCCGATCAGCACCGCCTGCACGATGAACAGCCAGGCCAGGATGCCACCCATAGCGGTGATGCCCATCTGCTGGGAATAGGCATAGATCTCGGCCATCAGCCAGTAGCCGGCGAACGGCAGCGGCAGGAAGGCGAGGATGGCGATGAAGTTGGAGGTGTAGCCCATCCAGTCATAGTGGGCGCGCAGTTTCGGATCCCGGGTACTGAGAAACTTGAATGCGGCATAGGCGCCCACCACCGCGCCACCGAAGCCGATGTTGGCGATGAAGCGGTGCAGATTGATCGGATTCCACAGCGGCCCCTTCATCGCCTCCCAGACGGTGCCGGTGACGGCGCCGGTCTCGCTCACCCCGGACGGCGCCATCATGAAGGTGGCCCAGGAGTTGGCCAGCACCATGATGGTCATGCCGGCGCCATTGAGCAGCAGCCCGAGGGTGAGATGCACCCACTTGCGATTGCCGTAGCGCAGGGCGTTCCAGCCATAGTAGTAGGTATAGAGGAAGAAACTCTCGACAAAGAACAGCAGCGCATACCACAGCCACTGGACCCGGAACACCCGCATCATGTAGGCCATGAAATCCGGATACAGCATGAACAGGGCCAGCGCCAGGGTGCCGCCGATGATGGCGGTGATGGAGAAGCCCACCAGGCTGATCTTCATGAACTCGTGGGCCATGTCGTCGTAGCGCTCGTCCCGGGTGAGCACACCGGTCAGCTCGATCACCAGCACGAACAGGGGCACCGCCAGCACCAGGGCGCCGAAGAACAGATGCATCTGGGCGACGACCCAGACCACGGCCCGGGAGCTGATGCCGATATCGGGATAGTCCTTGCGCTGGGGCTGGGGGGCCGCCAGCGGCGGTTCCGGCTCGGCCCGGACCGCCTCGCCGAAGCTCGGCGCCACCTCCGGGCCACCCTCCACCTGGACCCGGCCGATCGGGGCGATGCGCTCCTCCACCGACAGACCGTCGGTGGTCCCCGCCGCCATGGCCGGCACGGCGGCCAGCAGCATCAGCGCCAGCAGAAGGTACGGCCAGCGGCCGCCCGCGGACCACACCGACCCTCTCCCGGCCCGTCCCATCCGGCGATACCCCCGCCCCGGCCCCATCATCCCGCCGGACTCAGATCGGGGTTCAACGGCAGCCCCTGGATGCCCATCACCAGATGATCGAGGCCGTAGAAAAACAGCACCACGACCACGAACGCCAGCAGGAACGCGGCCAGCAGCGTCCCCTTCCCCATCGCCTTCCCCGTCATGGTCGTCCCCTCAGCCAGTGTGTCCGGACGCGCCGCCGGAATAGATCAGCAGCCAGTAGAAGAACCCAAGCAACGCCAC
The DNA here is from genome assembly GCA_011051715.1 of Sedimenticola thiotaurini. Taxonomy (GTDB): domain Bacteria; phylum Pseudomonadota; class Gammaproteobacteria; order Chromatiales; family Chromatiaceae; genus HyVt-443. Next base: position 15,523 of record DRKP01000141.1, on the reverse strand, counting down.
CAGGGTTCCCAGGAACAACCTGGGTCCCCAGGTCGCCCGTTGTGGACCCGGCGCCCCGTCGCGCCCCTGTTCCGCTTCGTCATTCATGGTTTCGATACCCGGGAGTTCACCTGGCGGCGGCCGCGCCACCGCTGGACTGGCCCCCAGTGCTGCAATTAACGGGCCAATGGCAGGGAAATGCGCCTCGCCGGGTCACCGGGAAATAACCCGCTGTCCCGCAAGCCTTTCATCCTCCCGGCCGGATGCGCGCGGTGCCGGGTGCCAACCCCCCGCTGCTGAACGAAGCATTCAACGGCGGCAGATGGATGTTCGATTTCTTTCAACGACGACCATCCCCGCGCCCCTTCCCGGCACCATCCGGACCCCGGTCACGACACTCCCGGCCACGGGCGGAAATGAACGGCCTATTTCATCCGCGACCGCTCCGGCGGGCGTGTTTGAACAGATCATTCAATGTCATGCCGCGCAAAGGGATGAAATGCCCCAATACAGGGAGTCCTGCCCGACCCTCCTGCTGGTATGATTCATGCATCTACAGTCACGTTCACTCCCATGGGAAAGCGCATGTCACTGACCAAGAAGACCACCGAGACCCTCTGCAGCCTGCTGCAGACCGGAGACGAGGCCGACCGCTGCTACGCCGCCCGCACCCTCGGCGTCATCGGCGACGATGCCGCCGTGCCCCACCTCATCGAGCGCCTGCGGGACGAGGACATCGATGTCTGCGTGGACGCCGCGGAGGCCCTCGGCAGGATCGGTTCCAGGGCGGCGGTCCCGGCGCTGGTGGAGTCCCTGGAAAACGATCCCAGCGGCGAGATCTGCACCGCCGTGGCCGCTGCCCTGGGGCGGATCGGTGACGATGACGCCCTGGCCGCGTTGCGCAGGGTGGCGGTGGAGCGCCCCGAGGCGATCGAGTGGGACGGCGACTGGGACACCTGGTGGGACGTGCAGCTGGCGGCGGTGAAGGCACTGGGGAAGGCCCGGGACGAGCAGGCTGCCGAGCTGCTGATCGATATCCTCGAGGACGAGGGTCAGCAGGACATCGAGAGCGAGATCCTGCACGCCCTGGCGCTGATCCCCGGCAGGGGCGTCTCCTACCTGCTGGAACAGCTGCAGAACAGCGACAACCGGGCCCAGCGGCGCCGGCGCTGCGCCACCGCCCTGGGCCGGGGCAGGTCCGCGGACGGAACGGTCCGTGCACTCGGGCGGGCGTTGAAGGATCCGGAACCCGAGGTGCGCCAGGCCGCCATCGAGGCCCTCGCCCGGCTGGGGGCGGAACGCTACCTGCGGGCCCTGCTGCTGATGCTGCGCGACCCCGACGGCGAAGTGCGTGCCGCCGCACTGAAGGCGATCACCGGGCTGGCCGGACAGGAGTTCGGCGGCAGCGGAATGCAGCGCGAACTGCTGAGCCTGCTGGACGACCCGGACAGCCGCGTGCGCCGCACCCTGTTCGAGGTCCTGGCCGCGACGGTCCGGCGCAATCCGCTGGACCGGGAGACCATCGACCGGGTGGTGGCCAGCCTCACCGACCCCAGCGCCGAGACCGCCACCGCCGCCTGCACCCTGCTCGGCCGCAGCGGCAACCGCAACGTGATCCCGGAACTGATCCCGGTGCTGGAGAACCGCGGCGGTCACCCCATGGTGCGGCGCGAGGCCGCCCTCGCCCTGGGTCGGCTGGGAGAGACCTCGGACGAGGTGATGCAGTGCCTGCAGCAGGCGGTCGGCGACGCCCAGCAGGCGGTCCGCCTCGCCGCCCTCACCGCGCTGATGGAGCTGGACGACGACCGCCCCCTGGCGCCGCGGGAGGAAGGGGACGACGGGCGTCCGCCCCGCCCGCTGGAGATCGTCATCGCGGCGGTCCGGGGAGAGATCGATCCGGACCGCGGGACGGAACCGGAGCCGGCGCAAGCGACCGACGACGGCGGGCAGCCCGATGCGGCCACGCCGACGGTGGACGGCCGCACCGGTCACGACCTGCTGATGCAGAGCGCGCCGCCGGACGGGAACGACGCCCGCCCCGACACAGCCGTGGAGAGCGGCGGCGAGGCGGATATCGCCCTGCCCGACAGCCCGGCCCGGATCGTCCGCGAGGGCGAGGTGCGCAGCGCCACCTCCACCCTGGACGCCATCGCCATGGACAACGTGGAGATGGTGCTGCAGCAGGAGAACCCGGCGGAGACGGTGGAGCCGGACCCGGAGACCCTGGAATACCTGTCGGTGGTGGAGCAGAACAAGGAACTGATGCGCCGCATCCGGTCCAACCGGCGCATCAGCGCCCACCAGGACGTACGCCGCCTGGGGGCGCGCATCCTCGCCAACAGCCGTCGCGGCGAGTCGGTGCAGACCCTGGTCCAGGCCCTCAGCGACGACGATGAGCTGCTGCGGCGGGAGGCGGCCGATGCCATCGGCGAGATCGCCGCCCGTGACCGCGCCATTCCGGAACTGCAGGACGCCATGGGCATCCTGATCACCCAGCTCTCCCTGGGCGACCAGGACCAGCGCCTGGCCTGCTCCCGCGCTCTTGGCCGGCTGGGCAACCGCGCCGCCATCCCGCCGCTGCTGGAGCTGCTGAAGGACCCGGTGGGCAACGTCCGCATCCAGGCGGTCCGCTCCCTCACCGAACTGGCGGTGGAGGGTGCCGACCCGGATCAGGCGGACCACATGGTGGTACAGCGGGTCCCGCCCATCGGCGTGGCGCGCCGCCTGCTGGAACAGATGGAAGACCCGGAGGCCGGGGTCCGCCTGGCCGCCGCCCGGGGGCTGGCACGGATCCTCGCCGGGCTGGACGAGGCGGCGTTCCGCGACCGGGTGATCGATCGCCTGATCGACAGCGTGTTTCAGGGCAGCGGCGAGGAGTCCCGCCTGATGGGGCAGGCACTGCGCGGCTTCGACCGGGAACAGGTGGCCGACCGGCTGCTGGAACGCCTGGAGCGGGCACAGGACAGCCTGCAGCGCAGCGTCGTCATCGAGATGCTGGAGGAACTGCTCGTCCCCGGCCAGGGGCGGCCCGAACGGGCGGCCTGAGAACGAACCGGTCCCGGAGCCTGCCGGCCCCCGGATGAATCCACCGCGGCGACGGGGATCCGACCCCTCCCCCAGGCTGCGATCACCCGGACCCGGCGCGCTCGCGGAATCCATTTCACACCCAAGGAGAAACCAGCATGAAGAAGTTGCTCGTATCCGTGGCCGTCGCCGGCCTCTGCACCCTGCCCCTGAGCGCGCTGTCGGCCGCCTACAAGGAGACCAGTGTCAGCAACGGCGGCACCATCACCGGCACCGTCAATTTCAAGGGCAAGGACCAGCCACCGAAGGTCTACAAGATCACCAAGGACAACGACGTCTGCGGCACCGGCACCCGGAAGATCGACTACGTCCGGGTGAAGAACGGCAAACTGCTCGACACCGTGGTCTACCTGACCAAGATCAAGTCGGGCAAGCCGTTCCCGGCCGGACTGGCGAAGGAGAAGATCGACCAGAAGGGGTGCGAGTTCAAACCCTTCCTGCAGGTGATGAAGAATGGCAGCAAGATCGCCGCGGTCAACGACGACCCGGTGCTGCACAACATCCACACCTACGAGATCATCGGCCGCACCAAGAAGACGGTGTTCAACGTCAGCCAGCCCAATCCGGGCACGGTCACCAAGACCGTGAAGCTGAAACGCGGTGTGGCGATGAAGGTGGAGTGTGACGCCCACGACTTCATGCACGGCTTCGTGTTCGTGGCCAAGACCCCCTATTTCGCCAAGGTGGCCGAGGACGGCAGCTTCCGGATCGACGACGTACCGCCGGGCAAGTACACCGTCAAGGTGTGGCACGGCACCCTGAAGGGCGACAAGGCGAAGGTGGAGGTCACCGCCGGCGGCACCGCCAAGGTCGACTTCAACGTCAAGAAGTGATGCCCCGATGCAGCAAGCCGGCATGAGCAGGTGGCGCTGGCCGCGACTGGAACCGCTCGACTACATGGCGATCATCGCCGCCGTGGTGAATCTGCTGGTCGTCGGATCCATCGTCGGCTACTGGCTCCTGCACTGAAGCAGGGCAACGGTCGGCAGGCCCCGGGATCCCCCTCCCGGCATCCCGGGGCCTTTCGTCCGGTGCCTTTTCCCGTTCCATCACCGCATCGAGACCATCGAACCCGGCCGTCATGACCCATACCGAAGCATCGTCCACCGATACCGCTCCCGCCCCCCTGCCGGGCTATCGCTCCCTGCTGCTGGCGGTGGACTCCTCCGACCACTCCAACCGGGCGGTCACCGAGGCGGTGGCGCTGGCCCGCGCCTTCGGCAGCCGGCTGACGGCGACCCATGTCTACGCGGCGAAACTGCACGACATCCGCTTCCGCCAGATGGAGGGGGGACTGCCGGAGCAGTACCGGGAGGAGCAGGAACTGGAGCGGCAGCGCGACGTCCACGACGACCTCATCGGCCGCGGCCTCTCCATCATCACCGACTCCTACCTGGACCAGGTGGAGAGGCAGGCAGACGGCCTGGCGCTGCGGCGCCGCCCGCTGGAGGGCAAGAACTACCGTGCCCTGGTGAACGAGGCCAACGCTGGCGACTACGACCTGCTGCTGCTCGGCAGCCTGGGCCTGGGGGCGGTCGAGGGCAGCCGGGTGGGCAGCGTCTGCCAGCGGGTGGCGCGGCGCGCACGCATCGACACCCTGGTGATCCGGGAGCCTGTGCGCTCCCTCGCCGAGGGCCCCCTGGTGGTGGCGGTGGACGGCTCCGACAAGGCCTACGGCGGTCTGCTCAGCGCCCTCGCCCTGGCGCGCGAGTGGGGCGCGGAGGTGAAGATCGTCTCCGCCTTCGATCCCTACTATCACTACGTCGCCTTCAACCGCATCGCCGGCGTGCTGTCGGAGGAGGCGGGCAGGGTGTTCCGCTTCAAGGAGCAGGAGCGGCTGCACGAGGAGATCATCGACTCCGGCCTGGCCCGGATCTACCAGGGCCACCTGGCGGTGGCCGCCTCCATCGCCGCCGATCACGGCATCGAGGCGGAGACGGTGCTGCTGGACGGCAAGCCCCACGACGTGATCCTGCGCTACCTGCACCAGGTTAAGCCGTCGCTGCTGGTGCTCGGCACCACCGGCATCCATGCCGACCCGGAGCTGGACATCGGCGGCAACACCGAGCTGCTGCTGCAGCAGGCGCCCTGCGCCCTGCTGCTGAGCCAGCGCCGCCACCGGCCGGAGGTGGACCGGATCGCCTCCGCCACCACCTCCTGGAGCCGCGAGGCGGAACAGCGCATGGAGCGCATCCCCTCCTTCGTGCGGCCGATGGCGAAGATGGCGATCCTGCGCTATGCCCAGGAACACGGCCACACCGTCATCACCAGTGCCCTGGTCGACCAGGCCACCGCCGAGCTGATGCCCGGACATGCGCGCGAGGCGATGGAGGAGATCGTCGGGGCCCACGACCGCGGCGAGCTGAAGCGGCGACCCGACCACGCGGCGATGACCCTGCGCTGGAGCGACGAGGCCACCCGCCTGCTGCTGACGGTCAGGGACCTGAGCCTGCGCGGCAACCTGAGCATGCGGGCGGAGAAACGGGCCCGGCTGGCCGGCGCCACGCAGGTGGAGGCGGAACACATCCTCCCCTTCCTGGACGACAGCGTGCCGCGGGCCGAATACCGGCCCGGCACCCTGGACGGGCTGAGCGCCGGGGCGGAGACGGAGGGGCCGGCGGGCGACGAAGACAACGCCGGCGAGCTGCACTGGCAGGCCGCCGCCCTGGCCAGGCTGATGCGGGTCCCCGAAGGCTTCATGCGCGACGCCTCGAAGAAGCGCATCGAGGCCCATGTCCGCAGCCAGGGGGCGAGCGAGGTCACCCTGGAGCTGGCCGAGGCCGGTCTGGCCGAGGCACGCAAGGCGATGGAACGGCAGATGCGCGAAGACCGGTCCGGTTGACGAAGGGAAGGATCCGGACGACCCATGCCGCGAATGAACGCAGACAAATGCAACTCCTTTCCCGATCTGCCGCCTCCCTGGCGGCGGGATCGTCTGGACGATTCTCCCGTCGCGTCGATCCGCGTGCATTCGCCGCCGAACCGCTCCCGGCGGAGAGGGGGAGCGAACCGGACCAGCCGATGAACGACCTGTTCCTCATCGCCATCAACCTCACCCGCCGCTGCAACCTGGCCTGCGCCCACTGCTACATGGACGCGCGCACCCGGCAGGAGGGGGGAGAGGACGAACTCACCAGCATCGAGGTGGAGCGGCTGCTGGACGAGATCGCCGGGCGCAGCAGCGATACCATGGTGGTGCTGACCGGGGGCGAGCCCCTGCTGCGGCCGGACCTGGAACGTCTGGTGGCCCACGGCAGCGGCCTTGGGCTCGCCATGGTGGTGGGCAGCAACGGCGTGCTGCTGACCGGGCAGCGGGTGCAGGCGCTGAAACAGGCCGGCGCCATGGGGATCGGGATCAGTCTGGATTCCCTGGATCCGGCCAGCCACGACGCCTTCCGCGGCCGTCCCGGCAGCTGGGAGAAGACCCTGGCCGGGATGGACCACTGCCGCCGCCACGGTCTGCCGTTCCAGGTCCACTTCTCGGTCACCGACCGCAACGCCCACGAGGTGCCGTCGATGATCGACTTCACCCGCGCCTCCGGTGCCCACGTGCTGAACATCTTCTTCCTGGTCTGCACCGGCCGCGGCGAATCCATGTCCGACATCACCCCGGCCCGCTACGAGGCGGTGCTGAGGCAGCTGGTGGAGGCCCAGGCCACCTGTGACGACCTGATCATCCGCGCCCGCTGCGCCCCCCACTACAAGCGGATCGCCTACCAGCACGACCCCGACTCCCCCCTGACCCGGGCCCAGGGCTATGAGGGTGGCGGCTGCCTGGCCGGACTGCACTACTGCCGCATCACCCCCGAGGGGGCGGTGACCGCCTGCCCCTACATTCCGGACGGGGAGGGCAGCATCCGCCAGCGCCCGTTCTGGGAGATCTGGGACCGGGCCCCCGGCTTCCAGCGCCTGCGCCACCCGGAACTGGGGGGCAAGTGCGGCCGCTGCGAGTACCGCAAGCTGTGCGGCGGCTGCCGCGCCCGTCCCCTCGCCATGGGTGGGGACCTGATGGACGCCGATCCCTGGTGCGGGCACCAGCCCAGCGGCCGGCCGGTGATCGAACCCCTGGGGGAGGCTGCCACCGGCGGGATCGAATGGGCACCGGAGGCAGAACAGCGCCTCGCCCGGGTGCCCGGTTTCCTGCGCAGGATGGTGCGCAAACGGGCCGAGAGCCATGTCCGTGACCTGGGCCTGTCCCGGGTCACCCCGGAGCACCTGGCCACCCTCGCCTCCCGCCGCTTCGGCAACGACTTCCCCGGCCGGCGTCCCGACACCGCTGCGCCGGCCCCCGTCCCCGGCACCCTCGCCTGGACCGGGCCGGCCCGGGACTATCTCGACACCCTGCCCGGCTTCCTGCGCGACGGCATCCGCCAGGTGGCCGAAGAGGTGGCGCGGGAGGAGGGTCGCCTGGAGGTCAACATGCAGCTGCTCCGGCGCCTGGAGGAGGAGGAGGAGGCCGAACCGGCGGCCGCCCTGCCCTGGGAGGAGGCCGCGGAGCAGCGGCTGGAGGCGCTGCTGGCGGAGCGTTCGCCCCAGGCACTGCCGTTCATCCGGCCCGGCATGCGCGCCGCCGCCGAACGGGAGGCGCGCCGCCGTGGTGCCGGGAGGGTCGGGACCGGTGACGTGGAACGGGTGGTGGCCACCGACACCGCCGGCGTGGAGTGGGCGCCGGAGGCGCTGGAACGGGTCGCCGCGGCGCCCGACTTCATCCGCGGCGGGATCAAGAAGGCGGCCGAGTTCAGTGCCCGCCGCGAGGGGCTGGAGCGAATCGGCGGAGCCGACCTGACCCGTTTCCGCAACCGTGCCATGATGCGCGCGGTGCGCCGGCTGAAGGGGTTCGGCATGAAGGAGCTCGATTTCGATGCCTGGGGCATCGCCCGTGAACGGGTGCCCCGGCTGCGTGACAATGCCCAGGCGGAGCGACGCTTCGCCGCCATCCGCGACTACGTGGAGTCGCGCCGCACGGCCGACGGTGGCGGCCTGGGAGTGATCGACCACGATCTGCTGGCGCGCATGAAGGCGGAGCTGAAGAGATGACGCCGGTAACGCGCCCTCTTCCCCACCCTCTCCGGCACCACCGGACGACCGCGCCAGTGGAGGCCGGTCATGCCTGACACCCCGGTCCTGATCGTCGGTGGCGGCATCTCCGGGCTGGCCACCGCCTGGTGGCTGGCGCGGGACGGTATCGAGGTGGAGCTGTGGGAGGCGGACGACCGTCCCGGCGGCAGGATCCGCTCCACCCGGGAGCGGGGCTACCTCACCGAACGTGCCGCCGGCCTGCTGGTCAACTTCCGCCCCCAGGTGGACCAGCTGATCCAGCAGGCCGGCCTGGCCCCCCGGCGCCACCACCGCGACGGGGCGCTGAACCGCTACCTGGTGCACCACGGCCGCCTGGTCCGGGTGCCGATGCGGCTGCCGGCGATGGCCCTGTCACCGCTCTGGAGCCGGGCGGCCAAGCTGCGCCTGCTGCGGGAGATCCTGGTGCCCCGTGGAGGCAGCGACGACGAGAGCGTGGCCCGCTTCGTGGAACGGCGGCTGGGCCGGGAGATCCTGGAGAGTGCCATCGAACCCTTCGTCGCCGGCACCCTGGCATCGGACCCGGAGCTGGCCAGCGCCCGTGCGGTGCTGCCGCGCCTCACCGCCCTGGAACGGCGCTACGGCAGCATCACCCTGGGGATCCTGTGCAACCGGCTGCTGAAGCGGCGCCGGGTGAACCAGGCCGACACCTGCTCCTTCCGCGGCGGCATGGAGACGCTGGTCCGGACCCTCGCCGACACTCCCGGCGTACGGCTGCGCACCGGTGTGCGCGCCGAGGGGCTGGAGCCCATACGCGGCGGCTGGCGGGTGTGGGGGCGCAGCGCCGGCGGGCAGTGCCGCCGTGATGCCGCCCAGCTGGTACTGAGCACCCCGGCGGACGCCGCCGCTGCCCTGCTGCGCCCGCTGGACCTGCCGCTGGCGCAGCTGCTGCTCGGCATCGACTACGCCCCGCTGGCGGTACTGCATCTGGGAATGGAGCGGTCACGGATCCCCCATCCCCTGGACGGCAGCGGTTTCCTGGTGCCACGGCGGGAGTCCCTCGCCTTCAACGGCAACCTGTGGATGAGCAGTCTGTTCGACGACCGTGCACCGCCAGGACAGGTGCTGTTGACCAGCTATCTCGGCGGGGCGCGGGATCCGCATCGGGTGGAACAGTCCCGGGAGCGGCTGACCGGCGACACCCTGGCCGACCTGGGCCGCCTGCTGGGCGCCAGCGGCGATCCCGACTACATCCGCCTGGAGCGCCACCGCCGGGCACTGCCCCTCTACCACGGCGACCACCCGGCCCGGGTGGCGGAGATCAGGCAGAGGCTGGAGCGGTCGCCGGGCCTGCATCTGTGCGCCGGCTATCTCGACGGCGTCTCGGTGCGGGAGCGGATCTACCAGGGACTGAACACGGCAGGGCGCATCGGCCATGCCCTGGAGAGCGGCCACCGGAACTGGAGCATCGGCGCGGTCCCGGCCGCCGCCCGGCCCGCCGGGGGTTGATCTTGGCCACCTCGACGCAGCATGATCTGGAACAGGGGCCGCCGTTCCGGCCGCTGCGTCTGGTGGCGGTGATCCTGGTGATCCTGCTCGTCATCTCGGCCGCCGCCCAGTGGTACGCCCGCAGCGTCACCCTGCCGCGTTACTGCGACGACCCGGTCCGGACCCTGGAGCGGGTGCGCCGGCTGCTGACCGAACAGCGACCCGCCGGGGACGGCGACCGCAAACCCTATATCGTCGCCGCCCGTCTCACCTTCCTGATCCCGCGTGAAGGGAACGAACCGCTGACCGCATACCTGGAACGGCTGCAGCGCCACCTCGACCGAGAATGCCGATAACCTCGCCACCACCTCCGCTCTCCCGCATCGGCCTGCTGAAGGGGTTTCTCAGCATCTTCCTGCCCCTCTGCCTGGTGTTCGCGGTGGTCGGGTTCCTGCACTACTACACCGCCCACGAGGCGGAGCGCCGTACCCTGGAGACCAGTGAGACCCTCAACGTGGACCTGGCCCGGCGCACCATCGTCAGCGACATCGGCGGCGTGGTCAGTGATCTGCTGTTCCTGTCCGAACACATCGAGCGCCAGGGCCTGTTCGAGGCACCGGCCGGGCGACGCGAGCGGGACATCGCCCGTGAATTCCTGGTGTTCGCCCGCAACAAGCGTCTGTACGACCAGATCCGCTACCTCGACAGCAGCGGCATGGAGGTGGTACGGATCAACTTCAACGGTGGCAAGCCGGAGATCGTGCCGCGGCACGAGCTGCAGAACAAGGCCAACCGCTACTATGTGCGCGAGGCGATGGCGCGACGGCATGGCGATGTCTATGTCTCGCCGCTGGATCTGAACGTGGAGGGCGGTCGCATCGAGTACCCGCTGAAACCGGTGATGCGCTTCGGCACCCCGGTGTTCGACGCCTCCGGACACAAGGTGGGCATCGTGCTGCTGAACTACTTCGGCAGCCGCCTGATCGACGACTTCACCCGGGCGGCGGCCAACATCGCCGACCACATCCAGCTGGTCAACGACCGCGGCTTCTGGCTCAGCAGCCCCAACGAGGACGACGAATGGGGCTTCATGTTCGACCGCGACGAGGTATTCGCCAGCCGCTTCCCGGAGGCCTGGCGGCGGATCGTGGCCGCCGACCGGGGACAGTTCCAGACCCGCAACGGGCTGTTCACCTTCGCCACCATCTACCCCGTGGCGGTGGCCCGCTCCGCCGCCCGCGCCGGCACCGTCGACAAAACCGCCGGTGTTCGGCAGGAGCGCTTCTGGAAGATCGTCTCGCGCATCTCCGCGCGCGAGCTCTCGGCCACCCTGCCCTTCTTCATCCAGAAGAACTCGACCCTCTATCTGGCCATGTTCGCCCTGCTCAGCATCGGCACCTGGTTCCTGGCCCTGTCCCGCCACCATCACCAGCTGGCCACTGCCCAGCGCGACTATGAACAGCGCTTCCGCCACACCCTGGAGAACATCGACCTGGCGGCGGTGGCCCTCAACCGGCATGGAGAAGTGACCTTCTGCAACGACTATTTCCTCACCATGACCAGCTGGCGCCGTCACGAGGTGGTGGGCAAAGCCTGGATCGACCGCTTCGTACCGGCCGACCGTCGCGGGGAGATCGAGCAGGTGATCGGCAGCATGGACGACCCGGAGCAGTTCCCCTCCCACTTCGAGAACCAGGTGCTGACCAAGGACGGCACCCTGCGCCTGATCGCCTGGAACAACACCCTCTCCTACGACGCCGAGGGGCGGGTGATCGGCGTCACCGGGATCGGCGAGGACATCACCGAGCAGCGCCGTGCCGAGGAGGAGCTGCGCAAGCTCTCCCAGGCCATGGAACAGAGCCCGAGCATGGTCATCATCACCAACCGGGAGGGGTTGATCGAATACGTCAATCCCAAGTTCACCGAGGTCTCGGGCTACCGGCCGGAGGAGGTGCTGGGGCAGAATCCGCGCATCCTCAAGTCGGGCGAGACCAGCGCCGACGAGTACGCCAGCCTGTGGCGCACGGTGATGAGCGGCGCCGAGTGGCGCGGCGAGTTCCACAACCGCAAGAAGAACGGCGAACTCTACTGGGAGTCGGCCTCGATCTCCGCCATCCGCAACCCCCGGGGCGAGATCACCCACTTCCTGGCGGTGAAGGAGGACATCACCGAACGCAAGCGGCTGGAGCAGGAGGTGGAGGAGCGCAACCGGGAGCTGGCCCGCTCCCAGGCCCTGGCCGCCATGGGCCGCATGGCCAGCATGATCGCCCACGACCTGCGCAACCCCCTGTCGTCGGTGAAGATGACACTGCAGATCCTGGGCCGCAAGACCGGCGTCGAGGAGGACGAGGAGGTGAGCGAGCTGCGCCAGATCGCGCTGGAGCAGATCCGCTACATGGAGGAGATCCTGTCCGACATGCTCACCTACTCCCGCCCCGACGCCCTGAAGCCGGAATGGATCACCATCGACAAGGTGATCGACCTGGCCGCCAATCTGGCCCAGCGGCGGCTGGACGAGTACGGTGTCGATCTCGCCATCCACTACCATCCCGGCCTGCCCACACTCTACGGTGACGCCACCAAGCTGCGCCAGGTGTTCGCCAACCTGATCAGCAACGCCGCCCAGGCCACCGACGGCGTCGCCCACCCGCGGGTGCGCATCGACGCCATGGTGGAACTGGGCCACATCGGCACCAGTATCCGGGTCGACATCTGCGACAACGGCAGCGGTATCCCGGAAGAGGACCAGGGCCGCCTGTTCGAGCCCTTCTTCACCACCCGCGCCAAGGGTACCGGCCTGGGCCTGGCCATCGTCAAGCGCATCCTGGAGCAGCATCGCGCCACCATCGAGATGCGCGCCGGCGACCCCGGCGGCACCTGCGTGGTGGTGGTGCTGCCGGTCAACCCACTCAGCGACATCCCGGGAACAGAGGCAACCGAACCGACAGAGGCAACGGAGACATGAGCAAGATCCTGATCGTCGACGACGACGTCGCCAGCTGCCGCACCCTGCAACTGCACCTGCAGAGCGCTCCCCACCAGGTGGAGATCGCCCACAGCGTGGACGACGGACTGGAGCAGGCACGGCGGGAGCCACCCGACCTGCTGATCCTGGACATCCGCATGCCGGGTCGTTCCGGCCTCGAGGGGCTGCCCGAGTTCAAGGCCCTGCACCCGGCCATGCGGGTGATCATGATCACCGCCTTCCACGACATGGAGAGCACCATCGACGCCATGCAGAGGGGGGCCGACGACTACATCCACAAACCGATCGACATCGACGAGCTGGACACCGCCATCGCCACCCTGCTCACCAGCACCGGCGCCAGCGAGGACATCCTCAGCACCAGCAGCAACGTGGACCATGGCCAGCTCACCATGGTCGGACGCAGCCGGCTGATGAAGGAGGTGTTCAAGACCATCGGCCTGGTGGCCAAGAGCCCGGCCACGGTGCTGATCACCGGCGAGTCGGGCACCGGCAAGGAGCTGGTCGCCCGGGCCATCCACCGGGCCGGCGCCAATCCGGCCGGCCCGTTCGTGGCGGTCAACTGCGCGGCACTGGTGGAGACCCTGCTGGAATCGGACATGTTCGGCCACGAGAAGGGCTCCTTCACCGGCGCCGTCGGCCGCCAGGAGGGCAAGTTCGCCCTCGCCCGCGGCGGTACCATCTTCCTCGACGAGATTGGCGAGATGTCCCTCTCCATGCAGGCCAAGCTGCTGCGGGTGCTGCAGTACAAGGAGTTCACCCCGCTCGGAGCGAAACAGCCCCAGAGCACGGACGCCCGCATCATCACCGCCACCAACGTGGACCTGGAACAGCGGGTGCGGGAGGGAGGCTTCCGCGAGGACCTCTACTACCGGCTGCAGGTGGTCAACATCCATCTCCCTCCCCTGCGCGACCGCAAGGAGGACCTGATGGATCTGATCCAGACCCTGCTCGGCCGCATCAACCGGGAACTGCACAGGAACGTCTCCCACATCGCCCGGGATGTCATCGAATGCCTGCAGGAGTACGACTGGCCGGGCAATATCCGCGAGCTGGAGAACGTGCTGATGAAGAGCGTCGCCCTGTCCCAGGGCGACACCCTCACCTGTGACCTGTTGCCGTCGCCCATCTACCGGGGCGTGGTTCCCTCCCACCAGGGACAACACGCCAAACCGCTGGAGCAGTGGAGCCTGGAGGAGATGGAGCAGGCCCATATCCGCCGCGTGCTGGATGCCACCGGCTGGCACAAGGGGCAGGCGTGCGAGATCCTCGGCATCTCCCGCCCGCGGCTGCGGCGCATGATCCGGCAGTACGGCCTGGCCCCGCTGGACAGCGTGGCGGCAGAGGAGGAGGACGAAGAGGAGTAGGGAAAGAACCGGGCCTCCCACCCCTTACCCCACCTCCCGGACCCCTGTATAATCCCATCAAATTTTTCTATGGGATACGGGGGAGAGATGCAGACGAGGGCGTACGACACCATCGTCATCGGCAGCGGGCCTGGTGGGGAAGGGGCCGCCATGAAGCTGGCCAAGGCGGGCCAGCGGGTCGCCATCGTGGAGCGTCACAGCCAGGTGGGGGGTGGCTGCACCCACTGGGGCACCATCCCCAGCAAGGCGCTGCGCCACGGCATCCAGATGCTGGCCGACTACCGTCGAAATCCCCTGTTCGCCCACACCCTGGAGCAGATCGACCTGGACTACCCCCAGTTGCTGAAGGCGGCGGAGGGCGTGATCCAGGAACAGGTCGCCACCCGTTACCGCTACTATGCCCGCAACCGGGTGGACGTGCTCTATGGCAGTGCCCGCTTCGTCGACCCACGGACGCTGACGGTGAGCGGCGGCGATGGCGAGGAGCGGCTGCAGGCGGACCACTTCGTCATCGCCACCGGCGCCACCCCCTACCATCCGCCGGACGTGGATTTCGATCACCCCCGCATCCACGACAGCGACAGCATCCTCGGGCTGCAGCACACCCCCCAGTCGCTGACCATCTACGGCGCCGGGGTGATCGGCTGCGAATACGCCTCCATTTTCTGTAACCTGGACGCCAAGGTGAACCTGGTCAACAGCCGCGACCGGCTGCTCTCCTTTCTGGACGACGAGATCACCGATGCCCTCAGCTACCACCTGCGCCAGCAGGGGGTGGTGATCCGCCACAACGAGACCTACGAACGGGTGGAAGCACTGGACGACGGGGTGGTGCTGCACTGCAAGTCGGGCAAGAAATTCAAGACCGATCTGCTGCTGTGGGCCAATGGCCGCTCCGGCAATACCGGCGACCTGGGACTCGATGCGGCGGGGATCACGGTCAACGGGCGCGGCCAGATCGAGGTGGACGAGCGCTACCGGACCGCCGTACCCCACATCTTCGCCGTGGGTGACGTGGTGGGTCCTCCCGGCCTGGCCAGCGCCAGTTACGACCAGGGCCGCTTCGTCGGTGCCCTGGTGGCGGAAGGTGAGGCGGACTGGAGCCTGATCAAGGAGTTTCCCGCCGGCATCTATACCAGCCCGGAGATCAGCGCCATCGGCCGCACCGAGCGGGAACTGACGGAGCGGAAGATCCCCTACGAGGTGGGCCAGGCCATGTTCAAGCACATCGCCAGGGCCCAGATCACCGGTCACCGGGTCGGAATGCTGAAGATCCTGTTCCACCGCGAGACCCTGGAGATCCTCGGCATCCACTGCTTCGGCGAGACCGCCGCCGAGATCATCCACATCGGCCAGGCGATCATGGCCCAGCCGGGCGAGGCCAACAGCCTGCGCTATTTCACCGAGACCACCTTCAACTACCCCACCATGGCCGAGGCCTACCGGGTCGCGGCGCTGAACGGGCTGAACCGGATTTTCTAGGGCCTTGCGGCCCAGGGCTGAGGGCTGAGGGCCGAGGGCTGAGGGCTGAGGGCTGAGGGCTGAGGGCTGAGGGCTGAGGGCTGAGGGCTGAGGGCTGAGGGCTGAGGGCTGAGGGCTGAGG
>DRKP01000140.1 GCA_011051715.1 Sedimenticola thiotaurini | reverse complement strand
GGTTCCCTTGGCAAGGCACGCAACGCCGGGAGGGGAGATGCCTGAGGCTCCTAACCTGTTGAAATCAAATGACAGGCCGTGCTGTGCGCGCCCGCGGACTGCGTTGTCGAAACTGGCTGTAGAAGTGCTACAGCGGTGTTTCGACGCCTTGCCGCGAACGCGCACAGCACGGCTGAACACGATATATTGGGTTGCCGGGTTAATATTGTCCACCAGGCGCCGGCGGAGCGGTCAGTCCCGCTCGCCCCCGGCGGCCAGGTAGGAGACCAGGTTGTGGAACCGGACCTGGTCCGGGGTCTCGAACACCGGGTCGGTTCTTCCCGGCATCTCCCGGGCGACCCGGGCCCACTCCTCCTCGGTGAGGAGCTCCTCCAGCAGTGGAAACGCCTCGCTCTCCTCCAGGTCGATGTGCTGGCGCTGCAGCGCGATGTACTCCCGGCCCTGGGTCTCCAGCTCGGCACGGGTCATCATGCCGTCCTGCAGGATGTTCTCCAGCGACAGGCGGAAGCGGCGGGTCAGCTGGACCAGGTCCTGATGCTGCCTGGTCAGCCGCTCCAGCAGTTCACGCCGCTCGCCGGCGCGGTCCAGGGCGGCCTGGAACAGCCGTTCCTCCAAAGGGTGGTGGCCCTGGTCGGCGAAGGTCTCGATGTATTCCATCAGCTCGATCTTGAGATCGAAGTCGGACTCCTCACCGGCGAAGAAGCGGTCCAGCTGGGCCGACAGCAGGTCCAGAACCCGCTCCAGGTTGCGGTGCTCCTGTATCAGTTTCTCCAGCAGTCTGTGCATGGCGATCTCCTGTCAGGGGGGCGGCGACCGGCCCGCCGCTACCGGTCAGCTCGCACTGCATCGGGGTGGCCAGGCCGATGCCCGCCTCCCGCGCATGTTTCAGGATGAGACCGAGGAACAGCTGTCTCGTACGGTGCAGATGGCGAACGTCCTTGGTGTGGTAGTAGAGGTTCCATAGTACCGCAAAGTCACCGGCCTCCACCGGCTTCACGTCCACCTCCATGCCCTCGTCGAAGGGGATGTCGGGATCCTGGATCGCCTCTTCCGCCGCCGCCTCGAACATGGCGCGGACCGCCGCCTCCTCCACACCGTAGCCGATCTTGAAGCTGAGCACCTCGCGCAGCCCCTTGGCGGAGGCGAACTTGGACAGGTTGTGGATGGTCTGCTGCCGCAGCCGCGAGTTCTGCAGCATGATGCGGTGGTTGTTGATCAGGTTCAGGATCTCGGTGTGGAACACCTTGGTCTTGAACACCATGCCGGTGATGCGTTCGCCGTCGCTGAACTCGATCACGTCTCCCTCCTCCACCAGCTTGCTGTTGAGGATGATCAGGCCGCTGATGATGTCCGGCGCCCAGGAACTCTGGGTCAGGGCCAGGAACACGCCGATGAAGCCGATCACGCCACCGGCCTGCAGCAGGCTGTCGAAGCCGAAGATCTGCACCACCGAGATCAGCACCACGATGAAGACGAAGATGGCGGTGAGCAGGCTCAGCAGCCGCGAGTTGTAGGTCTCGGCGATCACCTTGCTGCCGCCGACCTCGCGCTCGCGGCCGAAGCGGCGCTTGATCAGGTAGTTGATCAGGTGGAAGCCGAGATACCCCAGGTAGGCCACCAGCAGGGAGGAGAGCACCCGGGTCACCCAGGAGTGGGAGGCCAGCGGCAGGAACAGGCTGTAGAACAGCACCAGCAGCAGGATCATCAGGTTGATCACCCGGAACAGGTGCAGGCGCCGCTTCTGCACCTCGTTCCTGGTCTCCCCATGGGAGAAGAGATTGATGATCGGCTGGGAGAACAGCAGCAGCAGGCTGTTGACCGCGATCAGGACCAGATCGGTGATCGAGAAGTTGGCCAGGGCGGCGCGCAGCACTGGCAGCAGCGCCTGCAGGTTCCAGCCGTCATCCATTGCCGTTCTCCGCTGCGCCGCGCTGCAGCCGGCGCCAGATCCAGCCCTGGGCCCGGGCCTCGCCGGTGAGCACATAGTTGAGGGCGTGCTCGTTCTGCAGCGTCCAGGACATGCGCCGATTCGCCACCAGGCGGCCGCAGAACAGGATCCTGTCGTCCGTTCGCAACGGCATCTCCTCCCCCGGCAGGGTGACCCAGCTGCCGTCACGCAGCAGCAGCAGGGGGATGCAGGGCAGGGTCCGTTCCCGCTGCCGCGGATTGCGCAGCAGGTCGCCCAGGGTCACCACCTGCCCCTGGGTCAGGGCCTGGGAGACCGCCCAGGCCTCCTCCTCGTCGACCGGCTGCTCCCACACCTCGGGCAGCTCGTCCTCCAGCACCGCGGTGATCCGGCTCACCAGTTCGCAGGCCCAGCTGTCCTGCTGGTGCATCGCCAGGCTCATGAACTGGTACAGCATCGGCGTACCCAGCAGCACCCGGATGTGGTTGGCGATGATGGAGCTGGGATGCATCACCACCTGGGCCTGCACCGCCTGGAAGATGCGCTGGTTCTCCTGCAGGTTCTGGCGGGCGACGATGAACAGCTCCGGATTCAGGGCCTGGGCGGTCATGATGATGGAGAGGTTGTTGGCATCGTCGTCGGTGCCCGCCACCAGGCCAACCGCCTGGTCGATCCCGGCCTGCTCCAGGGTCACCGCCTCGGTGCCGCGGCCGGTGACATACTCCCCCTGCGGGGTGCCGGTGATCTCGGGGGTGGCCTCCACCACCACCGGCTCCAGCCCCTCCTGGCGCAGGCGGCCGTAGACGGCGCGGCCGAAACGACCGTAGCCGCAGACGATCCAGTGCCCCTCCCGCGGCGGGTAGACCGGCTCCTGCAGCGGCTGGTGATGGCGCCCGGCGAGCCACTCCTGCAGCACGTAGAGTCCGGGGGCGTGCAGTGCCATGGCGAGATGGGTGGCGAAGGTATCGAAGGGATCGACCACGTAATCGGTGCCGAAGGAGCGCATGTTCTCCTCGATGTCGTGGGAATCGGCCCGGCAGATCACCTTGATGTCCGGGTGCAGCAGCTTGCTGGTGATCGCCACCTTCAGGTTCACCTCGTTGACGTTGGTCAGCGCCACCACGCCCTGGCACAGCGGGTGTTCCAGGCCCGCCTCCAGCAGGTGGATCGGGCGCGCGGCATCGCCGTGCAGGGCCGGCACGTATTCCCGCAGGTTCTCCAGTTTGAGGGCGTTGACCCGGTCCGGGTCGATATCGATCACCACCGCGTGCTGGTGCCGCTCGGTGAGGGTCTGGACCAGGGCGGTGCCGGTCTCGCCGTAACCGCAGACCAGGTGGAAGGGCTCGCGCAGACGGCGGATGCGGCGGGCGAAGCGGCGCTCGGTCACCGCCTGCTGGAAGGCGCGGTCCTGCACCAGCGAGAGCAGGTTGCCGATGGCGTAGAACCAGACCACCACCAGGCCGTACAGGCTGATCATCACCCACAGCCGCTGGGCGTCGGTGAACTCGTAGGGGATCTCGCCGAAGCCGATGGTGGTGGCGGTGAAGCTGATGAAATAGAAGGCGTGGAAGAAATCCATGCGCCAGAGGTTGCCGTCGGCATCCTGCCCCGGGATCAGGGTCAGGCCCAGGGTGGCGACGGCATAGGCCAGGATCAGCGTCAGCAGCGGCCGCCGCATGCGCCGGAAGGCGAGGAAGACGATGTTCTCCATGCCGTCCGATCCGCCCGCGTCAGCGGCGCAGCATCACCGTCTCGATCACCAGCAGCACCACCGAGATCACGTTCGCCAGCATGGCACCACCGGACAGGGAGACGATGCTGGCGGTGGCCACCGGCGTCAGGCCGGTGCCGGCGATGTGCTCGGCCCAGGCCCACACCAGTACCGCCGCCAGCAGCTGCAGCACCGCCACCAGGCTGGTGGCCAGCAGCACCGCCCCCATCTGGGTGCGGTCACCGAACTTGAGCACGGTGGCGATCAGGTTCACCACCACCACCGCGAACAGCTCGTAGACGTGGTGGTGGGCCGGGTTGTCCATCTCGCCGACGAAGAACCCGAAGTTCAGGGTCAGCGACAGGACGATGAAAAACCCGAAGACGACCTTTTCCGGATTCATGCTCGGCTCCTCGTTCGAATGTTCTCTTTGTTTTCCCGACCGCCCCTGGAACCCAGGGAGACTTCCTTTCCCCGCTGTCGACCATGGTTACCAACCACAGAGGCCACAGAGTACACAGAGAGGGGGCGAGTGCTTCATTAACGATCTCTGCGCCCTCCGTGCCTCTGTGGTCGATTTGCTTTCCGAAGGTTGCACGACCCGGCCGTTCTGCACGCCGGTTCGGGACCGGGGTCGATCGGCATTGTCGCCCGACACCGCGCCGATCATACGCCATCTCGAAACAGGGCACAGCCGTTGTTACCATAGGTAACACCTGCTACCCTTCCCCCATGCCCGATCCACAGGACATCCGCCGGCAGAAGGAGCACAGCCTGCTGCTGGTGTTGCTGGCTCTGCTGCTGTTCGCCTCGCCGCTCACCTTCTGGTGGGCCTCGGGGCACCATGCCTGGTTCCTCCCCTACCTGCTCTGGCTGCTGCTGATCCTGGCGGGGGCCTGGCTGCAGGTCCGTCACCGCCGTCATGAGCTATGACCTGGAGCTGCTGTTCGGGATCAGCCTGCTCTACCTGCTGATCCTGTTCCTGGTCGCCCACCTGACCGACTCCGGCCGGATCCCGGAGCGCTGGATCGCCAACCCCTGGGTCTATGTGCTGTCGCTGGGGGTCTACGCCACCTCCTGGAGCTACTACGGCAGCGTCGGCTTCGCCCAGCGCGAGGGCTTCCAGTTCCTCACCATCTACCTGGGGGTCACCATCGCCTTCCTGCTGTCGCCGATCCTGCTGCGGCCGATCCTGCGCATCACCCGCGACTACCAGCTCACCTCCCTGGCCGATCTGCTGGCGTTCCGCTACCGCAGCCAGCTTGCCGGCGCCCTGGTCACCCTGTTCATGCTGCTCGGCTCGCTGCCCTACATCGCCCTGCAGATCCGCGCCGTCACCACCTCCATCAACGTGCTGACCCAGGAGGTCCCGCCCCAGGTGCTGGCACTGGGGTTCTGCATCATGCTGATCCTGTTCGCCATCATGTTCGGCGCCCGCCACGCCTCACCCCGGGACAAGCACCGCGGCCTGGTGGCGGCCATCGCCTTCGAATCCCTGGTCAAGCTGACCGCCCTGCTGCTGGTGGGGCTGTTCGCCCTGTTCGGGGTCTTTTCCGGGCCGGGCGACCTGGGCCGCTGGCTGACGGCCAATCCGGAGGTGATCCAGGCCCTCTACCAGCCGGTGCGGGAGGGACCCTGGCTGACCCTGCTGTTCCTCTCCTTCAGCGCCGCCTTCCTGCTGCCGCGCCAGTTCCACATGATCTTCGCCGAGAACCTGTCGCTGAAATCCATCGACACCGCCAGCTGGGCCTTCCCCCTCTACCTGCTGCTGCTGAACCTGGCCATCCCCCCGATCCTCTGGGCCGGCACCCGGCTGCAGCTGAACCTGGACGCCGACTACTATGTGCTCGGCATCACCGTCGCCCAGGGCCCCTCCTGGCTGCCGGTGGTCTCCTTCATCGGCGGCGTCTCCGCCGCCAGCGCCATGGTCATCGTCAGCACCCTGGCGCTGTCGTCCATGAGCCTCAACCACCTGCTGCTGCCGGCCCGCTATCCGGATCCCGGGGTGGATCTCTACCGCTGGCTGCTGTGGGGCCGGCGGCTGCTGATCGCGGTCATCATCATGGCCGGATTCGGCTTCTACCAGCTGCTGCAGCACAACCAGGGGCTGGTGCAGCTGGGGCTGATCTCGTTCGTCGCCGTGGCCCAGTTCGTGCCCGGGGTGATCGGCGTCCTCTACTGGGAGCGGGCCACCCGCGCCGGCTTCATCGGCGGACTGCTCGCCGGCATCGCGGTGTGGACGGTGACCCTGCTGCTGCCGCTGCTGCAGGCGTCGGGCATCATCCAGCAGGGTCTCGACCTGGCGCCACTGCGCACCGACATGGGCCTGAGCCACTGGCCCTTCGCCACCTTCTGGTCGCTGGCCTGCAACGGCCTGCTGTTCGTGCTGATCTCCCTGCTCAGCCGCCAGAGCAGCGGGGAACGGGAGGCCGCCCGCGCCTGCGCCAGCGACACCGCCATCCCGGCGACCCTCGAGGGGGTGGTGACCGCCGGTTCGCCGGCCCAGTTCATGGAGGGACTGGCCCAGATGGTGGGCCAGGAGACCGCCGAGCTGGAGGTACGCCAGGCCCTGCGTGACCTGGATATGGATCCCGACGAGCACCGGGCGCCGGAGCTGCGGCGCCTGCGCGAGCGCATCGAGCGCAACCTGTCCGGCCTGGTGGGACCGCAGATGGCCCACATCATCATCAACCAGCAGCTGGCCATGGACAGCCAGGCCAAGACCGCCCTGGCCGATTCGATCCGTCACATGGAGGAGCGCCTGGAGCGCTCCCGCTCCCGCCTGCAGGGGCTCAATGCCGATCTGGACGCCCTGCGCCGCTACCACCGGCAGATCCTGCTCGACCTGCCGCTGGGGGTGTGCGCGGTGGCCCCGGACGGCGCCGTGGTGATCTGGAACCTGGCCATGGAGGTGATGAGCGGCGTCGGCCGGGACCAGGCCACCGGCTACAAGCTGGAGACCCTGCCCGCACCCTGGGGCGGGCTGCTGGCGGGATTCGCCGACTCCGGCGATGAACACATCCCGAAGATGAAGGTGACCCTGGAGGGCCGCCCCCACTGGTTCAGCCTGCACAAGGCGAGCATCCCCGACCTCGGCTCATCGCGCCTGGAGGAGGAGCCCCCCGCCGGCAAGGTGATGCTGCTGGAGGACCTCACCGACCTGGAGACCCTGGAGGCGGAACTGGCCCACAGCGACCGCCTCGCCTCCATCGGCCGCCTCGCCGCCGGTGTCGCCCATGAGATCGGCAATCCGGTCACCGGCATCGCCTCGCTGGCCCAGAACCTGCGCCACGAGCGTGATCCCGGGGTGATCGACGAGAGCATCGAGATGATCCTGCAGCAGACCCGGCGCATCACCGGCATCGTGCAGTCGCTGATGAACTTCAGCCGCAGCGGCAGCGTCGGCACCGACTACCAGAGCTTCGAGCTGCACGAGATCGTGGACGAGGCACTGCAGCTGGTGCAGCTGACCCGGGCCGGACGCAAGGTCGCCTGCGTCAGCAACTGCCCACCGGGGATCCGGCTCTCCGGCGACCGCCAGCGTCTGTCCCAGGTTCTGCTCAACCTGCTGACCAACGCCTGCGATGCCTCCCGCCCCGGCGACCGGGTGGAGATCTTCGCCTTCCAGGAGGACGGCGAGATCCAGCTCGAGGTGATGGACCAGGGCCAGGGCATCCCGGAGCGGATCCGGCACGCCGTGTTCGAGCCCTTCTTCACCACCAAACAGCCTGGCGAGGGCACCGGTCTCGGCCTCTCCCTGGTGTACAAGATCGTGCAGGAACACCATGGCCACATCGAGATCGACTCGGTGCCCGAGGTGGGCACCCGGGTGGTGCTGCGCCTGCCCGGCACCCCCCGCGACCGCGATGAACACAACACTTCCCAACCCAACGATCAACCCTGACCAGGAGGCAGCAGCCCGCCCATGCCCCACATACTGATCATCGAGGACGAGACCGTGATCCGCAGCGCCGTGCGCCGGCTGCTGGAGCGCAACCAGTACCAGGTGACCGAGGCCGGCTCGGTGGAGGAGGCGGAGCGGGAACACCCGCTGCAGGACTTCGACCTGATCCTGTGCGACCTGCGCCTGCCCGGCGTCTCGGGCAACGAGGTGATCGCCCGGGCCCAGGGGGTGCCGGTGCTGATCATGACCAGCTACGCCAGCGTGCGCTCGGCGGTGGACTCGATGAAACAGGGGGCGGTGGACTACATCGCCAAGCCGTTCGACCACGACGAGCTGCTGATCCTGATCCGCCGCATCCTGGAGCAGCACCAGCTGGAGCGGCGCAGCGAGGTGATGAAATCGGAACTGGACAAGGCCTACCCGGTCGACGGCATGATCGGCAACTGCCCGGCCATGCAGGAGGTGTGCCGGCACATCGCCAAGGTGGCGGCGACCGACTCGACGGTGCTGATCCTGGGTGAGTCCGGTACCGGCAAGGAGCTGGTGGCGCGTGCCCTGCACGAGCAGAGCCGCCGCCACAACGCCCCCATCGTCACCGTCAACTGTGCCGCCATTCCCGACAGTCTGATCGAATCGGAGCTGTTCGGCCACGAGAAGGGGGCCTTCACCGGCGCCGTCGGCAGCCGCGCCGGCATGATCGAGTCGGCCAACGGCGGCACCCTGTTCCTGGACGAGATCGGGGAACTCTCCCTCACCGCCCAGGCGCGACTGCTGCGGGTACTGCAGAACGGCGAGATCCGGCGGGTCGGCTCGGAGCAGGCGCGCCACGTGGATATCCGCCTGATCTCCGCCACCCACCGGGACCTGAAACAACTGGTGCAGTCCGGCGCCTTCCGCAGCGATCT
>DRKP01000139.1 GCA_011051715.1 Sedimenticola thiotaurini | reverse complement strand
GCCGCCTGTGAAGGCCCTCCACCAAAGTCCGGTCCAGGCCATCGCCCCACCAGGGCCGACACCGAAGGCCCGGGGCGTCACGGCAGACGCCCCACCGCCCCCCGACCCTCCCGGGCGGCTGACGGGACGCACCGGGCCGCCTGTGGAGGCCCTCCCCCAAAGTCCGGTCCAAGGCACCACCCCAACAGGGCCGACACCGAAGGCCCGGGGCGCCACGGCAGACGCCCCACCGCCCACCGACCCTCCCGGGCGGCTGACAGGACGCACCGGGCCGCCTGTGGAGGCCCTCCCCCAAAGTCCGGTCCAGGCCATCGCCCCACCAGGGCCGACACCGAAGGCCCGGGGCGCCGCGGCAGACGCCCCCACGGCCCGGCGATGGCCACTGCCCTAACCCGCCATCACTTGCTTTGCGTCAAGGTTGGCAACAGCCGCCGGTTTCTATAATGTCCAGGAAGTTTGTGGGAAATCCCGACCCGCCCGCAAAGGGCCCCGCAGACACCCCATACCGACAACAATCGCATAAAGGAAACCGACCATGCTTGGCGAGATGCATGACATTCTTCACGAGTTCCCCAACATGGAGCAGACCATCAAGGACCTCCATGACAACGACCCCGATTTCTCCCGCCTGATGGACGAACACGACGCTCTCGACAGCGAGATCCGCAAACTGGAAGAGCTGGCCCAGCCGATCTCGGACGAACACATGGAAGAACTCAAATTCAAGCGCGCCGCCCTCAAGGACAGGATCTACGACATCCTGCGCCAGGCACAGAAGGCCTGAGCCCATCCCGGCTTCGCCCCCCGCCCCGCCGTTCGCGGCGGGGCGCAGCTTCTAGCGGGAACGCCGGTCGAGCCAGTCGGCGACGGCCGGCGTCACCTGCTTCTGGGCCCTGCCGCTGACATAGATCCCGATGTGCCCGCCGGGAAAGGCGATCTCGGTATAGTCGTCGCTGCCGGTACGGCCACGCAGGGCGCGCGAGGCGTCCGGTGGAACCAGGTGATCCTGCTCGCCATAGACATTCAGCAGCGGACAGCGGATCTCCCCCAGGTCGACACGACGGCCGCCGATCTCCACCGTCCCCTCGATCAACCCGTTCCGCTGGTAAAACCATTGGATGAACTGGCGGAACGCCTCCCCGGCCTGATCCGGACTGTCGAAGATCCACTTCTCCATGCGCAGAAAATTCTTCAGCCGGCGCGGATCCTCCAGCAGATCCAGCAGGTGCAGATACTTCTGGCCCGTCAGGGCGAACGGCTTGAGCGACAGAAAGGTCCAGTTGAGCAGCTCACCGGGAATATTGCCCAGGGTATCCACCAGCAGATCGACGTCCATCGCCTGGACCCAGGCACTGAGCAGATTGTCCGGCGTCTGGAAATCCACCGGCGTCACCATGGTCACCAGATTGCGCACCTTCCCCGGGTGCAGCGCCGTATAACAGAGACTGAAACTGCCGCCCTGGCAGACCCCGAGCAGATTGATCCGGTCGAGGCCGTGGAGACGGCGGATCCGGTCGAGGCAGCGGTCCATGTAGCCGTCGATATAGTCCTCCAGCGCGAGAAAGGCATCCGCCTCGTCCGGATAGCCCCAGTCCACCAGATAGACCTCCTGTCCCGCCGCCAGCAGATTGCGGATGGTGGAGCGATCCTCCTGGAGATCCAGCATATAGGGGCGGTTGACCAGGGCGTAGACGATCATCAGCGGGACCGGATTACGCGGCACCCCGGGGGGCGGGCTGTAGTGGCGCAGGGTCAGCTTGTCCTCGCGGTAGACCACCTCGGAAGCGGTGACACCGCTCTCCACCCCGCCCACCTGGAACAGATTGGGCAACCCGGCGGCGAGACGGCGGGCATGATCGGCCATCTCCGCGGCCAGACTTTCCGGCGTGATCCGGATGGCATCACTCATTTCCCCGACCTCCCGCCACCGGCCCGGCCGGTTGCCGATTTCCTCTTTCCCGTGGCAGCCCTGTTTCGGGCGGTCGCCTTCTTCCGCACCACCGGTTTCTTCCGCACCACCGCCTTCTTGCGAACCGCCACCTTCCCCCCGGCACCGGTGGCCCGCCTGCGGCTACCCGCCTCCTGTGCCGGCTGCCCCGCGGCGAGATCGCGTCGCAGCGCATCCACCTCCGCCCGCAGGGCGCGCAACTCGCGCCGGTCCTGCTGCACCCGCTGCTGCAGGGAGCGCAGGCCACGCCGGGTGGGCAACCCCAGCAGCGCCAGCTGCCGGTCCATGCCCTCGCCCAGATGCCGCCGGACCCGCATCATGGCATTCACCAGCTCACCATGCAGATGCACATACTCCGGTGTCGATACCCGCTCGGCGTAGACCTCCTCGCACACCGAGGTCCACTCGTCGTAGAGGGCCCGGCCCGACTCGATCGGCGCCTGCCCCTCCTGCCTCTGCCGCAGTCGCTGTTCCATCCTGCCGACACAACGCAGACCCAGGTCGGCGAAGAAGTGCTGGTACGCCTGCAGCGCCTGCTGCCAGGCCTGATAGAGACGCAGCTGCTCCTGCAGATGCTCCTGCTGCTCGCGGCCGAATCCCAGGGCGGGCGGCAGCGGCAGCAACCCCTCGCCGGGCTGCATCCCGCCGGCGAACTCCTGCCACAGCGTCAGCGGCAGCGACCAGAGCCCCAGCAGCGAACCGACCGCACCGGCATCATCCGGCCCGGCGGCGGGGGTGCCGGCGCGGCGGAACTCCTCCTCCAGTCGCCGCAGCATCGATTCCCAGCCGGCCCCGGCCTCCCGGGCCAGCTCGAAGGCGCGCCCGCTCTGGTCCAGCATCTTCTCCACCAGACCGCGAAACTGCTCCGGCACCCCCGGTGATACCGCGGACCACCAGTGCTCCATCGCCTGCCGCCAGGGATCGGCAGGCGGCTGTTCCAGCCCCATGGCGCGGCGGCCGAACTCGCTCCAGCGCTCCCAGTAGGCCTGCTGCAATCCGACCCAGTCGTCCCACTCCATATCCTTTCCAGCCATTCATCCCCCCCGCCGGTCGACCCGTTCCACCAGTCGCCAGCAACCTAGCACGGGCTTTTGTGCACCGCAACAACGGCCCGACGCCACCATGGGGTCCCCGGCACAGCGATGGTTTCATTTCCCCGATCCTCCCGGGTAAACTGGATCCGAGACGCAACGCCGCCCGGAGGCAGCCTCCCCCATGCCCGACACCCGCATCATCAAGAAGTACCCCAACCGCCGGCTCTATGATACCGAGGAGAGCCGCTACATCACCCTGGCCAGCATCCGGGAACTGGTCATGCAGGGAATCGACTTCAGGGTGCTGGATACCAACAGCGGCGAGGACCTGACCCGTTCCATCCTGCTGCAGATCATGCTGGAGGAGGAATCCGGCGGAGAACCCCTGTTCAGCGCCCCCATGCTGGCCCAGATCATCCGCTACTACGGCGGCACCATGCAGGGCATGTTCGCCCGCTACCTGGAGGAGAGCCTGACCCTGTTCACCCGGCAGCAGGAGCGGATGCCGCCTCCGCTCGGGGGCGACGCCATGAAGGCGATGACCGACCTGGCCCGGCAGAACATCCGTATCTGGACCGAGATGCAGAGCAGTTTTCTCAAGGCCGCCGGCTTCCCCCCGCCAGGAAAGGACAAGGAGTAGAAGACCAGCGTCGTCCGCCGGGCCCGGATATTCCCGCCACAGCAGAATGCAGACGGCAGGGGCCATCGACAGGCCCGCCCGACGCCTGCAGAGAGAATCGACCGGCAGCATTCGCGCCGATCCACGTTCATCCGCGGCGACGCTCCCTCATCCCAGCCTCCCCGCCCACTCAGGAAGCGGCGCCCCTCTTCACCACCAGCATTGTGCGGCGCACAATTCGCTGTTGACACCTCCGCAGGCCGGCGTTATGCTGCACCGCAACAATGCTGCACTGCCGCATAGCCCGGCCAGGGACCACAGGAGAGCCATCCCATGACCAGAGAGACGACCGAACGATTCCACCGCATGGCCGACGCCGGCCTGCAGCAGATGCGCGAGCTGACCGAGCTCAACCTGCGGACCTGGAACGAGGTGGTGGAACGGCAGATGGCCCTGATCGACACCGCCTGGCAGAGCAGCCTGGCCCAGTCGGAAAAGATGACGGAACAGGCCGATCCGGCCGGGCGGATACAGCAGCAGATGGAATTCAGCCGCGAGATGGGACAGGCCCTGTTCGAACAGGGGCGCGACAACGCCCTGCGCGGCATCGAGATCGGCCAGGAGTACGGCCGATTGGCGGAAACGGGCATGCGCCGCATCACCGAGGCCCTCGGCGGGGCACCCGGGGAGCCCGAGGAGTCGTGACCCGATGAGCGGGAGCGGCCGACCCGAAACCTGATCCTCCTCTCTCTGAACTTCATGCAAGAGAGCTTTTACCCGGCGCCACCCGCCGGGTTTTTTTTCGTCTTCGCCAGATTCAATCCATCAATAAACCAAGTGTTTTTCTCTGGAATCTTTTGCCCTAAGATGCATCTGGAATCAGACTAATTATCGACAATCACAGGATCGCCACCGGGCGATCCAACTGGCGTACCGAGGGCCCAACCACTGGAAGGCGCACCCTCGATGGGCAGTTTCAATTCAGAAGAGCAGATGGAGGCACACGATGACCAAACCGATGCATGACACCCCCATGCTGGACCAGCTGGAGAGTGGCCCCTGGCCGAGCTTCGTGACCGGACTGAAGCGTCTGGCGAAAGACAATGACATGATGGTCGACCTGCTGGGCCAGCTGGAGACCTCCTACGAGACCCGCAAGGGCTACTGGAAGGGCGGCACCGTGGGCGTCATCGGTTATGGCGGCGGCATCATCCCCCGCTTCACCGAGCTGAAGGACGACGCGGGCAAGCCCCTCTATCCGGCGGCGGCGGAATTCCACACCCTGCGCGTGATGCCACCCCCGGGCATGCACTACGATACCAATACCATTCGCAAGTTCTGTGACATCTGGGAGAAGTACGGCTCCGGCCTGATCGCCTTCCACGGCCAGTCCGGCGACATCATGTTCCAGGGCTGCACCACCGACAACGTCCAGCCCGCCTTCGACGAGATCAACGAGATG
>DRKP01000138.1 GCA_011051715.1 Sedimenticola thiotaurini | reverse complement strand
GGCGCGAGTTCGTGGCCCGGGTGGTCGGCAAGGACAAGCGCAGCGACGTGGCCCTGCTGAAGATCGACGCCACCGGCCTGCCGAAGGTGAAGATCGGCAGCACCGAGAAACTGCAGGTGGGTGAATGGGTGCTGGCGATCGGCTCCCCCTTCGGCTTCGACCACTCGGTCACCGCCGGCATCGTCAGCGCCAAGGGGCGCAGCCTGCCCCGCGAGAACTATGTCCCCTTCCTGCAGACCGACGTGGCGATCAACCCGGGCAACTCCGGCGGTCCCCTGTTCAACATGGACGGCGAGGTGGTGGGGGTCAATTCCCAGATCTACAGCCGTACCGGCGGCTACATGGGGCTCTCCTTCGCCATTCCGATCGAGATGGCGATGAACGTGGTGGAGCAGCTGCGCACCAAGGGTCATGTCACCCGGGGCTGGCTCGGCGTGCTGATCCAGGACGTGACCCGGGAGCTGGCCGACTCCTTCGGCATGAAGCATCCGAAGGGTGCGCTGGTGGCCCGGGTCCTGCCGGACAGCCCGGCGGAGAAGGGTGGACTGCAGACGGGGGACATCATTCTCTCCTACGACGGCAAGCCGATCGTCGACTCCTCCATGCTGCCGCCGCTGGTGGGCAGCAGCCAGGTGGATCACCGGGCGCAGCTGACCATCCTGCGGGCGGGCAGGGAGCAGCAGGTCGAGATCACCATCGGGGAACTGCCGCGCGAGGAGATGCGGGCACGGACGCCGGCGAAGCCGAAGCAGGAGGAGAGCGACTATCTCGGGCTGGTGGTCGGCGAAGTGACGCCGGAGGTGGCGGAGGCCCTGGAACTGGATCCGCCCAAGGGCGTGCTGGTGGAGAAGGTGAAGCCGGGACCGGCCAGGGAGGCGGGTCTGCAGCCCGGGGACGTGATCCAGATGATCAACAACACCCGTGTCGATGACGTCGCCGGCTTCAAGCGCCAGCTCGCCACCCTGCCGAAGGGGCGCAGCACGGCGGTGCTGGTGCTGCGACCCAGCGGTCCGATCTTCCTGCCCATGCGGATACCGGAGAAATAGGCGGTCTTGAGCGAGGTTCCCGGAGAGCTGGTGTTCTATTACCGGCAGGGCTGCCACCTGTGCGACGACATGTGGCAGCAGCTGCTGGAGCTGGGCGTGCGACCGCGGGCCGTGGACATCGACCGGGATCCGGAGCTGCAGGCCCGTTTCGGCAGCCTGATCCCGGTGCTGATGCGCGGTGATCGGGAGCTGTGCCGCTATTTCCTCGACCCCTCGGTGCTCGACGGCTGACGGCCGCTCGCGGCGCGCCTTTTCGGCTGCCGTGCCCGGTCTTCGCGCCGGGGGCGGCGCACTCGCTGCGAACGGCGACGGTCTCGCGCTGAAGATGCCAACGGCGGGCAACTGGGGTATGATGCGCTGTCAGCCGTTTCCGGCTGGACTGTCCCTGGGGCTCTCTATCTGCAGATGGCCCTTTTTTTCGTCCCCGGATCCCGTTCGATGACCGACCTGCAGCACATACGCAACTTCTCCATCATCGCCCATATCGACCATGGCAAGTCGACCATCGCCGACCGCTTCATCCAGATCTGCGGTGGTCTGACGTCGCGCGAGATGGAGGAGCAGGTTCTCGACTCCATGGACCTGGAGCGGGAGCGGGGCATCACCATCAAGGCCCAGAGCGTCACCCTGCACTACCGGGCGAAAGACGGCGAGACCTACCAGCTCAACTTCATCGACACGCCGGGGCACGTGGACTTCTCCTACGAGGTCTCCCGCTCGCTGGCGGCCTGCGAGGGGGCGCTGCTGGTGGTGGACGCCGCCCAGGGCGTGGAGGCGCAGAGCGTCGCCAACTGCTACACCGCCATCGAGCAGGGGCTGGAGGTGCTGCCGGTCCTGAACAAGATCGATCTGCCGGCGGCCGAGCCGGAGCGGGTGATCACCGAGATCGAGGAGATCATCGGCATCGAGGCGGAGCACGCCATCCGGGTCAGCGCCAAGACCGGCGAGGGGATCCCGGAACTGCTGGAGGAGCTGGTGCGGGTGGTGCCACCACCCGAGGGCGACGAGGATGCGCCGCTGCAGGCCCTGATCATCGACTCCTGGTTCGATCCCTATGTCGGCGTCATCTCCCTGGTGCGGGTGATGAACGGCTCGGTGCGGCCGCGGGACAGGATGCAGGTGATGTCCACCGGTCGCACCTACCAGGTGGACAGGGTGGGGGTGTTCAATCCCAAGCGCGAGGACCTGCCCCTGCTCGGGACCGGCCAGGTGGGCTACATCATCGCCGGCATCAAGGAGATCGACGGCGTGCCGGTGGGCGACACCATCACCCTGTCCGACAACCCGGCGGCCGAGCCCCTGCCCGGTTTCGAGGAGATGCACCCGCGGGTCTTCGCCGGCCTGTTTCCGGTCAGCTCCGACGATTACAACAACCTGCGCGAGGCGCTGCAGAAGCTGAAGCTGAACGATGCCGCCCTGCACTTCGAGCCGGAGACCTCGCAGGCCCTGGGCTTCGGCTTCCGCTGCGGCTTCCTCGGCATGCTGCACATGGAGATCGTGCAGGAGCGGCTGGAGCGGGAATACGACCTGGACCTGATCAGCACCGCGCCGACGGTGATCTACGAGGTGGAGAAGACCAGCGGCGAGGTGATCCACATCGACAACCCCACGGCACTGCCCGATCCGGGGCAGATCAGCGAGATCCGCGAACCCATCATCGAGGCCCATATCCTGGTACCCCAGGACTACCTGGGCAACGTGATCAACCTCTGCATCGAGAAGCGCGGGGTGCAGAAGAACATGCTGTACGTGGGCGGTCAGGTCCAGATCACCTATGATCTGCCCATGAACGAGGTGGTGCTCGACTTCTTCGACCGGCTCAAGTCGGTCAGCCGGGGCTACGCCTCGTTCGAATACGAGTTCAAGCGCTTCCAGCCGGCGCCGCTGGTGAAGCTGGACATCCTGATCAATGGCGAGCGGGTGGACGCCCTGTCGGTGATCGTGCATCGCGACCAGGCCGAATACCGGGGACGGGAGCTGGCGGTGAAGATGAAGGAGCTGA
Organism: Sedimenticola thiotaurini; assembly: GCA_011051715.1. Lineage (GTDB taxonomy): Bacteria > Pseudomonadota > Gammaproteobacteria > Chromatiales > Chromatiaceae > HyVt-443. Next base: position 2,017 of record DRKP01000138.1, on the reverse strand, counting down.
TCCCGCGGCAGATGTTCGAGGTGGCGATCCAGGCCGCCATCGGCAGCAAGATCATCGCCCGCACCACGGTCAAGGCATTGCGCAAGAACGTCACCGCCAAGTGCTACGGCGGCGACATCACCCGCAAGCGCAAGCTGCTGGAGAAGCAGAAGGCGGGCAAGAAACGGATGAAGCAGGTCGGCCGGGTGGAGATCCCCCAGGACGCCTTCCTGGCGGTGCTGAAGGTGGGCAAGGAGAACTGATCCGGTGGCGGCGACGACGCTGAGAGGGGGCTGCACGGAGAGGACCGCCTGCCGCCGTGTCCGCCGGCTGCGCATCCCCTCCATCCGCGACTGAGTTCCTCATCAACAACGACTACAACAAGAGAACCGACCCATGAATCTCGATTTTCCCTTCTTCCTGGTGGCAGCCACCCTGGTCACCGGCCTGATCTGGCTGATCGACGCCCTCTTCTTCGCCCCCGCCCGGCGTGCCAGGGCCAGCGAGGAGAAGCCGGCGAAGGAGCCGCTGCTGGTGGAGTACGCGCGCTCCTTCTTCCCGATCATCCTGTTCGTGCTGCTGCTGCGCTCCTTCATCACCGAACCCTTCCGGATCCCGTCGGGATCGATGATGCCGACCCTGCTGGTGGGGGATTTCATCCTGGTCAACAAGTTCGCCTACGGCCTGCGGCTGCCGGTGCTCAACAGGAAGGTGGTGGAGATCGGTGAACCGGAGCGGGGCGACGTGGTGGTGTTCAAGTACCCGCGTGACCCGTCGGTGGACTACATCAAGCGCATCGTCGGCCTGCCGGGCGACCGGATCGCCTACCGCGACAAGACCCTCTACATCAACGGCGAGGCGCAGCCCCAGACGCCGGTGGGGATCTACACCGGCACCGGCAGCGGCGCGCGCGAGACCGGCGTGATGGAACTGATCGAGCAGCTGGGGGAGGTGAAACACCATATCCTGGTCAACCCCCGGGTGCCCGACTTCGGTTTCGGTTGCCAGGTGCTGGCACGGGGCCCGGTGACGGTCCCCGAAGGCCACTATTTCGCCATGGGTGACAACCGCGACAACAGCAACGACAGCCGCTGCTGGGGCTTCGTGCCGGAGTCCAACCTGGTCGGCAAGGCGTTCCGTATCTGGATGAACTGGGATTCGAACCAGACCGGTTTTCCGGTGGCCTGGGACCGGATCGGCAGGAAGGTGGAGTGACCCGATCGGGGCAGCGGCCGCCGGCCGCGCCCGGTACGGGGTTCAGAAGCGGGCAACAGCGGTCGAAAACAGCCCTGTGGGGGCGTGAAGCCAACAACCTGAGGGGAACCTGGAGCTATGAACAGAATCGACAGACAGAGGGGCATGACCGGCGTCGGCTGGCTCACGGTGCTGGCCCTGATCGGCTTCTTCGCCATGCTGATCCTGAAGCTGGCGCCCGTGTACATGGAGCACTATTCGGTGAAGACGGTGCTCGCCTCACTCAAGGAGGAGCCGCTGATCACCACCAGGAGCGTGGCCGAGGTGCGGCGCCTGCTGAAGAAGCGCCTGACCATCAACGGCGTCTACGACATGAAGAAAGAGGCCATGAAGATCAAGAAGGAGGGCGGGGTGATGCGGGTGCGGATCGCCTACGAAGTGCGCAAGCACATGGTCGGAAACGTGGATGTGGTGATCTCCTTCGACGATCAGGTGGAGCTGGTGTCACATTGAGGGAACCGGCCGACAGGCTGAGCCGGATCATCGGCTACCGCTTCACCGACCCGTCCCTGCTGGAGCAGGCCCTGACCCACCGCAGCGCCGGCCCGGTCAACAACGAACGCCAGGAGTTCCTGGGCGATGCCATCCTGGGCTTCATCGTCGCCGACGCCCTCTATCGACGGTTTCCGGATGCCAGCGAGGGCGATCTCAGCCGGCTGCGGGCGCGGCTGGTGAAGAAGGAGTCGCTGGCCCGGCTGGCGCGCGATCTCGGCCTGGGCGACTTCCTCCACCTCGGCGCCGGCGAACTGCGCAGCGGTGGCCAGTCGCGCGACTCCATCCTGGC